>JBEPYA010000017.1:0-27615 GCA_041641615.1 Salinigranum sp. | reverse complement strand
GGAGGGCGGTGAAGAGCGTCTGTCCCATCATCGGCGCTCACCCCCCTCGGCGTCGACACCGTCGTCGTCGTCGACCCCGCCGTCGGCGAGCATCTCCGACCCCTCCTGTGCGATGTCCTCGAACGCGAAGTCGTCGGGGGAGAGGAGGCTCACCACGAGCGTCAACACCGTCGAGGCGAGGTGACCGACGGCCATGATCTCCCAGAGCTTCAGCGCGATGCCCCCCGAGAGGAAACCCGTCGACGACGCCAACAGGAAGCCGGTGACGACCTGGCTGATGAGCACACCAGTAATAAAACCGACCGAGGAGGCCTTCCGCCAGAACAGCGAGAGGGCGAAGGGCCCGACCAGCGCGGACGCGCCGATGCCGCCGATGAGCAGCAGCTGGATGAATCCGATGTTGTCGATGGCGAAGACGGTGCCGGCGAAGATGACGACTGCGAACCCGATGCTGGCGACGCGTGCCACTCGGAGCTGTGCCGCGTCGCTCGCGTCGGTGTCGAGGTGTCGAAAGTAGATGTCGCGGGAGGTGAGCGACGCGATCGCCGCGAGGTACGAGTCGGTCGACGACCCGAGCACCATCAGCGTCACGAGCAAGAACACGATGGTGGCCCACTCCGGCAGCAGGGAGAGCGTCTCGACAGAGAGGTTTCCGGGGGAGACGTCGGTGAACACCGCCAGCCCCACGAACCCGATGACGGCGTACATCGCGATGGTGGTGAAGACGCCGATGCCGCCGATGGTGAGGAATCGAGAGGTCTTGTCGCGGCGGACGGCGAAGATGCGCTGCCACGTCGCCAGCGAGACGACGCCCCAGACGCCCAGCCCCAGCGCGTAGGGGAGGAAGAAGTCCTCGATAGGCGCGAAGTTGGCCATCGAGAGGAACGCCGGCGCGTCCGAGCCCAGGTTCTGGACCATATTGGTGTAGACGGCGCCGGGGCCGCCGGCCTCGAAGAGGAGAATCGGGACGAACACGAGCGTGAGCACCACCGCGGAGATGAACTGGATGAAGTCTGTCGTCATCGACCCCCAGAGCCCCCCGAGGAGGATGTAGACGCCGATGACGCCCATCAGCGCGGCCATCACGACGTTGGTGTCGATGCCGGTGAGGCCGCCGATGACCGCCCCGCCGACGTACAGCTGGATGACGCCGCCGAGCACCATCGTGTAGAGAATGACGAAGACGACGGCGAGGTGAGCGCGCTTGTCGAACCGCTCGATGAAGTACTCGCTGTACGTGAGCCCCTGCGGGAACAGCTTGCGCATCCGAAGGGCGAACGGGATGACGACGAACGACGACAGCACGGCGGGTCCGGCGTACATCCAGATGCCGGCGACGCCGACGAAGCCGACGTACTCGGGGACGCCGAGAATGTCGCCGGCCCACATCCACGTGACAGCGAAGGAGGCAGTGGTGAGTCCGACCTGCGCCCGTCCGCCGGCGGTGATGAACTCACGGGTATCGGTCACGTCCTGCCGGCGGTAGATGTAGTACGTCAGCCCGATCATCAGCGCGCCCCAGAGCCCCAGGAGCGCGAAGCCACCGGTCTGGCTAACCATTCTCGCTCCCCCTCCCCGGACGCGCGGCGCGGACGACGCGTCGAAAGGTGGTAACCTTTTGCCACATGTTACCCACACTTGCAATGCGACAGATAAGCGTTGTGGTGTGCGTTCGCACGGCAAGAGGTAACTCTCGGGACGAGTAGCCGGACGTATGCCCACCTACGACCTCTCACACCCCATCGAAACGGGGATGCAGACGTATCCCGACGACCCCGACGTCGCCCTCGCGCCCCACGCGGACTTCAGTGCCAACGGCTACCGGGTGACGGCTCTCTCGATGGGGAGTCACACCGGCACCCACGTCGACGCGCCGAGCCACACGGAGGACGAAGGACGGACGCTCGCCGACTTCGACGCCGACGCGTTCCGGTTCGACGCGCAGGTGGCCGACGTCCGACACGGTGCCCGCGAACCGATCGACATCGCGGACCTGCCCGAGGCGACCGACGCCGACCTCCTCGTCCTCCACACGGGCTGGGACGCCCACTGGGGGACCGATCGCTACCTCGACCACCCGTATCTCACCGAAGCGGCCGCCGCGTGGTGTGTCGACCACGACTACCACGTAGCGACCGACGCGCTGAACGTCGACCCGACGCCGAGCCCGAACGCGAGCGAGGGCGAACCGTCGGGGTTCGGCGCTCACCACGCAATTCTGGGCGCAGGACGACTGATCTACGAGAACCTGACCGGGCTTGAACGGCTTCCGCCGCGAGTGAAAGTCCACGCCTATCCGCTCGCGCTCGACGCGGACGGCTCGCCCGTCCGGGCGGTCGCGCTTACCCCGGACTGACTCTGTCGGACGGTTCTGCGATGGCATACGTGTGCCACCCCCTATCCCGCGTTCTCTTCCCCTCAGAGGAGAACGACCACGGCGAGGGCGACCAGCAACGACAGCGTGAGAAGCGTCTGGATGACGGCGGAGCCGAGGACGCCGACCGTCGCGTACAGCGCGGCGCGGGTGCTCGCCTCGGACTCCCCGGTGCGGTAGAGTTCGACGGCGAAGGCCGCGCCCGCGACCCCGACGACGAACCCGACGGGGCCGGTGACGAGGCCGAGGACGAGCCCCGCGACGAGCGCGACTGCGGCCGTCAGCGGCGACGCGCCGCCGGCACGGACGGCGAGCGCGCTTCCGGCGACGTCGACGACGACGGCGACGACGGCGACGAGCGCGAAGCCAGCGAGGACGACAAGCGAGGGGTCGGTGTAGCCGGTCGACCACCAGTAGAGGAGGACCCCGGCGAGTGAGAGCGTCGCTCCCGGCACGGCGGGCAAAAGGCTCCCGACGACGCCGAGGGCGGCGAGCGCGAGCGCGACCCACGCGAGTGCGGAGACCATTGGTCCGTTAGGTGTCGTGGAGTCGGAGACGGGAAAACGCTTGCACTCCGTGACGACTTCGATGTCTCACGATGAGACCCTCGGAGGTCGCACCCCCGGAGAACGTCTCTGCGTCGGTGTATCTGTTGCCGGAAGTCGCGTGCCGAATCGAGAGCGAAGTCGACGGCACGAAGGCCGCGCGACCTCCTCGTCGGATGTTCCGGTTCTCTCGTCGAACGCCCACGTCCCCCCCACGGAGTCTCTGACCCGTACTCCCCGCGATGAACCCGTTCCCGTGCAAGAGTTAAGTGCTCTCCCTGTCACATACCCGTAGTCATGGCTATCGACGCGAACTTCGAGACGAACCGCGAGCGAGTGGAGGTCGACGACGACGCTTACGCGGACGACGTCGCCATCTGGGGACCGTACGACCCGCCGGAGAAGCAAGGCATCCACGGCACACACGTCGCCGTCGACTTCGACATCTGTCTCGCCGACGGCGCTTGCCTGGAGGACTGCCCGGTCGACGTGTTCACGTGGGTCGACACGCCCGGCCACCCCGAGTCGGAGATCAAAGCGGAGCCGACACACGAGGACCAGTGCATCGACTGCATGCTCTGCGTCGACGTCTGTCCGGTCGACGCCATCGACGTCGACCCCGGACGCGCGGGCCGGATCTGAGCCGAACCGGGTCGAACTGAACCGAGCCCCGCTCGCACCCGAACCGCCCCGCCGGGGGGCCCGAGCCACCGCCTCGTCGACGCGTCGACTCGTTTACTCACCGTTCTCCCCTCTCACCTCTCCCCGTGAGCGACGCGTCGACCGTCTCTCGGGAGGCTCCCGCCCCTCGGACGGTCGCGTCAGCCGACAATTGAGCCAAAAGATTATTACGAAAACGTGCTGAGGTGATGGCGAGACTATGGGAGAAATTGACACTGTCGTGTTGACCAAAGGCGTCCCCGACTTCCGCGAGGGGCAGGTGTCGTTCGACGAGAACGGCCACCTCGAACGCGGGAAGACGCCGACCGTGATGAACCCGAACGACAAGCACGCGCTCCGTGCGGCGCTGCAGACTCGGGTTCGACACGGCGGGAACGTCTCCGTGATGTCGATGGGGCCGCCGGGCTACAAGGACGTCCTCCGCGAGGCGATGGAGACGGTGTACGCCGACGACCTCACTCTCGTCTCGGATCGGGAGATGGCCGCCGCCGACACCTGGGCGACCGCCATCACGCTCGCGACGGCGATTCGGAAGCGAGGCGTCCCCGACCTTGTGTTCGCCGGGTTCAAGACGGCCGACGGCGAGACCGGCCACACCGGTCCGCAGACGTGTTGGTGTCTCGACATGCCCATCGTCACCCACGTCATCGCCCTCGACATCGACCCCGAAGAGGGGCGCGTCCACGCGAAGCGCCTCGTCGAGGGCGACATCGAAGAGGTCGAGACCGTCGAGGTGTCCCTCCCCGCGTTCATCGTCACCGACCCCGACTTCGAGCCGGAGTACCGGACCGCGCGGGACCGCCTCGAACTGAAGTCCCTCCGTGCGGAGACGCGCGAGCGCGCCGGCGCCCTCGACGACGACGAGGACGTGACCGTCTGGAACCACGCCGCGTTGAACCTCGACCCCGACTACATCGGGCTCGACGGCTCACCAACGATCGTCTCCTCCGTGGACCCGATCCCGAAGGCACCCGCCGAGCGTGAGGCGACGATGGTCGACCCCGGGGACTCGGAGGCGATGCAGCAGGTGGTAGAGGAGTTGACGCCCTTCGCGTCCTCGCCGGGAGCCGCCGAGGCGGGGGGTGACTGACGATGGAGGTCGACCCCACCGAGTACGAGATCGCCGAACTCGGCCCGAAGATCAAGGACATCGACGACCCCGACGAACTGGAGGAGATGCTCGCCGCGGAGGAGGCCGGCGAGGACCGCCCGCCAGTGAAGACGCTCATCCAGTCGCGCATCGACAAGCTCTCCGAGGACGAGGAGGAGGGAGACGGCGACATCGACCTCGACGAGATGGGGCTGGCGGACCTCGCGAACGCCATCAAGTCGATGGACGACACGGAGCGCCTCCGGAGCCTCCTCGAAGAGGAACGGGAGGGAGAGAACCGCGACACCATCGTCCGGCAGTTCGAGAACCGCCTCGAATCGCTGGAAGGCGCCGACGACGACGGCGAGGTCGAAGAACGGGAGAGCCCCGAGGAGCGCCATCCGGACCTCGACCACCCGACCGAGGACAAACAGTACGTCCACGCCCTGGAGGACGGCGAGTACCGCGACATGTGGGTGTACTGCGAGACGCAGGCCGGGGAGCTGATCGACGTCTCCAAGGAGATGCTCGGGAAGGCCCGCGAGCTGATCGACACCTACAACGACGACTACGACGAGTCCGAGCGAGTCGTCGCGGTGCTCGTCGGCGACGACGTCGAGAAACACACCGATGAGTGCATCTCGCTCGGCGCCGACGTGGTCGTCTACCAGGAGGACGAGCGTCTATCGAGGTTCCAGCACAAGCCGTACACCGAGATCTTCTGCGATATGGCCCGCGCCGCCGACCACCGGTTCGGGAGGGAGAAAGCCGAAGAGGAGTGGCGCGACTACGACGAGCCGCGGTACGTCCTCTTCCCGGCGACGAACAACGGCCGCGACCTCTCCGCGCAGGTCCAGGCCGAACTCGACTCCGGACTGGCCTCGGACTGCTCGGGTCTGTACATCGAGGACACGGTCATCTCCAACCCGGTGAAGACCGGCGAGCCCGGGACGAAGAAGACGTTCGAACGCGTCCTCCACATGAAGCGTCCGGACTTCTCGGGCTTCGAGTACTCGACCATCCTCTGTCTGGACAACCCCCACCGCGAGTTCCACCCGCAGGGCGGCTCGGTCATCCCGGGGAGCTTCGAGATTCCCGACCCCGACCCCGAGAGGGAGGGGGAGGTCGTCGAGCACGACCTCCCGCTCGACGACGAGTGGTTTCGCGTTTCCGTGACCGATTTCGAGCAGCTCGACTCGGGCGTGGACCTCTCGGGCAACGACGTGGTCGTCTGCGTCGGGAGGGGAATCAGCGCCGACCCCACGAAGGGAGTCGAACTCGCGCTCGAACTCGCGAACGCGTTCGAGAACAGCGACGTGGGCGTCACCCGCGGCATCGTCACCGGGTCGTTCCAGTTCGACGGCCACGTCGATCAGTACACCCACGAGGAGCGGCAGATCGGCGAGACCGGGCAGGTCATCCAACCGCAGCTGTACATCGCCGCCGGCGTCTCCGGCGCCGTCCAGCACAAGGTCGGCTGCGACGAGTCCGAAACCATCGTCGCCATCAACACCGACACCGACGCCCGCATCAAGGACTGGTCGGACTACTTCATCGAAGGCGACCTCTTCGAGGTGCTGCCCCGACTCACGGAGGGAGTAAAGACCGGCACACTCGACGTCGGGGCAGTGGCCGACGGGGGGAGACGAACCGACGGCGGTCATACGACGGACGACACAGGAACGAACACCGACACGAACGAGACCGGAGGTGCCGACGATGAGTAGCGCAAACACGGACACGACCGAAGTCGACCCGGGCACAGAGTACGAACACTACGAGGCTGTCGTCGTCGGGGCGGGTCCCGGCGGGGCGGCCGCGGCGGCCACCCTCGCCTCCTACGGGGTCGAGACCCTCGTCCTCGAACGCGGGGTCGACGCGGGGTCGAAGAACGTTTCGGGAGGGCTCATCTACGCCGAGGAGTCGGCGCCGTACACCATCGACCGCATCTTCGACGGCTTCCGCGACGAGGCCGCGGAACGGCCCATCACGAAGTACTACATCCACAACGTCGCCGGGACGAAGGTCGAGTCGTTCGACCTCACCGACCTCCACGAGTCGGACACCGAGTGGTCCGATTCCGTGCTTCGAAGGAAGATGGACTCGTGGCTCGCCGAGCGGGTCCACGAGCGCACCAGCGAGGCCGGCGGCGGCCTCCTCACCGAGGTCCACGTGAACGGCCTCTTGGAGGAGGACGGCGAGGTCGTCGGCGTGACGTGCGACGAACTCGACCCCATTCGTGCCGACCTGATCGTCGCCGCCGACGGCGTCAACTCCGAACTCGCGCGGCAGGCGGGGCTGATGGATTGGGAGCGCCCCGAGGAGTGGTTCCAGGGCGTGAAGGCCGTGGTCGACATGGATAGTGAGGAGGTGAACGACCGGTTCGACATCACGGACGACGAGGGTGTGGCGCACCTCTTCTCGGGCGACCTCTTCGACGAGGCTCGCGGCGGAGGGTTCCTCTACACGAACGAGGACTCGCTCTCGCTCGGGACCGTGTTCCACCTCGACAGTATCGTCGAGGAGGAGCTAGAGTCACACGAGCTGCTGGACGCCCTGCTCACCCACCCGCTCCTCGCACAGTGGCTCGGCGACGAGTACCACGAGCGGGAGTACTCCGCGAAGCTGGTCCCCGACTCGAAGAAGGTCGCCCTTCGTGAACCGTACCGTGACAACCTCGTGCTCGTGGGCGACGCTGCCGGGCAGATGCAGGCACAGGGACCCATCATCAAGGGGATGAACCACGCCGTCACGGCCGGGGCGCTCGCCGCGGAGGCGTTCGCGGAGTCGCGGTCGCGTGGCTCGCCGGGGAAGGCGGGACAGCTCTACGCGAAGAAGCTCCGCGACGAGGGCGTGATGAAGAAGCTCCGGCCGAAGCAGTACGACCTGCTCGGCTCGCTGGGCGAGCGCGAGCCCATGGCCGGAGTGGTCGACGACGTCGTCGACTCGCCGCTCGGACGGTTCGGGGTCCGACTCCTGGGTTCGCGGATCGAGACGCTGTACAACTCGCCGTTCCTCACCTCGATTATCCCCGACACGCGGACACCGTACGTCACGCTCCCCACCGTCATCGCCGAGGAACTGGGAACGGCCGTCCGCGACGAGAATCACGTCGAACCGCCCTCGCTGGAGGAGCGCATCGGCAACCTCTCGTACAACACCGACATCGGCAACCCCCACATCGTCGTCGAAGACAACTCCATCGAGGCGTCGGGCGCGGCCGTCTACTCGTGTCCGGTCTCGGCCCGCGACTTCGGCGGGGGCTGCTACCGCGAGGAGACGATTCGGACGAACGGCCACGAGGAGAAGGTGGTGTCGCTCGACACCCAGCCCTGCGTCGAGTGCGGCACCTGCGCCGTCGTCGCGGACACGACGTGGGTCCACCCCCGCGGCGGGAAGGGTGTGGAGTTCGAGGAGGGATGAGCGACCTCGACTCCACGGGGGAGGCCGGCGAGCGCCACTCGGGCTACTATCCCCGCATCGCCGACCTCGCCGAGGCGGCCCGCCACGAGCGCGAGACGTTCGATTTCACGGGAGAGGTCGACGAGGAGCGGGCGCTCGAGTACGCCCGCGACGGCTTCGGCGACGTCGTCGCGCTGTACATCGAGGCCCGGACCGCCGCGTGGGACGTCGAGTTCTCCGCCCGCGAGCTTCGGCTGCTCCACCGGGCGACGAACGACTACCTCTCGCTCTACACCCGGTGTCACGGCGTCGCGTTCGACACCGACGTGACGATCCGCGAGGCCGCCGAGGTCCTGTTGAAGACGCACAACATCGTCGACACGGCACAGCTGGTGACGAAGGTCCCCTCGCGGGACTGAGACGGCCCGTGTGAGTCGGTGCCCCCTTTCGCCGCTCCGAGGTGGCAGCGCCGAGAGACGACCACGACAACCATCTGACATTACCGCAGGGCCGGTCGGTTCAGGATATCCGTATCTTCCGAGACAACATCACGAACAACTATTAAGTATCGAGGTGTGGTACGGGTGCGCATGGATATCACCGACAAACTCAGCTTCTCGCACAAGGACCGCAAGGACCTGTACGACTACGTCGAGAGCCACGGGACGGTTCGGAAGAACGAGGCCCGGCGTTCGCTGAACATGGAGCCCGGTGCGTTCGGCGTCCACACGACCATCCTCCGCCGGGAGGGGTACATCCGCGAAGTCGGTGACAAACTCCAGATCGCCTACCAGGAGGAGGCCCCGAGAGAGTACGAGTCCGACGGCGTCGAGTTCGTTATCCGGACCGCCCGTGAGGACGACCAGGAGAAGCTCACCGAGACCATCCGCGAGGTCGCGAAGGAGGGCGACTACTTCGAGGCGGAGACGGTGGCCGACGTACTGGACCACGAGGAGGTGCTCATCCGCCACAACGAGGTCCACTCGCGGCTGTTCTTCGTCGCCTGCGTCGGCGACGACGAGGAGGTCGCTGGGTGGGTCCACCTCGACCTCCCCGAGACGGATTTCCTCTCGCACACGGCGGTTCTCACGGTCGGCTGCAGAACGGAGTTCCGCGGCCACGGCATCGGTTCCGCGCTCCTCGAACGCGGCGTCGAGTGGGCGCGCGACCACGGCTTCGAGAAGCTCTACAACTCCATCCCGGCGACGAACGAGCGTGCCCTCGAGTTTCTCGAAGACCACGGCTGGCAGACCGAGACGGTGCGAAGCGACCACTACAAGATCGACGGCGACTACGTCGACGAGGTGATGATGGCGGTCGACCTCCTCGACTAGCGCCAGTTCTCCTCTGCCCCTTCCAGCGGCTCGGCGACGACCCCCTCGGACTGGACGATGGCCCGCGCGTGAGCCGTACAGACGTCCCTGTTTTCCTCCCAGGGAACGTACACCCGCACCGCCGCCTCGTTCTCACAACCCTCCTCGCTACAGGTCGCCATGTGGAGGAAGAGACGCCCGACCGACAAGAGTGTGCGGCCTGTCGCCCCGGACTCGACGGGGCCACCATCGGACGGGCCACAGACCCGTCTCCCTCGACCGGCCCGTGCTCTTTACTCTCCGACTGCTGGCGTCGGCTCTGACGCTGTCCCGCACGCCAGCGCCACACATACTGTTTGTCCGACATTTATTTGACGACAGCGGCCCGGATTCGAACATGGACGACTCACAGGTCACGGTCGATGTCGAGGTCGACGTCGAGGTCGACACCGAGGAGCTCGAAGTCGAGGTCGGCGACGCGGAGGAGTTCGAGGCCGAACTCGTCGCAGACGGGGTCGAGGTCGAAGTCGAGGCCGAAATCGAGGTGGAGGCCGCCGAAGAGGGCGAGAGGGACGACCACGAGGCCCACGAGCTGACCGCGGCGGCCGACGAGGTGGGGTCGGAGGAGAGCGACGACACGGCGGACGGAGACGACGAGCACGAATCGGTGGAAGACGCAGCGAAGGAGACCGACGCGGTCGGCAGGACCGAAGACACTGACGAGAGCGACGAACACCACGAGAAGTGAGCGGCGGCTACTCGTACCGTCGTCGGTGCGCCGCCGCTTCTTCCCCTCCGTCCCGCTCGACGAGCACCTGGTACGCTCGCCCGAGCGCCTTCATACACTGGCCCGTCGAGACGAAGCCGAGTTCGTCGGCGACGGCGTCCCACGGGTGGGCCTGCAGCACCTTCCGGACGAGCAGGCGCTCCGCCCGCTCGTCCAGCGGCCGCTCCTCGGTCGTGAGCGCCCGGAGCGCCAGCAGTCGGAACGGCCGGGGGTTCACGCTGTAGAGACCGGGCCCGAACGAGGCGTCGACGACGACGCGCCACTCGCGGCCCGTGAGCGACGGGGAGAACGCGCGGTCGGCCGCTCCCAGCGCGGCACGAACGACGTCGGCGTCGAGGTCGCGGAGGGGGTCCGAGAGCGTGCCCTCCAGCCGGCCGAGGAGCCAGTCGGCGTGTCGGTCCTGTAACTCTCGCCCTCGCTGCGAGAGCGCGTCGCACATGACGACCGAGTGCTCGCCGCTCGTCTCGTTCCGCGAGGTCGAGAGGTAGAGCGTGGCAAAGCCGTTGTCCCGCCAAAAGGAGACCAGCGAGGGGGTCGCGCCGTAGCCGACACCGAGCCAGTCGACCGGCCGTTCGCCCTGGGTCCGCGTGTCCGTCTCGCCGTCCGCGTGTGGAGCGAGTCGCCCTGCGAGCGGGTCGCCCGCGCGGAGTTCGCGCCGAATCTCGCCCAGGAGTGTCGACCCGAGCCCGCGCGACCGTACCGCGTGGTGGGTGGCGATGCGCATCACGCGGTAGCCGACGGGGACGGCGGCGTCCTCGTCGCGCACCTGCGAGGTGAGGACGTCGGGAAGCATGTTCCCGCGGACGCGCTCCCCGTCGTACATTCTCCTCCTCAGCTCGTCGTCGAGCCCGCCCTCTCGGGCTAAGAGTGCGACGGAGACGACGTGGCCCTCGTGCGTCAGTGCGCGAAGGGTGAGGTTCGGCGCGTCGAGCAGGCGCGCGAGGTCGTTCGGTTCGGTCCGGTAGTGCGCCAGCACGAGGAGGCCGAACACCTCCCGGAGCAGGTGCTCGTCGGCGAGGAGGTCGGCGGGCGCTAGCGTCTCGTACGTGACCGTCTCGGGGGTCGCGTCGGCGATTAGCTGCTCGACCGGTGGACGGGCGTCGAGGAGGAGCGCGCGGAACGCGAGCGACTCGACGGGGTCGCCACGGGCGTACCGGATGGGGTCGTCGAGGCGGACGTCCGTGACTCGGTGTCCACTCTCGTCGAGTCGGTCGCGAAATCGGACCGTGAAGCCGCGACCCGCGCCCTCGTAGCCGTGGACCGTGGTGAAGAACGCGACTCGGTCGGCGTCGAGAAACGAGGTGAGAAGGTGGACCGGGAGCGCCGCCGCCTCGTCGACGAGGAGGACGTCCGCGGGTTCGGACCCGACGCGGGTCGGTCGGCAGAACCGGATTCGACCCCCTCGTTCGTCCCCGCTCTCGCTGTCGGCACTGACGACGCTGACGACGTGCGCCTCGGCGTCGTGGCTCACGTCTATCGCCAGCGTGTCGAGGAGTTCGAGCGCGCGTCGGAACCCCTCCTCGGCGTTGCGGTACCGCGGGGCCGTCACGAGGACGTTCTCCCCCTCGGCTGCGAGACACGCCGCGGCGAGACCGGCCGCGCTGGACTTTCCCCTCCCGCGGTCGGCCTCGACGACGACCGCCTCCCTCCCTCCGCGAAGGCGTTCGAGCGCGGCGAGCCCCCGCGACTGGTCGCGAGTTCGACACGCCTCGTACGCCGCACGGGGGAAGGCGGCGGCGCCGGGCGTCTGGGTGCTGGTTCGACCGCCGGCGGACACGCCATCGTCAGTCTCGCCCGCGCGTCGAACGGTCCCCTCGCCGTCGCTCTCGACGTCGACGATTGCGACACCCGGGTGCGCCCACAGGAGGTCGACGAGTCGCCGTCGGAACCGCCCGGTCACGGCGTCGGGAGGGAACGGCGGGACCGCGAGGCTCTCGTCGAACGCGGTCATGAACGCGGGCCACTCCTCCAGCGGCGGGGTCAGAAGGATCAGGAGACCACCGCCGTCGACGACGCCCGAGAGCTTCCCGAAGAGGTTCGGCGAGAAGCCCTCGTGTGCGTCACAGACGACCACTGCGCGCGTGGTCCCGAGGAGCGAGTCGGCGCGGGCGGGCGAGACACGGTCGAACCGAACGCCCTCACGAGTGGTGACGAAGGTGACGGTGTCGTCGTCGACGCCCGTCCCCTCGACCGCAGAGAACGCGGCGTCCCACCCGGCGTCCCGGTCGCCGCTCAACACGAGGAGGCGACGCTGGTCGGTCGCCCGTGCGCGGGCGACTAGGTCACCGGCTAGTGGCCGGACGGCCGAGGACGGATCCGACATCGACGGTGTTTGGTCGAGCGGGCGTAAGGCGATTCGGGTCCGGTCGTGTCAGTCGTCGGGAGCGACGTGGAACTCGAAGCGAGCGCCGCCACCGCGTCCCGTCGTCGCGTCGACGGTCCAGTCGTGTGCCTCCGCGACGTCGCGGACGATGGCGAGCCCGTAGCCCGTCCCATCGGGAGCCGTCGAAACGCCCGGTTCGAACAGTTCGCTCGTGGCGACGGTGCCGTCGAACCCCGGCCCGTCGTCCTCGACGAAGAATCCGTGCGCGTCGTCGCCAGTCGACAGCGCCCCGACCCGAATCTCGAACTCGTCACCGTTCGCGCGGTCACCGTCCGCGTGACCGTTGGGGCGGCGTTCGTCCCCGTCGACGGATACGCCCGTGTGGTCGTGCTCGCGTTCGAGGGACCGTTCGGGTCCGTTCGCCCGCCTCGTGTTCCGTTCCTGCGATGGCCGACGCGCGGCCAGTCCGTGTTCGATGGCGTTGCGGAACAGGTTCTCGAACAGACCGCCGAGCCGCGAGGAGTCAGCCGAGACGGTGGGGAGATCGCCGTCGACGACGAGTGTCGCGCCGGCGGTGTCCGTCACCGCCCAGGCGTCGGTGACGACGTCCCCCACTGCCACCGGTTGCGGGTCGTCGATGACCGTGCCCGACCGGGCGCGTTCGAGGATGTCGTCGGCGAGTCGGTCTATCCGTTCGAGGGCGTTCACCGCGGCGCCGAGTCGGTCGGTCGAGTCGGTCTCCAGCGCGAGCTGGACGTGCCCGAGCGCCACCGAGAGTGGGTTCTGCAGGTCGTGCGAGACGACTGCGGCGAACTCGTCGAGCTGGTCGCGCTGTCGACGGAGCGTCGCCTCGCGCTCCTGGCGGCGACTGACGTCACGGATGACGCCGGCCGTGCCCCTGAACTCGTCGTGGGTCGGCAACAGCGAGAGGTGGTCTTCGCAGGGGACCGTCTCCCCGTCGGCGGTGTGGAGGTCGAACTCGAACCGCTCGGGTGCGTCCGACCGGTACGCTCGACGGATCGCTGCCTGGACCGCCTCGTGGCCTGCCGCGTCCTTCAGCAGCTCCGCGGCCTGAGACCCGATAGCCGTGTCCACGTCGTAACCGGTGAGCTCGACGAACGCGTCGTTGACGTAGGTGAGTTCGCCCCTTCTGTCCGTGGTGTAGACCGGGTCACCGAGCGCTTCGATGATCGTCTCGACCCGTTCGAGGTGGGTGGCGCGGCTCCGCTGGACCGTGACGTCGCGGCCGATGCCGCAGACACCGACGAGCACGTCGCGTTCATCGTACAGCGGGACGGTGTGGAACTCGTAGACGCGGGGTCCGTCAGGGGTGACGAAGCGGGCGGCGCCCGTCGTCTCCGGTCCGTCGAGGACGTGCTCGATGGTCCGTGTGACGGCGTCGCGGTCGTCGGGAACGAACAGGTCCGTGACGGCGACCGAGGCGAGTTCGGCGTCGGAACGACCCGTCACCTCCGTGAGACGGTCGTTCCAGCGAACGAGTCGCTCGCCCGTGTCGTCGAGGACGTAGAAGACGTCGTCGAGCGCGTCGAGCGCAGCGTCGAGCAGTCGGCGTTCGGACGCGAGCTGTCTGCGTGCGTACTGCTCGTCGGTGACGTCTAGGACGTAGATGGAGAGGCCGTCGTCGCCGGGGAAGGCTCGAACCTCGAAGTGTGTCTCCAGCGGTTCGAAGTAGGCGTCGAACGAGACGGGCTCGCCGGTCTCCATCGCCGTCCGGAGCTTCGTCTCGAACACCGACCCGATGAGCGAGGGGAAGGCCGTCCACACTTCGGTATCGAGCGCCTCCTCGGGGTCGAGGTCGAGGATCTCGGAGGCGCGTGCGTTCACGTACGTGTAACACCAGTCGCGGTCGACGGCGACCACGCCGTCGGTCGTCCGTTCGTACACCTCTTGGAGCCGTTCGGTCGCTCGTCGGGCCCGACGGTTCGCCCGCGTCTTGGAGACAGCCGTCCTGATCCGATTCACCAGGAGTTCGTACCGCTCGGAGCCGCCGCCTTTCTGGAGATAGCCGTCGACGCCCGCGGCGATCGCCTCGCTCGCGATCTCCTCGTTCCCCTTCCCGGTGAAGAGGACGAACGGGAGGTCCGAACGACGCCGTCGGATCTCCGCGAGGAGTTCGAGCCCGTCGATGTCCGGCATGTCGTAGTCGGAGACGACACAGTCGACGGTGTCGAGTCGATCCAGCGCGGCGTTCGGGTCGGTCTCCGCGTGGACGACGATGTCGTCGAAGCGACCGAGGAACGTCTCGACCAGGTCGCCGAACACCGGGTTGTCGTCGACGTGGAGGACGTGAATACTGTCGTACTCGGTAGTAGCGTTCACGGGAGGGTTCTTCGCTCTCAATTCAGCAGTGGTGAATATATGTTCTCCGACGATGTTCTCACGGCTGAGAAGCAGCAGTGTGTGCCCGTATCGCACGCCGTGACGGGTTTGAAAGCGTTTTTATGGAGTGGTGCGCTACGACTGCGTACACCCCTGTCCGTGGTCGATGACTACTCCTCGCCGTCAGGGAACTCCGCCGTGACGGCGGACGCCGGAAGACCGGTTCGGCGAGGCAGTCGAGCCCCGGGAGGGAGGAGGATACAATGCCAGTTTACGTCGATTACGATGTACCCGCAGACCTCGCCGAAAGCGCCGTCGAGGCGCTCGAGGTCGCACGAGACACAGGAACCGTAAAGAAAGGAACGAACGAGACCACGAAGGCGGTCGAGCGCGGCAACGCCGCACTCGTCCTCATCGCCGAAGACGTCTCCCCCGAGGAGATCGTGATGCACCTCCCCGAGCTCGCCGAGGAGAAGGGCATCCCGTACATCTTCGTGGAGACGCAGGACGACATCGGTCACGCCGCCGGCCTCGAAGTCGGCAGCGCCGCCGCGGCCATCGTCGACGCCGGCGAGGCCGAGGACAGCGTCGAGGACATCGCCTCGAAGGTCGAGGAACTCCGATAACCGACCATGAGCGCAGAAGAGAGCGCCAGCGACTCCACCTCGGCGGAGGTCATCGAGATCGTCGGCAAGACCGGCATGCACGGCGAGGCAATGCAGGTCAAGTGTCGCATCCGCGAGGGTTCGAACCAGGGTCGCATCATCACGCGGAACGTGCTGGGCCCCGTCCGGGAGGGTGACATCCTCCAGCTACGGGAGACCCAGCGCGACGCCGACTCCATCGGAGGACAGTAATGGTCGAGAAACGAACCTGCGACTACACTGGCGACGAGATCGAACCCGGCACGGGGACGATGTTCGTCAAGACCGACGGCACAGTGCTCCACTTCAAGAACTCGAAGGCGGAGAAGAACTACCTGCTCGGCCGAGAGGCTCGCGAACTCGAGTGGACCACCACCGGTCGCCAGCAGGCAGAGCGCGCACAGGCGTCCCGGGACGCCGCCACCCAGGCGGCCGCCGTCGAAGAAGTCGAGGAGGCCGACGAAGCCGAAGCCGCCGACGAGGCCGACGAAGTGGAAGCGGACGAGAAGTCCGACGAAGCCGAAGCCGCCGACGAGGCCGACGAAGCCGAAGCCGCCGACGAGGCCGACGAAGTGGAAGCGGACGAGGACTCCGACGAAGCGGAAGCGGACGAGGAGTCTGACGAAGCGGAAGCGGACGAGGAGGCCGACGAAGCGGAAGCGGACGAGGAGGCCGACGAAGTGGAAGCGGACGAGGACTCCGACGAAGAGACTGACGCGGACGCGGACGACGCCGGACCGGCTGAGACCGACGCCGACGACGAGGAGGACGACGTAAAATGAGTCACCACGACGAGCGCACGTTCGTGATGGTAAAGCCAGACGGGGTCCAGCGCGGCCTCATCGGAGACATCGTCTCGCGCTTCGAGGAGCGCGGACTGAAACTCGTCGGCGCGAAGTTCATGCAGATCGACGAGGAGCTCGCCCACGAGCACTACGGTGAACACGAGGGCAAGCCCTTCTTCGAGGGGCTCGTCGAGTTTATCACCTCCGGACCGGTGTTCGCGATGGTCTGGGAGGGTGCCGACGCCACCCGCCAGGTCCGCAAGATGATGGGCGAGACCGACCCCGCCGACTCCCCTCCGGGGACCATCCGCGGCGACTATGGACTGGACCTCGGCCACAACGTCATCCACGGCTCCGACCACGAGGACGAGGGTGCCAACGAGCGCGAGATCGACCTCTTCTTCGACGACGACGAACTCGTCGACTGGGATCTCGACTCGGCCACCTGGGTCTACGAAGACGAAGACCACTGACGGCGACGGCGAGCCGTCTCGACGCTTCTCTCGACGCCACTCGGACACGCGAGAGCCGCCGGTGTGGACGTTCCCGACCCCAACCCGGCGGCCGACGTCCTCGCTTCCGTTCACCGGAAACGTGGTGTCACGCAACAATAAGTTGTTAGTCACTGTCTGACGTACCCGGAGGCATGAGTGACACGGAAACTCCCGGGGAACACGCACACGACCACGACCCGGAACACGAACACGGCGTCGTCGGCCCCGGCTATACGACACCGGCGGCGATGCGGACCGAATCGGGCCGGGAGAAAACCGCGTTCGTGATGGCGCTGCGGGTGGGGATGGACGTCGACGGACCGGACTTCGTGGGAGTCGTCGACGTCGATCCCGACTCGCCGACGTACGCCGAACTGATCGATACGGTGGAGATGCCGAACAAGGGCGACGAGCTCCACCACTTCGGCTGGAACGCCTGCTCGTCGTCGTGTCACGCCGAGGGGATGGCTCGCGACCATCTCATCGTCCCTGGCCAGCGCTCGTCGCGCATCCACATCCTCGACGCGTCCGACCCCCGGAACCTCTCCATCGAGCGCGTGATCGAGCCCGAGGAGGTGTTTGAGCACGACCTCTCGGCCCCGCACACGGTCCACTGCGTGCCCGAGGGGAAGGTGATCATCTCGATGCTCGGTAATCGTGAGGGCGAACTCCCCGGCGGCTTCCTCCAACTCGACCAAGAGGACTTCTCCATCGACGGTCACTGGGAGGCGGACCTGGGTGAAATGGAGATGAACTACGACTACTGGTACCAGCCACGGCACAACGTGATGATATCGAGCGAGTGGGCCGCGCCGAAGACCTACTACCCCGGCTTCGATCTCGACGACGTCGAGGCCGGGAAGTACGGCGACAGCATCCACATCTGGAACTGGGAGACGCGCGAGCACGAACAGACGCTGACATTCGGCGAGGAGGGGCTCATCCCGCTGGAGGTGCGGATGAGCCACAATCCCGAGGAGACCCAGGGGTACGTCGGGGCCGCCCTCTCGTCGAACGTCATCCGCTTCTACGAGGAGAACGGCGCGTGGGACTGGGACGTCGTCATCGACCTCGAGAGCCGCGAGCACCCCGACTGGGAGATGCCCGTGCCGCCGCTCATCACGGACATCCTGCTCTCTCTGGACGACCAGTACCTCTTCTTCTCGAACTGGCTCCACGGCGACGTCCGGATGTACGACGTCTCCGACAGCGCCAACCCCCGACTCGTGGACCGCATCTGGGCCGGCGGCAACTTCGGCGACCGACAGACGGTCGGTGGTCACGACGTCCGCGGCGCCCCGCAGATGCTCCAGCTGTCGCGCGACGGCAAGCGCCTCTACTGGACCACCTCGCTGTTCTCCTCGTGGGACAACCAGTTCTACCCCGAGATCGGCGAGCGAGGGTCGCTGATGCTGAAGGCCGATGTCTACCCCGACGAGGGGCGGATGGAACTCGACGAGGAGTTCGTCGTCGACTTCGGCGACGCACCCGGCGGCCCGGCGCGCGCGCACGAGATTCGGTGGCCCGGCGGCGACTGCACGAGCGACGTCTGGCAGTGAGCCGACCCGCCGGGACGCACGAGGTCACGCTCTGCTGGCGCGACGGACGCGAGACCACGCTGTCGGTCGACGCCGACGAGACCGTCGTCGACGCGGCCGACGCGGCCGGCATCTCCCTCCCGTACGGCTGTCTGTTCGGTGCCTGCGGGACCTGCACCGGCAAACTCCTCGACGGAACCCTCGAACATCGCGTGGAACCGCGGGCGCTAAAACGGAAACACCGCGACGCCGGCTACGTCCTCCTCTGTCTGGCCGTGCCCCGGAGCGTCTGTCGAGTCGAGGTCGGGGCGACCGTCCAGGCCGACCTCGTTCCCAATCCCTGGAAGTGAGCGTCGCCGACGGGGTCTCTCACCCTCGTCCGAACAGCCGATGGCGAGCCATCGCCGCGAGCGCCCGCGGCGTCGGCGGCATCAGTCCCAACTGTTGGCCGATCCCGGCGACGTTCACCAGGTTCCACTGCTCGATGATCTTCCCCTCCTCGACCCTGAAGGCGAAGAACTCGGCGACCTCGAACGGCTTCCCGGTGGGGACGAGCGTCCCCCCCGCCTTCCATGAGGTCCCCCGTGCAGTGCCCCGGAGCATCACGCGGTCGCCCTCGGCGACGACGTCCTCGACGTCGAGCCGCCAGTCGGGGACTGCCTCTCTAAACGCCCGTATCCGACCGACGACCGCCTCCCTCCTTCCGGTCGGCCTCGACGCCGAGCAGGTGTGCGACGTCCTCTTCCGCGAGGACGGTCTCCACCACTTCGACGTCTCCCGTGTCGAGGAACTCCTCGACGTACCGGCGACCGAAGGCGGCCGCATCGACTCTCTCTCCGGGTGTTGCAGCCATACCTCACCGTACACCGCGGTGTACGATAGTTTTGACACGCACGAAGCGCTCCGGAGACGGTCTGTCGGCCGCTCCGGCGTCGCCGCTCACCCGAGCGGGACCAGCGTCGACACGCGCGCGTTCTCCTTCAGTTGAATCCCCGCGGGTGGGACGGTGAGCGGTACCGCCGGGAGTTCACTCACTCCGAGCGTCGGATGCGAACAGCCCCGCTCGACGAGCGCGGTTCGCGGTTGCAGCTGAACGGCCTGCTCGGCCGACAGCGACTCGTTGTATTCGACGAGGTAGGTCCCGCCGCCGAGGTGCCACCAGCCGTAGTCGTCGTCCGCCGTACGCTTCGTCGGTTCGACGTTCGACGTCCCGACTTCGGTGAGTTCGCCGCCGCCGAAGTCGACCTGTGCGGGGCCGGTCACGGCGTTCACGCTGGAGACGGTGAGGTCGACGCCGGCGTCGTGGACCTGCGTCTCACGGTGGACCAGGTTCTCGACTCGGTCTGCGAGGTCGTCGGGTGACATGCTCGACTCTCGCGCCGGCACCGACAAAAAACCGGGCGCGATTCGAAGCTATGCGGTCGGGAGCGGATCGGCGAGGTCGATGTCGCCGGCGTCGAGCTCGGCCTCGACCTCGCGGGTGGCTTTCACCATGTTCTCCATCTTCCCGTAGGCTATCTCACGGGGGAGGAGCTTCAGCCCGCAGTCGGGCGAGATGGTCAGCTTCTCCGGCGGCACCACTTTGAGGCCCTGCAGGATGTTCTGTTTGATCTCCTCGACGGGCTCGATCTCGGCGGTGTGTGCGTCGACGACGCCGAGCGCGAGGTCGGGCTCGAAGCTCGGCTCGGTGAAGACGTCGATCTGCTCGAAGCCGCCGTTGCAGAGTTCGACGTCGAACTCGTCGATGGGGAAGTCGTTGACCTCGGGGTAGATGCGCGAGTAATCGCCGTAACAGACGTGGAGGCCGATTCGAACCTCGGGGTCGATGTCGGCGACGATGCGTTCGAGGCACTCGCCGACGATGGCGTGGTCGTCGGGCGTCGTCGCCAGCGCGGGCTCGTCGATCTGGATGTACCGCGCGCCCGCGTCGACGAGCCTCTCGACCTCCGTGTTCACGAGGTCCGCGAGGTCGTACGCCAGTTCCGCTTCCGACGAGTAGGCCTCGTTGAACGACCAGCTCGCGAGGGTGTACGGGCCCGTGATGGGCACCTTGACCGGTTTCGACGCCGCGTCGCGCGTGAACTCGAACTCGTCGACGAGCCAGGGCTCGTCGTACTCGACCTCCTCCACGACCGAGGGCTTGTCGAAGTAGTTGTGGCCCCACACCTTGACCGGCCCGTGGAACTCGTAGCCGTCGATGCGGTGGGCGAAGAACTCCACCATCTCGTTGCGGCGCATCTCGCCGTCGACGACCGTGTCGAGGCCGGCGCGCTCGTGTTCGTCGACGATGACGCGACAGGCGTCGTCGTGTGCCTCGTGGAGGTGTTCCTCGGTGAACTTCGACGCTTCGTCCTCGACGAGGTCGTCGGCGCGGTTGAGCCACTTGGGCTTCGGGTACGACCCGACCACGGACGTGAGAATGAAGTGGTCGGTCTCGTGGCCAGCGGGTCGGAACTGCTCGCGGGTGTCGACGCCCTCGGTTCGGTGTCCCGTCATGCTTCCACCTCCTCTTCGGCCGTCGCAGCCGCGCCCAGCGCGGCGAGCTTCTCCTGGCATTTCGAGACGGGAAGGTAGAACAGCTCGGTGTTCGAGGAGAGGTAGACAGTGTCGAACTCCTGGGCGGGAACCTGCTCGGTGAACCACTCGACGCGCTCTCGGATCGTCCCGGGCGACTCGACGCGGGTGTTCTGGCCGTCGACGAGGCCGAGCGCCACGTCCGATTTCGTCCCGTACTCGGTCACGTTGTACAGCGTCTGCTCGCGGTCGCCGGCGACGACGTCGAAGCCGAGCGCCTCCACTTCCGAATCCATCAGGTGCGCGTACGTCTTCTCGTCGAGCGCGCCCCAGTACGAGTGGACGACGACGTCGGCGTCGGTCTCCGCGGCGACCGCCGAGATGGCCTCGGGGACCTGCGCGGCGAGGTCGTCCGAGGGCGGTGCCTCAACCAGCGACGGTTCGAGCAGGAACAGTGTCTCGTGGTCGGGAAACGCCTCGACCTCGCCGGCGAGGAAGTCCGAGACGGCCGCGAGGAAGTCGGCATCGTCCCCGTAGTACTCGTCGGTCGCGAGGTCCGCAAGCGAGTACGGGCCCGGCAGGACGGCCTGCAGGGACTCGTCGGTCAGTTCGGCCGCCGCCTCCAGGTCGGCGGCGACGTCGCCCGAGAAGTCGAGTTCCCCGCTCACCTGGGGGTCGCGGTAGAAGTTGTTGTTGTCGTAGTACCGGACGATGCCGCCGGTCTCGACGTTGTCGTGGACGGTGAGGGGGTGCGCGAGGTTGTCGTCCCAGCGGAGCTGTCCCTCACCGATGCGGTCGAGGCCGGCTGCCTCCTGGTCCTCGACGACTTCGCCGCGGGCTCGGTCGTACGCCGCCACGATGTCGTCACCCTCGTCGCCGCTGATGAGGTCACCTTTCTGGTGACCCTTCAGATCGGATAGTTCCTCCTTCGCCCAGTCCGGGAGCGGGAACAGCCCGGGTGTCGTCGCTACGAGTTCAGTCATCACCGGGGCTTTGAAATGCCGACGCTTAATATTTGCTAAACCATTCTATTACTGCGGGGAATCAGAACGTGTCAACCGGACGACTGTCAGCGTCTCGAACGGGTACGACTCCTCGACGGCCTTCTCCGCTTCGAACCCTCGCTCGCGGGCGTAGTCGAGGACCGTCTCGTAGCCGGTGAGGCTGCTGACGAGCAGCAGCACCCGGCCCCCGGGTGCGAGGATACGACCGACCGTATCGAGGAACGGTTCGATGACGTCTCGCCCCGACTCCCCACCGGAGAGCGCCCGCTCCATCCAGTCGCCCCACTCGTTGTCGGGGTCGGTCGGGAGGTACGGCGGATTGAAGAGGACGACCTCGAACGCGCCGTCGGAGAAGGCCGAGACGAGGTCCCCGGTCACCACCTCGAACCCCCGGCCACCCTCGGCGGCGAGGTCCCGAGCGTGTTCGCGCGCCTGGCGGCAGGCGTGGGGGTTGAGGTCCGAGGCGACCACGTCGGCTCGCGTCTCGTTCGCCACCCGACCGGCGATCCAGCCCGACCCGGTGCCGACTTCGAGGACCCGGTCCGCGTCCGCGACGTCGTCGACGGCCGCGCGCGCGAGCAGCGCCGAGTCCTCCGCGGGCTGGTAGACGGCCGTCTCGACGCCGCGACGGGCGGCGAGATCCTCGCGGGTCATCGGCTGTCTCCGTCGTCGCCGTCGTCGTGGTCGGCCTCGTCGTGGTCGGCCTCGTCGTTGTCGCCGCTCTCCTCGCTGGCCGTGCCGCTCGCGTCAGCGTCCGCCCGTCCGCCGTCGGCCTCGGCGGCGACCTCCGGTTCTTCCTCGCCAGCCAGTACCGCTCCCTCGGCGAGCCGGAGCCCGCCGGCCTCCTCACGTCCCGTGAGTTCGCGCTGCGGGAAGGGGATCTTGATGCCCGCCTCGTCGAACGCGGTCTTCACCGCGCCCACGACGGCCGTCCGGGTGCGCCACATCCGCCGCGCGCTGGGGTTGTCGATCCACACCCGCACCCCGAGCACCACGGCCGAGGCGCCGAACTCCTTGACGACCACCTGCGGGGTCGGCACCCGGAGTACGTTGTCTAGCCCGCGGACCGCGTCGCGAGCGACCTTCGCGGCCTCCCGCGGGTCGGCGTCGTAGTCGACGCCGACGTCGACCTCGATGCGTAGTCGGCCCTTCCGCGAGCGGTTGACGACGCTCTCGGAGGAGACGACGTCGTTGGGGATCATCACGTACTCGCCATCGAACGTCTGCATCCGGGTAGTGACGATGGTGATGTCGGTGACGATCCCCTCGTGGTCGCCGACCTCGATCCAGTCGCCGATCTCGAACGGCCGGGAGAACATGAGCACGAACCCCGCGAGCAGCGCGCCGAGCGTCTGTCGCGCCGCGAGACCGACAACGATGCCCAAGAACCCGGCTCCGACGAGGATGCCGCCGAGGTCGACGCCCCAGATGCCGAGGACGAGCGAGCCGGCGATGGTGTAGAGGGTTACCTGCGAGAGCCGGTAGACGATCTCCCGCTGGTGTTCGGTGATCGCTCGCCGTCCGTCGGAGAGTTCGCGCGTGATTCGACCGACGACGTCGGTCATGGCGTACGCGGTCACGAAGACGATGAGACCGAGGACGGCGTTCACGACGCTCTGTGGCCCGAGGCCGTACGACTGGATCTCCTCGAAGAGCGGACCGGCGAGCCCCCAGACCGCGATGACGAAGAGGCCGCCGCCGAACGTCGTCAGGAGACTCGCGCCCGAGAGCAGGAGGTGTCGCCAGGTGCTCGGCAGCCAGTCGCTCTCGTCGCTGCGGGTGTGGAGGTAGTCGGTGACCCGCCAGGTCGCCGAGACGATCAGAAGCGCTACGAGTGTAACGGCCACCTTCTCGGGAAGCGTCGGAACGAGCGAGTCGAGACCGGTCGTCTGGAGCGGGAGCATCACCGGTAGTCGGCGGCGAGGTTCGTCAGGGTGGCGAACTCACCCGGGGTGAGCGACCCGGGGCGCTTCGCGAGCAGGTCCTCGGGAGCCGCCTCGACGACCGCGGAGCCGTCCGAGATACCCGAGATGTGTGTCGTGTTCCGGATGGCGTTCCGCACGGTCTTGCGCCGCTGCGTGAACAGCGCCTTGACGAAGTCGAAGAAGAACACTTCGTCCGCGACGGTGTACTCGGGGGCGCGTGGTGTCGTCCGGACCACCGCGCTTTCGACGGCCGGTGCCGGGTCGAACGCCTCGCGCGGCACCCGCTCGACGAGTTCGACGTCGGCGTAGTGTTGGGCACCGACCGAGAGCCGGCCGTACTCGCTCGTCCCCGGGTCGGCCGCCATCCGCTCGGCGAACTCGAACTGGAACATCAGTACGAGCGGTTTCTGGCGCGGGAAGAGTCGGAACGCGATCTCCGAGGAGATTCCATATGGCAAGTTCGAGACGCACGCCGAGAAGTCGGGGAGGTCCACCGACAGAGCGTCGCCCTCGACGACGGTCAGGCGGCCCGACTCGACCTCCTCGGCGAACTCCTCGCGGAGGAACGCCGCCAGGTCGGCGTCGCGTTCGACGACCGTCACGCGGTCGCCGCGGGCGAGTAGACGGTCGGTGAGCGCGCCCGTCCCGCCGCCGATTTCGAGGAGGTGGCTCGTGTCCGCCTCCTGAGAGAGGTAGCTCGGAATCCGGTCGAGGACCCGGTCGTCGACGAGGAAGTGCTGGTCGCGGTCCGGGTCGCCACGGACCCCGGCCCGACGGATGAGCCGGTCGGGGTCGCGGCGGCCGGTGCCGTCCGTGTTCATTATCACACTCTTCGACCCGGCGAGCCTAAAGCCTGTTATTCGCCCGTCGCCGACTACGAATCCGCGTCGCGCCGCACGAACGCCTTGTACTTGAGGTCGTCGTCACGGAGTTCCGACATGATGCGCTCGGCGAGGATGTCCTTCGGGTTGTGCAGGCCGGAGATGCGGTCTTCGAGGTCCGCGAAGCTCTCGAACGGGCCGCGCTTCCGCTCGTCGAGGATGTTGTTCCGGAGCTTCTTGCCGATCCCCGGCAGGAGATTCAACTGGTGGAGGCGGATGGTTATGGGCTGGGCGTCGTTGTAGAAGCCGACGAACCGCGACTCGTGCTCGGTGAGGATCTCGTCGACGACGTACTCCAGTTCGGAGACCGCGGTGTTCGAGAGGGCATCGTACTCGATGTCGCGGATCTCCTCGACGGCCACGCGTTCGTCTGCGGGCCCGAGGACGACGCGGTCGCCGATGCTCACGTCGGCGTCGTCGTCGAGCCTGAGTTCGACGAGGCGGAAGTCCTCCTCGCCGAGCGCGTACGCCAGCGGCGATTTCTTGTATCGTGGGCGGTCGTCGTCGGCGCGACCGTGCGGCAACACGTCGAGAACGACGGCCATACGCAGCGTGCTCTCCTCCGTCTCGTCGCCGGCCGTGTCGACTGCGTCGCCGCTCTCGCTGGTAGTCATATACAACTCTATGCTGACAGATTATTTAAATCGTTGGCACCGAGCGAGCCGACGCGTTCTCCTCGTGTGGCGGTCGTCCCCGCCATCCACACGTCGGGGTGGGTTCGAGACGCGTCGCCAGGTCAGGCGTACTTGGCAACGACGTTGAGAATCTCGTCGAGTTCGTCGCCCGAAAGCGCGTAGCGCTGCTGGGCGTAGACCGCGCGGAGTTCGTCGCGCGACTGGGGGAGCAGGTCGGCGATCTTGAACGCCGTCTCCTCGTCGACTTTCTCCAGTTCGAGGAGTTCCTCGGCCAGCGCCCGAGAGTCTTCGGGGTCGAGAAAGGCGAAGCGGTTGACGTGCTCGATGGCGCGGGCCAGTTCGTACCGAACCTCCCGCTCCTCGTCCGCCGCCCGCTCGGCCTCGACCTCCTCGAGGAGTCGTTTCACCTCCGACGTCGTGAGGTACTCCTCGCCGAGCTTCTCTTTGAAGATAGTCATCTACTTCTGAGCGCGGAGGTGGGCCGGGCGCGCGATGAGCGTCTTCGTCTTCCCGCCGTCGGTGATCTCGACCTTGAACGAGCGGCCCTGCTCTCCGACGACCGTCCCGGTGTGGCCGTTGAAGCGCGGGTGGAAGCGACCCTTCCGGACGCTGGGGTCGATCTTCAGGTGAACCTTCTGACCGACCTCGTACTCCTGGATCGCTCGCTGTGGCGGCGACGTGCCACGCTCTCGGGGTTTGTTCTTGAGCTTGTTCCGCGTCCCCTTCATCGGACCGTTGGAACTCGGCATAGTCGTGGGACGTACTACTTCTGACGTCGTTATAAAAGACACGTTCCCGTCCGCGCACGGCAGCGCGGCACACGGCCCGGAGACGGTGATTCCCACCGACTGCCAATCGTGGTAACGTATATCGAGTTCTACGGCGGACTGTCACCCATGAGTCAGGAACACACGACGATAGCAGACGTGCCCGGCACCGCCTCCGGCGAGACGGGCTCGTCGTTCGAGATCGAAAGGGGGGAGAGAGCAGCGCGGACGGGCGTCGTTCCCGCGTCCAAATCGGTCGATCGTGACGTCGATCCCGACTTGGGACCCGGCGCGAGCGAGAGTCGGTTCGCCGTCCGATTCGGTTCCGGGTTCGCCGCCGGGATGCTCCTCGGAGGCGTCGTCGGCGTCCTCTTCAGCTCCCTCGCCATAGCGATGGTCGGCGGATTCCTCCTCGGGACGCTCGTCGGCATCGTACTCGCAGCGCGGGCGTGACGGACCGAGCTGCCGCTCGCCGGCTGGATACGACCGCGAGAGAAGCGGAACGCAGTTCAGATACGGCCGACGTTCTCGACGGAGACGCTCTCGACACCGTCGACGCCGGTGAACGCCTCTTCGACCGCTTCGGTTCCGCCGGCGTCGTCGGGGACGATGACCGTCGGGAGGAGCGCGACGAGACCGAACGCGACGTTGTCACGCTCGAACCCGTTGATACGCGCACCTTCGGGCAGGGACTCCTCGAGACGCTCTTGGAGCGCGTCGAGGTCGATATCGGGGCTGTTCGGCATGACCTTGATCTTGGCGGCTACTTTTCCCATTGTCGGTAGTTAGGGACCTCGGAACCCACAGTCGGGGCACTCGTAGAGGTTGCTCTGCTTGCGGCACTTCGCACAGCGGGAGATCTCCTGGCCGCAATCCGGACACTTGAACGTCGCGGCGCTCATGCCGGAGATGTTGATGCCACAGGACACGCACTGTCGGGCGTGCCGCCGCTCTGGCTCGCTCTCGCTCATACTCCAACGAACCCGGGCGTCACGTTTAACGGTTGTCTTTCGGCCGCCGTCTCGCTCTTCTTCGCTCCGCCGCGCGCCACTCACCCGACCACGAGCGGTACCGCGAGGACGCCCATGAGGTGGACGCGTCGAACCCCGAGTCGAACCGGCAAGAGGCCGACCGCGCCGGCCGCAGCGAGCACCACGACGCCCTCGGGGCCCGCGAAGAGGCCCGAGAGGAGACAGAGCAGGCCGCAGGCGACGACGCTCGTCGGTCGGGGACCCACGCGACCGGCGGCGGCGAGGTACCGGTCGCCGAGCGCGGGGACGAGGGGGGCCGAGACGACGCCGGCGACGACCGTCGTGGCGAGGAGCGTCGAGAGCGGCGGCGGACCGACCTCCCGGAGGGCGACCGTCACCCCCGTTCGCGGTGCGTCGAGCGCGACGAGCGAGAAGAGCGCGAAGACCGCCGTCGCGGTGTTCGCCCCGCTCGTCGCGACGACGTACGTGCGGTCGGGCGCGTCCCGTCCGGCGAACGGCAGCGCGAGTGTCGCGGCGACGCCCGCGGACACGCCTGGCAGGTAGCCGACCAGCCCGCCACCGGCGACACCGGCGGCGGCGGC
>JBEPYA010000016.1:27410-27832 GCA_041641615.1 Salinigranum sp. | reverse complement strand
GTCCCCCCGACGCCGTCCTCCCCCCTGTCTCCGACCACCGCCGACGCGGCGGACAGTGCCGCGCTAGTCCCGACGCCTCCCGCGACCACAGTCAGGATGGCGTTCCGTCTCGTCAGTTCCATCGTCTGTCCGGTAGTCCTTCTCGTACGAAGTTAGCCGGTTGTTACCAGCTCTTGAACTTATCAATCAGACCGAGTCAGGTGCTCGTCCGACCGAGCGGGTTCGGGAGGCTGCCGGTCGGGCCCGCGATCGCCACCACCCCCGAAAAGCCGAGGGCCTGCACCGCGAGAAAGGGCAGCAGGCGCGGCCGCTCCCCCAAGAAGACCAGGCCGAGCAGGGGCACCAAGAGTGGCGCGGTATTGGCCAGAACCACGACGTCCCCCAAAGGGGCGTTTTGAATCGCGAAGTAGTAGAGGTGGAGC
>JBEPYA010000016.1:0-27400 GCA_041641615.1 Salinigranum sp. | reverse complement strand
ATCCGATGACCAGCTGGATCCGACCTCCGCCGTAGGAAAACAGCGCGTCGGTGCCGAAGACGGTCAGGAACCCCACGCCCCGGCGGGTGAACTCCGTCGGAGGCACGAGCTCGTACACCTGATACCCGACGCTGACGACAGTCCCAGTGACGTACCAGGCCGCCGTGACGAGAACGACGGCCCGCGGCGACGAGCCCTCGAGCACCGGCCCGCCCCGGGTCGGGTCCGCGAGGTCGTTCGGGAGGGACGGACCGACGACGAGGAGTCCCGTGGCGACGAGTCCCGACGCGAGAAGCTGCCCGGGAAGGGTCAGAACGCTCGCCACGTAGAAGGGGAACGCACCGACCACCTCGTATCCCCAGCCGACGACGACGGCCGCCGCCGTGGAACCGACGACGACCACGGCGAAGAGGCCTGCCACCTGACGCACGGAGCGAAACGGTGCCCGGTTCGCAGAGGACCACGCGTAGATCCACCGCCAGAGCGTGAACGCGACGTAGCCGGAGAGCACGTACCCGCCCGCCGAGAACAGCGTGAGGGGGTCGACGGCTCCCGTCGCGAACGCCGAACCCAGATAGCCGAGACCCGTGCCCCACGCCCCGACTGGGCCGAAGAGCAGACCGGCAGCGACCGGCAGCCCGGCGGCGACACTCACGCCGAGCGCGCCGCGGAGTACAACCACACGGCCGGGAAACAGCGAGACGACGGCGGTCACGAGAGCGATGCCAAGCACCAGCTTGAGAGCGTGTCGGTCGACGGTCATGGGTGGGGTGACGAACGGGCGAGACGGCCGGACTCCACGGCACGTCCGTCCGCGACAGTATTAGTTGAGATTGAGAGAGTCGTGATCGTTATGATGATCTTAACACTACCCTCGACGACCTCGGACGAACGGACCACAGCAGCGAGGACGGCCTCCGACACGAGATCCGACGTTGTACGACCAGTCAGAGTTAACATGGAGAGGAGTCCGTGGTCATGATCACTCGGTTCGCCCCCGCTCGATGCGGCCCCGAGACGGCAGTCGTATCCGAACAGCGCGAGCAACCGGGAAACCAGCCCGGACGCTGACCCACGGACGGTGGAAGGGTCGGAAGTACTGATAGACTGACAACGTATTCACTACCGGATCGGCGACGCGACTCTTCTCCGTCGAAAGGGCACAGACTCGCTTTCCGCCCTCCGTGAGCGGACGCTCGGTCGGGTGGGGGCGGTTGGCGGATGCTCTGACGGTGTTCTACGTCCTTCACCGAACGCCACTCGAGTGGTTCTACTGACGACGTCATCACCTCTTTTGACGGTCTGTCCCCCCTCGAAACCGCTCAGCCGGCGAGTATGTATAAATCCACAGACAGTAAAAAAATACTTAATTATTTAGCACGAAGATATGACTAGGAAGCAACGGTAACATGGCCCTCCACGCCACTACAGCCACCGACCACCTCGCCGCTGATGTAGCCGTGTACGAGTCGCTGTCGACCCACCAGGACGTGGTGTTGGCGGTCTTTTTCATCGGGTTCTTCGGATGTACGCTCCTCGCGGCCGTGCTCTCGGAGCGGCGCCCCACGACTCGGCGGACGTACGTGGCGGTGTTCTTCGTTCTCCTCCTCGTCAGCAACGTTACGGGCCTGTCGATCTTCCCGTTCATGCACTGGTACAAGTTCTCCGAACCGCGGGGTCAGGAGGTGACGAGCTACGAGATCCGTGTCGCCGACGCGGACGGAAACGAGATCGTGTACGACGCGCGAGCCGCCCCACCCCTGATCAACAGCATGTCGACGTTAGCTCGCCACATGCACACGGATTACGACACGGAAACCCGCGAGAGGGTCGCCCGTCACCTCCTGACGAACGCGAACGCGTATCGCGATCGCGTCGAGCACAAGGGTGCCGATCCGGCGGGACTGCTCGCGTTCCCTCGTCACACCCTCGATTACCGGTGGACCGAGGAGCGCCTGCAGGGTCACTCGACGTTCGTCTCGGTACGGGTGTACAAACTGACGACGCGCACGACCGACGATGGCACCGAACTGGCGTCGCGGACCGACGAGCTGGTGCTCGAAGTCACGCCCGGCGGTGACGTGACGCGCGAGGACGGGACCGCCCCGATTCGACGCGAGGCGGCGCCGACGCGACACGGAGGGACGATCGCACGATGAGAGACGTCGAGCCCTGGATCAACTATTTCGCCGACGCGGAGCGCGACCGTCCGATCAACCTCGCCGTGGGGCGGGTTATCCTCGGCGGCTATCTGATCTGGAAACTCCTCTCGTACGAGTGGATGGCGATGCAGGCGTGGCCGGTGAAGAACCGTACCACGTGGCTGATACTGTGGCCGCAGCCGTTACAGGAGTTCGTCTTCGTCGAGAGATGGCTCGCTCTCCTTGCCGTCCTGCTGTTCCTCGTCGGCTATCGGATCGAAGTGACTGCCGTCGTGGCAGCGGCGCTCGTCTCCCACCTGGCCACCTTCATGTACTCGTTCACTGCGTCGGGCCATACCACGTCGTTCTTCATCGCGGTCTACTTCCTCGTGTTCTACGCCGTCTACCACACCCAGTGTCGGCTGTCGGTGGACGAACTCGTTCGGACCGGCGACCGGTCGCTTCCGGAGCTGAACGGGTTCCTGAAGTCCCGCACCCACGGCGGCTACCGGGCCGACCCCCTCAAGTGGGGGCTCCTCGCACTGGCGATCGTCTACTTCGGCTCCGGCTACGACAAGGTGGTCAACACGCCGCTCACGACGTGGCTCGGGAGCCAGAACCTCGGCCGGATCCTCATCCACAAACGCGAACTCTATCACACGTCGAAGCCCGTCGCCGACCTCCTCTTGCAGTATCCGATCCTCATCGACATGGCGACGTGGGGAACCATCGTGCTCGAGGTTGGGTTCGTCGTCGCCGTACTCGCGGGCGTCACGATCACCCCGTTCGTGCTCGCGTTCCTCGGGTTTCACACGGTCATCGCGCTCGCGGTCGGTCCGTTCTTCTTCGACCTGTACGTGTTCTTCCTCCTGTTCGTCCCGTGGGACGTCACGTTCGGGTGGCTCGAGTCGGACGAGCCGCTCGACATCGTCTACGACGAGCGGTGTTACTTCTGTGCGCGGAGCCTCTACCTGTTCAAACTGCTGGACGTCAACGGCAACGTCAGGTTCTACTCGCAGTCGGACGCCCCACCGCACTACCGCAACCGGTCCGACGTCGACTTCAGTTCGGAGATGTACGCGTTCCGGAACAGCCGTGCGTACGGCGGCTACCACGCGTTCCGGGAGCTGTTCGACCACCTCGGCGTGCTGCGACCCCTCTCCGTCCTGTTCGACCTGCCCTTGGTCAAGCGGGTCGGCGTCAGAGTCTACCGCTACGTCGCCAGACACCGGAGTCGCCACTTCGTCTGCAACGTCGACGTGGGTGACTGAGCCCGAGACCGACCCAAGCGTCCGGCTCGGGACGGCGTCCACGGGTCGTCTGGAGGCGTAGACTCGCGTCCGGGAGTGGTCGCCCTGCAACTGCGAGAATCCATCCGAGACGACGGGCTGACCCGTGCTTACACCGACGAGACCGCGTCGACGATCCGGCGCGCGGCTTCGCCATCGCCGTACAACGACGGATGGTCCGAGACGTCGAACGGGGACCGAAGCGCCTCCGCGATCGCCTCGGCGTCGGCCCCGACGAGCGTGTTCCAGCCGCAGTCGACGGTTTCGGTCCACTCGGTCTCGTCACGGAGCGTGACACACGGCGTCTCGAGGTAGAACGCCTCCTTCTGCACGCCGCCGGAGTCGGTTGCGACCCGGTCGGCCGCGTCGAGCAGGCGAACGAAGTCGAGATAGCCGAACGGTTCGGTCAACTCGAACGCCGCGTCGGCCCGGTCGTACAGGCCGTGTTCCTCGAGCGCCGCGACCGTCCGCGGATGTGCCGGCAGCACGACCGGCTTCGGGGCCGCCGCGAGCCCGTCGAGCACGGCCGCCAGCCGGTCGGGATCGTCCGTGTTCGACGCCCGGTGGACAGTCGCCAGCACGAACCCGTCCGGCTCGAGGTCCAGGTCGTCGAGGACCGACGACTCGGTCCGCGCCCGGTCGCGGACGGCGAGCACCGCGTCGTACATCACGTCGCCGGTCATCGCCACGCCGTCGGTGATCCCCTCCTCGTGGAGGCGGTCCACAGCCTGCTCTGACGGGGCACAGAGGACGTCCGAGCAGTGGTCGGTCAGTACCCGGTTTACCTCCTCGGGCATCGACCAGTTGTCGCTTCGGAGGCCCGCCTCGACGTGGACGAGCGCCGGCGACCGCTTCGCCGCGACCAGCGCGGCGGCGAGCGTCGAGTTCGTGTCGCCGTACACCATGATGACGTCGGGGTCTTCCCCGCCGACCACGGGATCGAGTCGTTGCATCATCGTCGCGAGTTGCTGGGCGTGCGACGCGGAGCCGACCCCGAGGTGGTAGTCCGGAACCGGGAGATCGAGTTCGTCGAAGAAGACGTCCGAGAGTTGCTCGTCGTAATGCTGTCCGGTGTGGACGAGTATCTCGTCGTGTTCCTGACGTAGGACGTGAGAGATGGGGAACGCCTTGATGAACTGTGGCCGAGCCCCGACGACGGTCAGAATCCGCATTCGTTCACCTCGTTACCCGGTCGGTCCAGTGACGACGGCCGACGTGGATAGCGTCTCACTGTGGTTTCCCGATTCGACTGTTCTACGCTGGCGAGCGACTGCCGCGAGTGCGTTCGTGTTGACATCGTGGAATCTACTACTGCCGAGGGCTACGTGCGTGTTCGCCTGTACCCGTTTCGTTATACCGGTGATTACTCGCCTGCGTGATAGACGTCTGTCACCGACCGCGGCGTCCCGTCCGCTCACACCGTGGCGGAGAACCCGTCGAGGTCGTGCTCGCGCGCGAGGTAGATGGTCAGCGCCCACGCCATCCACGCCTGACACCACCGCATGTACGTGATCCGTTTGGTAAAGAACCGCCCTTTCTCGTGGTAGAACGCCCCGTTCCCGTCGTACAGGTTGTCGAGCGTCCACCCGAGTATCCGGCGTGCGAACTCGCCGTCGCCGACGGTGGAGAAGACGGCGATTCCCTGCGCGGCACAGTGGACGTCGCGCGGGTACGCGCTCGATTCGTCGAAGTTCGGCGCACCTCCGTACGTGAACAGTTCGTCTCGGTAGAACGCGACCGCTCGTTCGATCGTATCGGCGAACCGGTCCGAGTCGCGGACTGCGGCGTGACGGAGGAACGACTGGATGATGAACCCGTTGTGGAAGTTGTCCATCGAGAGGTGCGACGCGTCGGGGGGATCGCGGTACGTCCACCCGCCGATGTCCGCCTGGTTGGCGGCGACGTAGTCGAGTATCGGTTCCGCCTTGGCGGCGAGGTCGTCGTCTCCGGTTGCGGCGGAGACGTCCAACAGCAGCCGTGCACCGAGCGCGTTCGCGTTCAGGGTGTAGTTGTCGCCGCTCTCGTCGGGGTGGTAGTGGATCCGCGCGCCGGACTCACAGTCGTCGTATCCGAGATTCTCCAGCACGAAGTCGGCAGCGGTAGCCGCCGTCTCCTGGTACGACTCGTCGAGCCGTTCGCCGGCAGCCAACAGCGCCTTGGTCGCGTGTGACGTCGTGACGACGTCGGGGTCCTCGGGCATCGTCCGGCCGTCAAACCGTTGAAGCGGGTGCTGGTGACCGCCGCAGTAGCCGGCGTAGCCGCTGCTCCGCGACTCGACCAACCAGTCGGCCAGTTCGACCGCGTCGTTCCGGTAACGGTCGTCGTCGGAGAGTTCGTGTGCGGTGAGGTTCGCCAGCGTGAACAGGGCTGCTCCGAGGAAACTCCGTCGCTGTTCGACCAGCAGTGCCGGTCGGACGTTAACCGCCGAGCGCCGGACGGCCTGCTGTACGGAGAGGTTCACCCACTGGTTGTCGAGCGGGAGTGCCTCGAGCAGCCGACTGCTCTCCCCGTCGTAGAGGTCCCAGCCGACGTAGTCGCGGGCCCGGGAGTAGTCGAGCACCTCGGTCAGGACGTCCCACGCACGCCCGTCGGTGCCCGTCGCTTCCTCTGCCTGTACCGTCGGCGTCGACGGGGGGCCGGACGTGGATGTCAACTGCGGTCCCCCACGGCTTCGAGCCGTCGGTCGAGTCCGCGGTGTTCGTCGTCGTCTCTCCCCACACCCCGACTCGTGACCTCGCGAGCCGAACGCGGCTCGGCGGTGTTAGAGTCGACCGGAGGCGACCCCGACGCGTCGGCACTCGCGTGCGCGGCAGTCGGGTCGGTCTCGTACCCGTGAGGCGGCGTCGGCATCGGCGCGCGTCCGACCATGTCCCACCCGCCGGCGGGGTGGTCGACCGTCTCCAGCGCGCTCGAGTACACCTCGCCACTCATGGCTCGTCCCGGTCCACCGCAGGCCAACCACCGCCCGTTATTCCCCGCTGCGACGGCCGCGCGCTGTCGTCCGACCCGAGCCGTCTCGCGGCGTCGATACCGGCGGCCTCGGCGGCCTGTCGAGGTATCACGCCGGACCACGGCGGTCTGGCCGGTCGTGTGCCTCTGCACCACCAGTCGCCGCGGAGAGCAGCGTCGGACGGACGGGTCTGTTGCACATACATCGGCAAGACATCCGAACCGTTCGTTATACGGGGCTTAATACGTAGCCCCGAGGAGACCAACAGGACGAGCGGGCCCTGCCCCTCGTTCCGGTAGCATCCGAACGCTTCGCTCGGTACGGCCGGGGAAATATCAGAATTTGATAAACAATCCGTCGTTATAAGACGCTTCAAGTATCTTGTTTGATATTCGAGTGGAGAGAGCTATACGTGTCGGAATCGGCGTTCCGGATGCATGGCACGCAACCAGCGGAAACGAGAGAGCGATAGTCGCAACTCCATCCGGAGCCACGACGACACGAATCACGAGCACGAGTTTAGTACGGAATCGAACGACGAAAGCGCAACCGTCTTCAGCCGTAGGCGGGTACTCCAGTCGGGCGTCGCCACGGCGTCGCTCGCTGCCCTCGGGATCGGTGCGACCGACGTCGTCCGGGCCACCACGGAGGACTCCGGGATCACCTTCGACCGAGTCGTAAATATCGTAGATGATTTGGGGGGTGACCCGACCGGTTCGAAAGCCATCGACAATCTGATTAAAGATGCGGAACGAGAGGGGACGCTCATCGAGTTCCCCGCGGGCGAGTACCGCGTGAAGAACACGATCGACGTCAGCGCCGACCGGTTCGGACTCCGCGGCGCCGGGGACGGTCAGACCCGTTTCGTCCCGCCGACGGGGTTCAGAAACCCGCTGGTCGAGGTCCGAGGGCAGGACGACTTCCTGTTCAAGGGGATCGACATCGAGTGTGAGGGTCGGTCCGCGTCGATCATCGTCCACTGTCGACACCGGTTCCACGTCGAGGACGTCGAGTTCCACGGCCGCGGCGCAAACAGCGGCTACGCCTGGAACTTCGCTATCGACGACCCCGACGGGACCGGTATCCTCCGGGACGGTGTTGCGAAGCACGGAAGCGACCCGAGCGACTACAACGGCGGGAACGGTCGGATCGGCGTCTGGGTGGGTCTCAACCACAAGGGTACCGTCCGTGTCGAGAACTGCGACATCCGCGAGTTCGGGAACAACGGGATGTACGCCGGTCGCACGCCCGGGAACGTCCAGGTGATCGACTCGTACTTCCTGAACAACAACGTCGCTGCCGTCCGGATCTCGGGTAAAGACTCGTACGTCGAGAACTGCCTGATCGAGGTCGACTTCCGGAAGTACGACGGCCCCCTCGCCTACCCGGAAAGCGGGTTCAACTGCCGCGGGGTCGTCGGTGACCAGAAGCGCGGAAGTTCGACCAGCAAGGAGTTCCCCCCGAAGGACGGACCGATGGAGGTGCGCAACTCCACGATCAACATCAACCACACTCCCACCGACCGGCGGGCCTCGCAGGGCGCGATCTCGATCTGGGGCACCTCGCGCATGTGCCGGGTGACGGATACCGTCATCAACGTGGACGTCGACGGGGTACCGGCAATCCACCGTGAGAGACCCGGCGACCGCGGGAACTTCCGAAGCGACATGGCGGACCCGCCGGCGCCTTACTGGGTGGAACTCGAGCGCGTCGTCATCACGGGCGTCGCCAGTAGAGGGGAGGCGCTGGACATCACGGGCGCCCACGGCTCCAAAGTCACGGACTGCTGTATCATTCAGTCGGGGTCCAACCGCGACGGCGCGAAGTTCGTCAACACCGACAACGGCTCGGTCAGCTTCACCAACATCTCCGTGAGCGACCGGGCGGTTCGCACGGAGAACTCGACAGTCACGACCGAGGGGATCACCGCCGACGACCAGTGTTCGGTCTCCGTGGACGGGGCGACTGACTCCGGTGGTTCGACCGACTCCAGCGACTCGACTGACTCCGGTGGTTCGACCGACTCCAGCGACTCGACTGACTCCGGTGGTTCGACCGACTCCAGCGAACCCCAGTTCGACCACCTCTTGGAGGTCATCTCGGCGGAGAACGCCGACACCACGCCGTACGAGGTGGTCGTTTCGGGCGAGGCACAGCTCGTCACCGAGGGCGAGTACGCCTCGACGCCCGGGTACGACAGCGTGACCGACAACGGCGACGGCACGTACACCCTCGCGGGCATCGTCGCCCGTGGCGGCGGCGACTCCTACGAGTTCGACGGCGAGGTGCTCAGCGGAACCATCGACGGCGACGCGACCGCCTACGTCGACGGGACCGCTACCCCGCTCAAGGCCGAATCGGTCGCATCGACGCATCTCCTGGAGGTCATCTCGGCGGAGAACGCCGACACCACGCCGTACGAGGTGGTCGTTTCGGGCGAGGCACAGCTCGTCACCGAGGGCGAGTACGCCTCGACGCCCGGGTACGACAGCGTGACCGACAACGGCGACGGCACGTACACCCTCGCAGGCATCGTCGCCCGTGGCGGCGGCGACTCCTACGAGTTCGACGGCGAGGTGCTCGGTGGGGTCGTCGACGGCGACGCGACCGCCTACGTCGACGGGACCGCTACCCAGCTCGGTCCGTACGAACTCCCCAACACGCTGACCGTGCTGGGGAGCAGCCTCGGGGAGGCGACCTACAGCTTCGGCGTCTCCGGTGATCTCAGGGTGAAGCGCGTCGACGGGAGTGCCACCGTCGAGAACGACGACACCGTCGCCAGTGGCATGGCCGATGGCGTCGTCGGCGACGACACCGACGTCTACACGTACTCCGGCGAGGTCACCGACCTCACGCTCGACGGGCCGGCGGCGGTCTTCATCAACGGCGACCAGGTCGACCCGGCACTCGTCGGGACGAGCGAGGACCCCGTGCTGCCGAACCGTGTCGTGGTCTCGGCCCAGGACGGGTCCTCGAGCGAATACACGTTCGAGGTGACCGGCTCGATCGAGAAGAGTCCCGACCTCGGGTCGATGGAGGCGACGGACGATCTCGGCGACGGGTCCGTCACGGGCGTCGTCACCGGGGACACCGACGGCTACCGCTTCTCCGGCGACCTCACCATCTCCGAGGTCGACGGCGCGATGTCCATCGATCTCGACGAGGGCGGCGCGTAGTCCGGAGGGAGCCAGACGTCGGTCCCCACCGGATCGATCCTGCGTTTTCGGCCGAAGCGAGCCTCCCGACCGCGGTGTGGAGTTATTTTCGATCGCAGCACGCGTCCACACCGAGCGCCGACAGTGGCCGATCGACCCCTGTCGTGGACCGATGCCACGCGCCGGCGAACGGGCGTCGAGGCCGGTTAATCGGTGAGTAGCATTATCACGCAATCGTCAGTATGAGTCTACGAATGGGTTACAGCGTTGCAGTGATCGGGACCGGGGCGAACCCGGACGACCCCGACGTCGACGGCTACGCGATGGCGTACAGACACGCGGCGGCGTACGAGCGGCTCGACGACTGTGAGCTGGTCGCCTGTGCGGACATCGTCAGGGAGAACGCCGAGCAGTTCGCCGACCGGTTCGGCATCCCCGGCCACAACGTCTACGAGAGCTACGAGACGATGCTCCGGGAGGTCCGACCGGACGTCGTCAGCGTCTGCGTGCCGCCTGCGGTCCACAGCGGGATCGTGATCGACTGCGCGACGAGCGGTGTCGTCTCCGCCGTCCACTGCGAGAAGCCGATGGCGAGCACCTGGGCGGAGTGCCGGGAGATGGTTTCCACGTGCGAGGAGTGGGGGGTCCAGTTGACGATCAACCACCAGCGGCGTCTCGGACTCGTCTTCCGGAAGGCGAAGTCACTGCTCGACGACGGTCGCATCGGCGACCTCCGGCGGGTCGAGATCGGTGGCAAGAACCTCTACGACTACGGCACCCACCTGTTCGACCTGTCGAACTTCTACGTCGACCAGGCGTCGGCCGAGTGGGTGCTCGGGCAGATCGACTACCGCGAGGAGGACGTCCAGTTCGGGATGCACAACGAGAACCAAGCGCTCGTGCAGTGGCAGTACGAGAACGGGGTGCACGGCCTCGCGTCGACCGGCGAGCCGTCGCTCGTCGACTGCCACGTCCGGCTCGTCGGGACCGACGGGGAGATCGAACTCGGGGCGGCCGACGGCTCGCAACTCCGGATGCGGCGACTGGACGGGTCAGGGTGGACGACGGTCGGTACGAAAGGCGACAGCGTGAGCGGGAACCAGAAGAGCTACCTCCGCGAGGGCATTCGGCGCCTCGACGACCGGCTCCCGCTCCCGGTCACACTCCCCGGGTTCGTCCCGAACCATCTCGAACTGGCGATCGAGGACGTCGTCCACTCGCTCGACGGCGGGACCGAGTCGGCGCTCTCGGGACGGAATGCACTCGACGCAACCGAACTCATCTTCGCGGCGTGGGAATCCTCGCGTCGGCGCGGCCGCGTCGACCTGCCGCTCGACATCGACGACAATCCCCTGGAAACGATGGTCGAAGAGGGGGAGCTGACGCCGCTGCCCCCCGAGTAGCCGGCACCCACACTGGCCCGAGAGCGGCCGGGTCCCGAGACGGAGGGTCGAGTCGACATCGGCTCGAATCGGTCGGTCCGACACGACGAGAACGGCCGCCACGCCGACCCGCCCGCCAGCTCGATCCTCCGAGCACGGGCTGGGAGGGGAGTCACTCCGTCAGGCGATTGGCTGAGGAACCTAGGACGAGCCGTCGCTGACTACGGGGTGCGGGCGAAGCCGAGACGGGCCATCAATCCGTCGCGTAGCCGAGGTGATGCAGGTGATCCGCGAGGTCGGAACCGTTCGCGGTCGTCGGCCGTTCTCGACCGGCGCATCCGCAGTGATCGTCCGCCGTGACTGCGCGTCGACGGTCAACCACGGTACGGTGACGAGGCTGTCGGCGTGGAGTCCGGGCGGGTGTTCGTACAGCCTGACGGGAGAGGGGAACACGCGTTCGCCGAACAGGTTTCCGTGGTCGGACGTGACGACCGTCCTCCCGTCGCGGGTCGCGACGAAGCGGGCGACGTGTGGGAGGACCAACCGCAGGTTCTCCTCGTAGGCCCGTCTGAGCGTCTCGGCCGAAACGAGCCCCGTCCGGGGCTGGTTCCACGCGTACTGACCGTCGTCGCCATCGGACGCCTCGTCGAGTACCTGTGCCCGCGTATGGGAAATCCCCGCTTGCGGGGCCAGGTTTGCCTGTGCACAAGGGCCGATAAACGGACAGTGCGGCTGGAGGTCGTGGACGATGAGACGCTTCCGCGGGTACCGCTCGTGTGCACGCTGTGCGGCCGTCGTCACTGGGTTCGGCGGAACCGTGTTGAGTTCGTGGCTCCACTCGTCCCGCCAGACGTCGAGGCGGTCGTGGCGAACCCGGGACACTCCACGACCGTCGAGACGTGCGAGACGCCCGGCTCAACGGCTGCGAGCGCGTCTTCCGGGGTCGCGACTGGAAGCACGTCCGTGACGAGGACGGCGAGCGCACGCTCCAGATCGACATGGCTCGGCGACCGAGTGTGACCTGGCGGAACTACGAGCGGCGTGTGGGGAGCCCACCGAGGCCTGGGAACGCTCCTCCGACGACAGGCGAGCGGTGGTGGCAGCCGCCGCCGTCGTCGAGAACGAGCGCGTGTAGTCCGTCGCCGACTGCTCCCGCACCGTAGTTACCGACCGATTACCGTGGGGTTTCGGCGGCTCTCACCGCACCGACTCTCACTACACGATCGACTCGAGCCCCGCGTCCAGTCCGAGGGTCGGTTCGTACCCCAGTCGCTCCCGCGCCTTCGAGATGTCGGCCAGGCTCTCGTCGATGTCGCCGGCCCGGGGGTCGACGTGCTCGATGGGTGCGTCGCCACCCGTTAGGCCCTGTATCTTCCGTGCGAGCGCCGAGATGGTGATCTCGGTCCCGCAGCCGACGTTGTACGCCTCGCCGACGGCGTCGGTGGTCGCCGCCCGCAGGTTCGCCTGCACGACGTCGTCGACGTGGACGAAGTCGCGCGTCTGCTCGCCGTCCCCCTCGATGGTGATGGGACCCCCCGCCCGCCCCTGCCGCAGGAACACCGAGACGACGTCGCCGTACTCGCCGGCCTCCGCGCGCGGCCCGTAGACGTTGAAGTACCGGAGCACCACGGTGTCGAGGTCGTACAGGTCGTGGTAGAGGCGGGTGTAGTGGTCGAGCGTCAGCTTCTGAACCCCGTAGGGCGAGGTCGGCTCCAGCGGGGCCGTCTCCGCGACGGGGACGTCCTCGGGGTTACCGTAGATGGCGGCGCTCGACGCGCAGACGACGCGCGCGGACTCCTCGCGGGCCCGCTCCAGGAGCCGCACGGTCGCCGTGACGTTCACGTCGTTCGAGGAGAACGGGTCGTCGACCGTCTTCGGGACGCTCACGACCGCGGCCTCGTGGAAGACGACGTCGACGCCCTCCATCGCCCTGTCGAGCACCGCCGGGTCGCGGACGTCGCCTTCGACGACCTCCGCCTCGTCGGGTATCTGCTCCCGGAAGCCGCCCGAGAAGTCGTCGAGGACGCGCACGTCGTTGTCCGAGACGAGCGCATCGGCGAGGTGGCTCCCGATGAAGCCCGCTCCGCCCGTGATGAGTATCCGATCCCCCTGCGGCCCGAGGTCGCCCTGCATGCCCGTACTGTGACCGACAGTGGGGTTTATTGGTTGTCATTACGACACCGTCTGCCGAACCACACTAGACCTCACGCGCCCCGGACGCGAAGCTGCGGTTGCGTCCGGGCCCGCGGGCTTTTCACTCCGCACTCCCTCCCCTCTCGCATGCGCGTCGTCTCGCTACTCCCCTCTGCGACCGAGGTCTGCTGTGCGCTCGGCGTCGATCCCGTCGGCGTCACCCACGAGTGCGACTATCCGCCCCGCGTCCGGGAGGTTCCGACGGTCGTCCACTCGCGCATCGACACCGACGGGTCGAGCCGCGACGTCGACGACGAGGTCCAGGCTTCCCTCTCCGAGGGTGGCGTCTACGACCTCGACGGCGACCGGCTGCGGGAACTCGACCCCGACGTGGTCGTCACCCAGGGGCTGTGTGACGTCTGTGCCGTCGACGAGAGCGTCGTCCGGGGGACGCTCGCCGATCTCGCTCTCGACGCCGACCTCGTCGCGACGCACCCTCACTCGCTCGACGACGTCTTCGACGACATCGCGAGACTCGGCCGTGTCCTCGACCGGGCGGACGCGGCGGCGGACCTCCTCGCGGACCTCCGCGGACGGGTCGAGGCCGTCCGCGCGCGCGTCCCCTCCGCTTCCTCCGCCGACGAGCGGCCGACCGCGACGGTGCTCGACTGGCTCGACCCCGTGATGGTGAGCGGCCACTGGGTGCCCGAACTCGTCGCCATCGCCGGTGGACGGTTCGAACTCGGCACCGCGGGCGCGGAGTCGGGCCCCGTCGAGTGGGACCGAGTTCGAGAGACGGACCCCGAGGTGCTCGTCGTCGCGCCCTGTGGGTTCGGCGTCGACCGCACGCGGGAGACGCTCACGGACCTGACGGCGCGACCGGGGTGGGACGACCTGCGGGCCGTCCGCGAGGGGAGGGTGTACGTGGTCGACGGCAACCACTACGTCAACCGTCCCGGCCCGCGCCTCGTCGACACGCTCGAAGCGTTCGCCTGGCTCCTTCACCCCGACCACTTCGACCGACCGCCCGCGGCGATGGTCGAGCGCCTCCCGCACGCGCACGGGTCGGTGTAGGGTCCGTACGGGGCCCGTGCGGGGAGAGGCGGTCCGCCACGGCGCATCAGAAGAGTTTCATCCGGCCGGCTTCGTACCCTTGCGCGATGAGACTCTCCCGTGGCATCGCCCTCGCACTCGTCGGCCTCGTCGTCCTCTCGTCGACGCTCGTCGTCAGCGCCGCGACGGCACCCACACGCAGCGTGACCACGGCCGAATCGGGCGTGACCGGCATCTCCACACAACAATCGACGGCTGACGCGGCGACCACCACACCAAGCGGTGGTCCCCACGTCCTCGTCGGTTCGCAGGGCGGCGGAACGAACTGGCAGAAGCAAGGCAGCGTTTACCGCCTCAACGATCAAGAAGTCGTCTGGAAAATCAACGACCGAGACAGCTACTTCGACGCGACGATGATGGAGAACGGCAACGTCGTCGCGGGGTTCATGCACAACGGCTACCGGACGGGCTGTGACCCCTACGAGCCGCCCTGTACGAAGACGGGGTACCGTATTCTGGACCCCTCCGCGGGCTCGACGCCCGAGATCGTCTCCGAGTACATGTTCCCCATCCGCGGCCCCACCCACAGCGAGATGCACGACGTCGAGCCGATGGGTGACGGGCGGTTCGTCTTCGCCGACATGGAGTACGAACGCATCGCCATCGTCTCCGATGGCACCATCGAATGGCAGTGGAACGCCTCCGACTCGGGATTCTACGACGCTCCTCCCGACGTGACTCGACGCGACTGGCTCCACATCAACGACGTCGACCACATCGGCGACGAGCGCTTCCTCGTCTCGGTCCGCAACGCGAACCAGCTGCTCGTCATCGAGCGCGGCGAGGGCGTCGTGGAAGTCATCAACGAGGACACCGGCGGGAGCGACAGCTCCTGTACCAAAGGCGGGCAACTCGCCGACTTCGACGACGACGGCGACGTCCGTTGCGGGGACCCCAGCGTGATGAACCACCAGCACAATCCGCAGTGGCTCGGCGACGGGCGCGTGCTGGTCGCCGACAGCGAGAACGACCGCATCGTCGAACTCCACCGGTCGGAGTCGGGCGAGTGGGAGGAGGCGTGGACGCTCGAAGAAGCCGGCGGGCTCGCCCTCCAGTGGCCGAGAGACGCCGACCGCCTCCCCAACGGGAACACGCTCGTCACCGACTCGCTGAACCGCCGCGTCTTCGAGGTGACGCCCGCGGGCGAGGTTGTGTGGAGCTACGGCACGCCGCTCATCCCGTACGAGGCCGATCCGATCCCGCAGGGCGAAGTCGCCGGCGGCTTCGCGTCGGAGACGAGCGGTGAGACACCGCAGACCGAGAACGGGACAGAGACGAGTCCCGACACGGCGAGCGATACCACCCCCACTTCGTCGCCACCGCCCACACAGCCGCCCGCGTCGAGCGGCGGCATCAGTGCTTCGGACATCCCCGGCCTCTCGCTGTTGCTCGTGGGCATCAAAGCCGTCGTCCCCCGGCTCCCCATCTGGTTCGGCGAGTTCCAGCTGCTCGTCACCATCCTCTCGCTCGGACTCGTGGGCGTCGGTGTCGTCGACCACCGACGCGACTGACGACTGAAACGGAAGAAACGGAGCCGCTCAGCTACCCATCTCGTCGGCCTTCTTCGCCTTGTCGGACGCGATCGACCGGAGCGACTTGAGTATCGGTTTGAGCGTGGTGTCGTCGCCGAGTTCTCCGAGCATCCCGTTGAGCGAGTTCCTGGCGCTCGCGATCTCCCGCCGCGCCTCGTTCGCCTTCGACTCCGCGTCCTGGACGTTCCGGTCGTCCTTCTCGTACTCGATAATAGCGAGTCTGAACCACTTGATGCCCTCGACGAAGTCGTCGAGCGTGTCGTCGAGGTCCTCGTAGACGCCGATGTCCGCCTCGAACTGGGCGACCTTGTTCTGGTACTCCGTCTCGGAGATGCTGTCGATGACCGAGGCGTCCTCGGCGCTCGACTCCGCCTTGAGCGTCTCGAACCGACCCGACGCCTGCTGTCTCCTCGTCTGCATCTGCTCGGCGGCCGTCCGTGCGGTATCCGGATCGTGGTCCTCGAACGCGTCGCGTGCGCTCGCTAGCTGGGTGTACGCCTCGACGACCCTCATCTGGGCGTCCCGCGCGTCGTCGAGGAAGTGCCAGCAGCCCTCGAGTCGGTCCGCGGTACGGACCTGCGCTTCGGTCGCGGCCGCGTTCTCGGCGTCGGCGTACGCCTGCTGTGCGTCGGCGAGCGCGGTCTGGAGGTCGTAGGAGAGGTCGAGGAAGTCGGGGCTCGCGGCGGTCACGGCCGTGAGCTCCGACCCGTAGTCGCCCGTGAACGTCTCGACGACGTCCGTCAGCTGCGCCTTCGCCTGTTCGATCTCTCGGGTGGCCCGCCGTTCCGCCTCCGTCGGTTCGGGCGTCTCGGTCTCCGTCGGTTCGGGCGTCTCGGTCTCCGTCGGTGCTTCCGTGGACTCGGCCGTCGGTTCGGGTGTCCCCGTCTCGGTGGCCTGTGGTGTACTCGTACTCGTCGCTGTCCGTGTACGTGTCGATGTCGCCGTCTCGCTCGACGGTCCGGGTGAAGCAGTGGAGTTACACCCTGCGACCGCTCCGAGGAGAACGACGAACGTTCGCCGGTTCATGCAGGAGCGCTTTGAGAGTGATATAAAAAGTAAATCGTGTCTTTCCGACCGGGAGTGCCGTCGTCGCGACGTTATCTTGGGGTTATATCATCGCAGGAGACAGTCGTCTACGAGCGATGTTCAGTGGCGGGTACGACCCCTCTGAGCCCCGCACACACGGTTCTCGCGTCGGGCACGTTAACGCGAGGTTATGGCCGAAGGCGGTGTAACGACGACTCCCCCGAGTGGCTCGTCGGCGCTCCCTCCCGGTGTGCGACCGAAACCACTGTCTTGACTCGTGTGAGTGGTCCGCACGATGAGTGTCGCATCGGCTGGCCACCGGGCGAGACCCGTCCCGAGGTCCGCGAGCAGGTCGTCGATGCCGCCGCCGTGGGCGACGAGTGGCTCTCCTCGCATCCCCCCGAGATCGAGTGGTTCGGCTGGAACGCCGACCCACACGAGGTCAGTGTCGACGAGGAAATCACCCAGCTGGTGAAGCGGAACGCCGAGGTCGTCACCGGCCGCGAGGGGACGTTCGTCGGGGGCGACGCCGGTCTCGACGAGCGCTTCTACAACCGGTACTACGACATCCCGACGCCGACGATGGGACCGTCGGGCGAGAACATCCACGGTGCCGACGAGTACGTCGAACTCGACTCCCTCGTCGAGACGGCACAGGCGCTCGCGCTGACCGCCATCGACTGGTGCGGGACCGCGGGCTGAGACGACGTCGCGCGCCCTCCCGCTCAGTTCCGCCGGACGGCGACGACCACCGCGCAGGCGATGGCGACGACGCCGGCGAGCGTCGCGAAACCGAACGCGAGGCGGTAGCCCGCGAGGCTGTAGATGCGGCTCCCGGCGACGGTCTGGCCGGTCCAGTAGGCGTCCAGCGTCAGGCCCATCGCGGCGGGAACGACCGCGGCGCCCGCGTAGCCGAGGCTGTTGAGCGCGCCCGTGGCGACGCCGCTGGCCGAGGCGGGGTGACGCTCTTTGACCAGCGTGTACGCCAGCGCCGTCGCACCGGTGACGAAGTTCGCGACGAAGAAGACGCCCGCGACGACGACGAGCGGCGGTCTCGCGACCGCGGCGATGATCGCGTACCCCAGGGTGAACGCGACGGACCCGACGAGGACGAACCCGAGTCGGTTCCCCAGTCGGTCCGAGAGCCAGCCGAACAGCGGCGACCCGACGATGAGGCCGAGCGTCCCGACGAGGACGACCGTCGACGCCCGCTGGACGCTGAGGTCGTAGACGTGGACGAGGTAGGGGACCCCCCAGAGCCCGAGGATGGTGAGGTTGGTGCCGATGACGAGGAACAACAGCGTCCCGAGGAGCCACGCGTCGAGGCTCGACAGCACCCGACGCGTGTTCGTGAGGACGTTCCCCCCCGCCGTCGCTTCGCCCCCGTCCGCGACGCCCGCTGGTGCGTCGAGTCCGGCCCGTCCCGGGGTGTCGCGGACGACGAGGTAGATGCTCGCCCCGAGCGCGAGTCCCACGCCGCCCGCGATGAGCGTCGCGGCCCGCCACCCGACCAGAGAGACGAGGACGGCGAGCGGCGTGGTCGCGGCGAGACCGCCGACGCCGGAGACGGCGATGCTGATCCCCACGACGGTTGCGAACTCGTTCGCCCGGAACCAGTTCGCCCCGAAGCGGAGGATGGAGAGGTAGACGACGCTCCCCCCGAGGCCGACGAGCGTCCGCGTGAGGAAGCCGGTGACGAGCGAGCCGCTGAGCGCGAAGCCGCAGACGCCGACGCTCATCACGACGATGCCGGTCGAACTGACGCGTCGCGGGCCGTAGCGGTCGACGAGGAGGCCGGCCGGGAGTTGCAGCGGCGCGTAGACGTAGAAGAACGACGAGTGCAACACGGAGAGTTCGGTCGCGGTCAGGCCGAACGCGCGGGTCAGGTCCTCCGCGAGGACGCCCGTGGTGACGCGGTTGAAGCTCATGAGGAAAAAGCCCGCGGCGAGGGCACCCCACATGACCCACCGACGCGTCCGCGCCGCGCGCCACTCGATGTCCATACGTCCGTCACTCGGGAGGGAGGGAAAACGGATGCGGGTCCGGACGCGACTGCCGGGAGTTGTCGGCCGCGACTGTCGGGTGTTATCGGTTCCAGTGGGTCTCGGGATACGCCTGCGACCCGCCGTGTGAGTTCCGCGCGACGACTGTCGCCGTCGCGGAGACGCGTTCTCCGTCGCGCTCCGTGTCGACGCCCGTTCCCGCTCCCTCGCCCGCTTCGGGATACGTGGTGGACGCCTCGTAGTAGATGACCGTGAGGTCGAGACAGGCGTTGAGCAGTTCGTTCGTGCGGAACCGGTATCGGTCGCCGGAGGGACCGACCGTCGCCTCGGGCGAGCGGAGGTGGTGCTGGTAGAACAACACGCCGCCGGGCGTCAGCGCCTCCTTGATGTCGTTCAGGCGGTCCAGCGTCCGGAAGAAGCTGATGGTCACGACGTCGTACGTCGACGCGGGGTAGTCGTACTCCTTCGCGTCGGCCCGTGTGAGCGAGAGGCGGTCGTCGATTCCCCGTTCGGCCGCTCGCTCGCGTGTGATCTCGAGCCCCTCTCCGGACTGGTCGATTCCGTCCACGTCGTAGCCGCGCTCGGCGAGAAAGACGGCGTTCCGCCCCGTCCCCGTGGCGATGTCGAGCGCCCGTCCCGCGGGGAAGGTGTTGACCATCGCCCGGAGCACCGGTGACGGCTCGGGGTCGCGCGGGTACGCTCCCTCGCGGAACCGCTCGTCCCAGGTGGTCATACCGTGTCGAGGGGGAGGAGCGGTTTCAATGCTTTCTCGTCTCACGTTCACGCATCCCGGCGCTGCCGCGTCGCTTCGAGGGTGAACGCGACGCTCCCGAGCAGCGCGAGTGCCCCCAGGCCGCTCAACACGAGGGAGACGAGGCCTCTCGTCGACGGGCCGAAGTCGTCGACGCTGACGCTCGCGCTGAACACGTAGTACCGCTCCCCGTCGACGACGACCGACTCGGTGACCTCGTGGAACTCGTCGTTGGTGGGGCGGTAGTAGTCCTCGGCCGCGACGACGGCGTCGACCGTCTCGCGCTGGTACCCGGGCAGCGACGAGTACAGCCTGGCGTTCGCGTGGAACACGTGCCGTGCCACCGTCCACCGGTTCACCGCCTCCGTCGTGACGAGGGTTCGTTCGTCCTCGGTCGTGACGTCGAACCGATAGTACTGCGCGGGGTCGTCCCCCACCCGGAGGAACCGGTGAGAGGCACCGACGCGTTCGAGCGTGAACGCGACGCGGTCGCTGTCGGTGCCGGTCGTCCCCTCCTCGGTCGCGGTCCGGAGGAGCGCGGCCGATTCCCGGGGTGTGCGGTACCGGGGACCGTACGGGCTGTACTCGTTCGCGTCCGCGAACTCGTCGACGCTCAGAACCGCGCTGTCGCCGAACCGTCGGACGAGGAGCCGCTGGTCGGTGACGTTCGTCGGGTCGACCTCGGTCGCGGTGTACCCCCTCGAACTCCGCGGCTCCGGATCGTCCACCGCGAGTCCGACGTAAGCCGGATTGACGAGCAGGAGAGCCGCGAGGACGCCGAGGAGGGCACCGCGGTACGCGTTCGAAGACATCGACTCGACGGTCACCCGGCCGACGGCGTAAGTCTGGGGGTGCCGCGTCGAACGCGGCCTCGCGAGGCCTGCTGTGACCGTTGCGCCGGCATCTCGCCGACCGGTACGGTCGGGCGACCGGCCGTAGCTCGCGACAGACCGCTTCAGCCGTCGCCGTCGTCCACCAGGTCCGCGACCTCCGCGGCAAACCCCTCGACCGCGTCCCACTCGGTGTACTCGTGGTCCCGCGAGGTGTCCGTCTCCCCGCCGTACTTCCGGGCGATTCGCTTCATGAGGAACCGCGTGAGGAGGCCGTACTGGCTGTACTTCAACGCGCCCGCGAAGACGCCCGTCGCGTCGGGCGTCCATCCCGTGTCGGCGAGGAACTTCTCGAGCAGTCCCCGGGCGGTCGCGTCCGCCTCCGGCGTCCCCGTGGCGGCGGTCATCGAGACCGAGAAGAACGCCGACGGGACCTCGTTCAGCGTCGCGACGTGGTCGCGGACGAACCGCGCGACGTACCGCTGGTGGCGACTGTAGTGGACGGACGCACCGACGACGAACCCGTCGTACTCCTCCAGCGAAAAGCCCGGCGGGAGGTGCTTCGCGTGGACGAGTGTCGGGTCGTGGCCTCGATCGGAGAGCGCCGCCGCGACCCGCTCGGCGATGGTCGCGGTCTGGCCTTCCGAGGTTCCGTACACGAGTGCGACCCGCGCCATCAGCGGCTGCCCTCGCTCCGCCTCCGCGTGTTCGACGTCATCAGCCTCGGGGACGCGTCCAGCGGGCATAACTGTCTCCGGACGGGCGCGCCGGTTCGACGGCAGCACCGACGTCGGCCCCGGACGCTACCGTAGCCACGAGAAGAACCCGTCCTCTTCGTTCTCCAGCTCGGCGTCGATGTCCTCCTGGGTGAAGTCGAAGAAGCGGTCGTCGGGCAGGTCGACGTCGAGCACGTCGAGGTGTGTCGGCTCGCCCGCGTTGTCGAACGCCTTCCAGTTCCCCCAGCCGTAGGGCGCGCCGACGATGAGGTGGACCTCGCCCTGGCCGAACGTGTCGAGGTCGGCGTCGCTGGGTCGGAGGGCGCCGTTCGGGTGGGAGTGGACCGACCCCACGGACTTGAGGTCGTTCGGCTTCATGTTCGTCTTCACCGTCGCGCTCACTGGACTCGACTCCGTCCCCGGCACCACGAGGATGTCGGTGATGACCTGCCCGTTCCGATCGAGACCGAGCGTTCGGGCGTCCTCTGCGCGGAGGAAGCCCATGTACTCGTTCGGGTGGGTGTCCTCGCACGCCTCCAGGATGAACTCCATCGTCTCCCGGGCGATACCCAGGAGTTCGCTCGACCGGAACAGGCGCATGCCTTTCTCTCGGGGCTCCTCGGACTAATACTATCGGCTCTCCTCTCCCCGCTCCAAGCTTTAACACTACCCCCACCTAAGACCGGCTACCATGGACGCCCGTGCCCGTGCGGTCACCGAACGGGTTCGCCTGTCGCGACCCGAGCTGGCCGTGCTGGTCTCCGGTATCGCCAGCATGGGGCTGGAGATCCTCGCCGGGCGGATGATCGCCCCCCAGTTCGGCAGCAGCATCTACACCTGGGGCGGTATCATCGGGGTGTTCCTCGCGGCGCTCAGCTACGGCTACCACCGCGGCGGCAAGCGGGCGAAGGAGGACGCCTCGAACGACCGGATGGCGCGTCTCTTCCTCCTCACGGCGGGGTACGTCGCGGTGTTGGTCTTCGCCGGCGACATCCTCCTCCGGATGACTTCCGGCTTCCCGCTTCCGAGCCGCTTCGCGTCGCTCCCGGCGATCACGCTCCTGTTCGGCCCGCCGACGTACTTCCTCGGGTTCATCAGCCCCTACGCGGCCCAGCTCTCGGAGAAGGAGGGCCTCGGCGAGGCGTCGGGACACGTCTACGCCCTCGGCACCGTCGGGAGCATCGTCGGCGCGTTCGCCACTACCTACCTCCTCATCCCCTCGCTCAGCATCGAGCACATCGGTCTCGTCTTCGGCCTGCTCTCGGTTGGGACGGCGCTCGCCCTCTTCCGACCGCGACTCGACCGCGAGCGCGCGTTCTCGATCCTCGCAGTGACCGCGATGCTCGTCGCCGCCGTCGGAAGCGGTGCCGTCGGCGTCGCCGTCGAGGGCCGCGTCGTCTACCAGACGCAGACCCCCTACCAGCAACTGGAGGTCGTCGACGTCGACGACAGGCGAACGCTCTACCTCGACGGCCAGCCGCACAGCGCGATGGACCTCGACGACCCCTCCCGGCACGTGTTCGACTACACCTCCTACTTCCACCTCCCCTTCCTGTTCGCCGACAGCGCCGAGGAGATCGACCGCGTCCTCTTCATCGGCGGCGGTGGGTTCACCGGGCCGAAGCGCTTCGCCGAGGAGTACGACGTCACCGTCGACGTCGTCGAGATCGACCCCGTCGTCATCGACGTGGCGAAGGAGTACTTCGCGGTCGAAGAGTCCGAGCAGCTTCGCATCCACAACACGGGCGGGCGACAGTTCCTCCGGAAGACCGACCAGACCTACGACCTCATCGTCCTCGACGCCTACCGGAAGGACAAGGTCCCCTTCGAACTCACGACGGTCGAGTTCATGCGCCTCGCGAGCGACCGCCTGAGTGAGAACGGCATGCTCTTCGCCAACGTCATCTCGGCGCCCAGCGGCCCGGCCTCGCAGTTCTACCGGGCGCAGTACAAGACGATGGCGCAGGTGTACCCCCACGTGTACAGCTTCCCGACCGATGCGGGCGTCGGCATCCAGAACATCGAACTCGTCGCGTCCAAGTCCGAGACGGTCGTCACGGCGTCTCAGCTCCGCGCGCGTAACGCGGAGCGCGACATCGGCATCGACCTCTCGGGCGAACTCCGCACCTACCGCCGGTCCGAGGAGACCGGCGACGTGCCCGTCTTGCGTGACGACAGAGCACCCGTCGACGACCTTCTCGACCCGATGGTCGGTCAGCGCTACGTCGTCGACGACGCGGGGGAGGCCACGGAGAACGCGACCACCGCGCCGCGTTCCTCGGTGGTAGTCGCCGCCCGTCTGACGGCCACCGGCTGACGGTTCGGTTCCCGTCGGACCGGAACCACGAGGCACAAATCCCCGGAGAGAGAGAGGGGAGAATATGACGAGAGCCCGGGTCGCGATCGGCCGCCTCTTCGCCGACGGCCGGCTGCTCATCCTCGCCGCGGTGGCTCTCGGCTGGCTGTTCGTCGTCGGCGGGCGCTTCCTCCTCCCCGCGGTGCTGCCGCAGGTAAAGACGACGTTCGCCGTCGGCAACGCGGGCGCGGGACTCGCCGTCTCCGTCGTCTGGGGCGGGTACGCGCTCATGCAGGCTCCCGGTGGCGTCCTCATCGACCGGGTCGGTGAACGCCTGTTGCTCGCGGGGAGCCTCGCGCTCACCGGCGTCGCGGTGCTCGTCGTCGCCGCCGCACCCACCTATCCCGTGTTCCTCGTCGGCTGCGGCCTGTTCGGATTCACGACCGGGCTGTACGGTCCCGCGCGGGGGACGACCATCTCCCGGTCGTTCCCGAGAAACGACGGCGCAGCCATCGGCGCGACGCTCGCCGCGGGCAGCGTCGGTTCCGCGGTCCTCCCGTTCGTTGCCGGGTCGCTCGTCGGTCGAGTCGGGTGGCGACTGCTCCTCGGCATCCTCGTCGTCCCGTTCGTCGTCGTCGCGGCGTTCGCGTGGCGCGCGGTTCCCGTTCGGGCGGTGGCCGACGACTCGGGGGCGACTGGCTCTCACCTCCTCGCGAACGTAATCGCCGCGGTCAGGACGCCGGCGGTGGCCCGCGCCGTCGCCGCGGTGACGCTGCTGCTCTTCGCCTTCCAGGGTCTGACCGCGTTCCTCCCGACCTACCTGGTCGAGGTCAAGGGGTTCGACCAGGCGACGGCGACCGGACTGTTCGCGCTGCTCTTCCTCGCCGGGGCGGGGTCACAGCTCCTCGCAGGCACGGTCGCGGACCGGGTCGGCGAACGGTGGGGTCTCACCGTGACGGCCGCGGTGGCGGTCGTCTCAGCTGCCGCGGTTCCGTTCATCGACGGCGTCCTCGTCGCCGCGGTCGTCGTGAGCGCCGTCGGCACGCGACTGGCGATGGCGCCGGTCTCGAACGCGTACGTCATCGATATCCTCCCGCCCGGCGTCCAGGGGAGCGCGTGGGGCGTCCTCCGCACGGCGTTCTTCCTCGTGAGCGCCGGCGGGTCGACGTTCGTCGGGGCGTTCGCCGACCGCGGCCTCTTCGACGAGGCGTTCTTCGTCCTCGCGGGGCTGGCCGGCGTCGCCGCGCTACTGTACGTCCGACTGCCGTCGCGTGCGGCCGCGAAACGGACCCGCGGGGACGTCACTCGGTGAGTTCGGCCTTCGACGGACGAGCAGCGGCTGTCGAAAGACCTGACCGTCCGGCGACCGTAGCCGGAGGCGATGAGTCGCTCTCACCGAGCCGACGGGTTCGTCGCGTTCTTCCGGCGCTACGTGCAGACGTGGGTCCACGCGCTCGCGACGGCCGCGCTCACGCTGTTCGGAACGCTGACGTTCGTCCACCGGTTGTTCGCCGTCGTCGCCATCGCGGCGTATCTCCTCCCGCCGGTCGTGTTGTATCTCACGCGGTCGACCGACCTCCCCGAGCAGTCCACAGCCGCTCGCTCGTCGGCCCGAGAAGGGGAGACGCCGAACCCGGACGCGTCTGCCGCGTCTGCAGATTCCGACGCCGTCCGGACCGACCGACGAGCGGCAGCCGATTCACACTCGTCCGACGCGGCCGATTCACACTCGTCCGACGCGGCCGAGCCCCGCTGGACGACCGCGGCGACGTCGGTCGACGACGACCTCCACGACGCCGTCGTCCAGTCGGGGTCGTACGCCGTCGGAGACGGTGGGACGGTGCTCGCCGACGAGGGTGACGGCTGGCGCGTCGCGCTCGCCGACGGTCCCGGTGCGAACTCGAATACGCTCCACGGTGTCGACGCCGTCGCCGACGGTGGTATCTGGTTCGCGGGCGACGGTGGTGCTGTCGGCCGACTCGACCCCGAGACCGGCCGACACGTCGACCACTCCGCGCCCGGCGGCGACACGACGAACCTGACGGGAATCGCCGTCGCTGGCGACGACAGCGGCGAGGCCGTCCTGCTGATCGATGGCTCCGGACGCGTCCGTCGTGGTCGGTGGCGAGACGGGGAGACGACGTGGGCGGAGCCGGTGACGCCGGGAAGCGGGTCGAGCCTCGTCGGCGTCGTCCTCGCCGACGAAGCGGTCGGCTACGTCTGTGACACGAACGATACTGTGTTCGAGACGACCGACGGCGGCGAACGGTTCGCCCGAGTCGGATCCGTCGGCGCGTCGGGCACACTCACCGACGTGGCGGCGACGACGGCGACCGGTCCGCTCGTCGCCGCGGACGACGGCGTACTCCACCGCTCCGACGGCACGCGGTGGACGCCGACGCGTCTCGACGACGACGCCCTCCGGGCGGTCGCCCTCGATGGGGGCGATAGCGACGAGGGCGATGTGGACGGACTGGTGGGTGGACCCGACGGGCGAATCTACGAACGGTCGACGGGAACGTCCGACTGGACGCGCGTCGCGACTCCGGCCACGATGCGGCTTTCGGGAATCGCGCTCGACGGCTCGGACGCCGTCGCCGTCGGCGCCGACGGGACGGTCGTCGAGCGCGTCGTAGCCACCGGCTGACGCTTCGCCGCCCGCTACACTGCCGTGGTGATGGCCGGTCGACAGATACAATTCCGGTGCTATCGAACGGAACGTATCTCCTCCGACTCGAACGACTCACTTCCCGAAGGCGAAGCGATCCTCGACACACAGCTCCGTGAGGGGCTGAGCGAACTGAATCGGCCCGCGGACGGACTGCTCCTCTCGGCACTGTCCGCCGGGCTCGACATCGGGTTCGGCCCGCTGTTGATGGCCGTCCTGCTCACGACGGTCGGTCTCTCAAACGCCGACGAGGTGTCGACCCGGCTCCTCGTGTCGCTCGCGTACGGCGTCGGCTTCATCCTCGTCGTGCTCGGCCGCTCCGAGCTGTTCACCGAGCACACCACGCTGGCGGTCCTCCCTGTGATCGACGGCCGCGCCTCGGTCGCGCGACTCGGGCGGCTCTGGGTTCTCGTCTACGTCGGCAACGTCGTCGGCGCAGTCGTCTTCACGCTCGTAGTGGTGCCGGTGACTACGGGGCTCGGCGTCACCGAGCCGGCCGCGTTCGTCGAACTCGCGACGACGTTCACCGAACACGACTGGTCGATGCTTCTCGGCGGAGCTGTCCTCGCCGGGTGGTTGATGGGCCTGCTCTCGTGGCTCGTGGCGGCCGTCGACAGCTCCGTCGCGCGACTGCTCGTCGTCTGGCTCATCGCCGCCGCCATCGGCCTCGCGCACCTGCCGCACAGCATCGCCGGAACCGTCGAGGTGTTCGCGGGAACCGTCGCGGGGCCGGTGACGCTCGTCGACTTCGGACGTTTCCTCGCCTTCACCACGCTCGGCAACGCCATCGGCGGGACGGTGTTCGTCGCCTTCCTCAAGTACGGACACGTCGTCCGCGGTGGTCCGTCGACCGAAGACGTGAAAGAGTGACTCTCCGCTGTCGGCTCTGCGGGGCCGAACTGCGGACCGGACTCGTCGCCAGCGGCCGTCGAGCCTGCTGTCTCAACGACACGCCCATCGTCGGTGCCTGTCCGACTCACGGACCACTGGGTCCCCACCACGCCACGGAGGCGGACCCGAGATCTGACTCCGATTCCGACGCGTAGCCCAGGTCCCCGGCGACGCGGTCCGGCCGCACGCGGCGCCGGTTCACCGACCGCTACTGTTCGCCGACCGCCGCCGCGAGTTCGAGCAGTCGGTCGCCGAGCGTTTCGGCGTCGGCGGCGAGTACTCGCGTCATCGGCTCCTTCCCCACATCGCCCTCGTCGACCACCGCGACCGGTGGTTCGCTGTCCCCAGCGTGCTCGTCTTCACCCCTCGCTCCGAACGTCCGGGCCGCCCCCCACCCCATCGTCGAGGCCTCCTCCTCGGGGGTGGGCTCGTCCTCCCGGTCGAACGACGCGACCCGCCAGTCCAGGTCGGCGAGCGCCTCCTCGACCCGTTCGTCGTACCTGCAGTTTGCGGCGAACCGGTAC
>JBEPYA010000015.1:0-27999 GCA_041641615.1 Salinigranum sp. | reverse complement strand
ACCTCGACGACGACCCCGCCCACGAGACCCGCCTGGAGGAACTCGCCGCCATGGGCGCGACCGTCATGATGGACGACGCCGACGCCGACCTCGTGGTCCACCTCCGCGACGCGCTCCTCGGCGACGACGGCGACGAGGACGAGCAGGTGTTCGTCTACGGCTTCGCCGACTTCGTCGACCGGGCGGCCGAGGCGCTGGCGGAACTGGGATACGACGGCGACCCCAAGGTCGAGAACTTCGGCTGACCACGGAAGCGGCTATCCATAGTGCCGACGTCTCGTGAGTGATGACCGACGTCCCGTTCGACGCCTGGGCCCGCTTCTACGACGACGCGCTGCCGGTGAACTGACCCGACCGCCCGTTCTTCGTCGACTACTGTCGCGACGCCGACGCGGTCCTCGAACTCGGCTGCGGGCCGGGCGAGATCCCCCTCGACCTGCTCGCGGCTGGCGTCGACGCGTACGGCATCGACCTCTCCGCGGCGATGCTCGCCGTCCTCCGGCGCAAAGCCGCCGACCGGGGGCTCGACACGCGAGTCGTCCAGACGGACGTCACGTCGTTCGCGGCCGTCTTCGAGGTCCACTTCGACATCGTCATCGCGCCGCTCAACGTCGTCCGCCACGTCACCTCCCTCGCCGACCAGCGCGCCGTGTTCCGGAACGCCGCCGAGTCGCTCCGCGAGGACGGCCAGTTCGTCTTCTGGGTCGACCTCCCCGACGTCGACGCCCTCTGCGACCAGCGCGACGGGTCGACGACGACCCGGGCCTTCACCCACGACGGCCGGAGGTACGACCTCGACGTGACGGTCGAACTCGCGGACAAACTCGACCTGACCGTCGCGCACGCGTTCACCTACGCCGACCACGAGACCGGGGACGTCGTCGAGACGATGGCGTTCGAGATGAGTGTGGTTCCGAAGGCGCAGTTCGAACTCCTGTTGGCCGACGCGGGGTTCGCCGAGTGGACGTTCTTCAACGGTCCCGACCTCGACCCGCTCTCGACGCCGACGGAGCCGGTCGTCTGCGTCGCGCGTCGGCGAACCTCTCTCACGCCGACAGGACCCGGGTCGGCTCACTCCCAGACGGTGACGACGGCCAGGAGGAGCGATCCACAGAACCACCCGACGAAGCCGACGAGACCGGGGAGCGTGCTCCCGGCGTCGCGCCCGCTCACCGCGCCGACGACCTGGTCCAGGACGAGCCCGCGGAACGCGCTCGCCGGCGAGAGCGCGACCGTCAGGGGGAGGACTTCCGGCGAGAGGCCGCCGGCCAGCCCCGCGACGACACTCGCATCGATGCCGACGAGGAACGCCACGGCGAGCGCGACGACGACGGCGAGCGCCTGCCTGACGCTCCGCGCGGCCGTGGAGACGGCTACCGCGACAGCGAGCGTGACGAGACCGAAGACGACCGTGAGGACCGTGAACCGGACGAACAACCAGACCGAGTCGGCCGCGTCGTTCGCCGCGATGAGGTCGGTCCGCCCGGGTGCGAGCGTCGCGCCCACGACACCGGCGACGATGAGGGTGATGAGGAGAACGCTCGCGACGAACACCGCCCGCCCGAGGTACGCCCCGAGGACGTACTCCGCGCGAGTGAGCGGGTACGTCCGGATGGCCTCCAGTTCGCCCGAGGCGCGATCGTCGAGCGCCGCCCGGTAGCCCGCCGCGAAGGCGAACAGCGGGACGAGCACCTCGACGGCGAACAACAGGTCGAGCGCGAGGGGACCGAACCCGCCCGCGCCGCTCCCGGCGACGACGACGCCGACCAGCGTGAGAAAGACGACGGCCCCGAGGGCGAGGACAGACCAGGTTCGGACGACGGTCCGGAGGTCCCGTGCCGCGACAGCGAGCGCGCGAGCGCGACCGTCGCGCGCGCGGAAGCTCACCGCCTCTCACCCCTGTCGTGCCCCGTTTCGAGCCCCGTCCGGACCGTCGGCACCTCACCCTCGCCACCGGAGACGACGTCGAGGAATACGTCGACGAGGCCGTCCGCGTCGGCCGCCGCGACCAGTTCGTCCGGCGACCCGTCGGCGACGAACGCCCCGCGGTCGAGAACGAGCACCCGGTCTGCGGCCCGCTCGACGGAGACGAGGTCGTGGGAGGCGAGCAGTACCGCTCTCCCGTCGTCCGCGAGAGCGCGGACCGTCTCGAAGATGTGCGTCGATATCGCCGGGTCGAGGCCGCTCGCGGGTTCGTCGAGCACGAGGATCGACGGGTCGCCGAGGAGCGCCTGCGCGAGGCCGAGCAGGCGCGTCATCCCGCCAGAGAGTGCCTCGACGTTGCGGCCGCGGGTCCCCGCGAGGCCGACCTGGTCGAGTACCGCGTCGACGTCGACGTCGTCCGCCGCGTCGGGGCCGAGCAGGTCCGCGTAGAACCGAAGCGTGTCCACGACCGAGAAGCCCGGACGGAACGACGGTTGCTGGGGGAGGTAGCCGACCGGACGCACGCCGTGAGCAGCGACGTCGACCCGGCCCCCTTCCGCCCCGAGGACGCCCGCGACGACCCGGAGGAGTGTCGACTTCCCCGAACCGTTGGGGCCGACGAGGCTCACGAGCGTTCCGGGTTCGACCGCGAACGAGACGCCGTCGACGACGGTCACGTTCCCGAACCCGCGACGGAGGTCGGTGACGGTCACCGCCGGGCCGCTGTCGGTCCCGTCACTCACCTCGCGCTGATCACCTCTGCGCTCTGACGGTCCGTCCCGCGCGCCTTCGGATGCGCTCTGAGCGTCCGGGTTCGCGTCGGCCGTCGACTCACGCCCTCCCGAGTCGGTCATCCGCTCACCTCTCTGGTCACGTTTGCCACGACCTCGGGAGCGACTGGGCCTGCACGCGGCGACTGGTCGACGACGCCCGCCGAGCGGAGACCGGAGACGTCCGTCCCGACGGCGCGGAGCGCGACGGCCGACGGGGCCTGCGAGACAGTCCACGCCGCCGAGTGGTCGCGGAGGACGCCGCCGACCGGCCCCGTCGGTCGGTACGGACGGTCGAGCGTCCCGTCCCCGTCCGCGTCGGGAATCGGGAGTGGCCCCCAGTAGTTCCCCTCGCCGCCCCGGGACCACGTCCGCAGGGGACCGCGTCCCGTCTCGATCTGCTCGCCGTTGGCGACGAAGTCGTTCCGGACGACCCAGTTCGTCGGGAACAGGGTCGTGGCGCGGACACCGACGTCGTTGCCCGCGACGACGTTCTCCTCGTAGACCGAGCGGTGACCCGACACGGAGAGGCCGTGACCGTTGTCGACCAGCACGTTCCGCGCGTAGTAGCTGTCGCTCCCGACGGGGATGAAGCCGTACTCCGAGTCGCGGATGTCGTTGTCCACGACGCTGTTCTCGACCGGCCGGGTCATGATGATGACACCCGCTCGTGTGTCCCGGATGGTGTTGTTCGCGACCAGCCCGCGGGAGGTGTACATGAAGTGGACGCCGTACCGCTCCCCGCGCATCTGGTTGTGGCGGACGACGAAGCCGTCGGCGCGGTGGGTGTAGACGCCGTCGCGGCCGCCGAGGAACGTCGACCCTTCGACGAGCGCCCGCGACTGCATCAGGACGACGCCCATGAACCCCTCCCGGGGATGGTCGGTCCCCTCTACCCTCGTGTCGAGTACCGCCGCCCGGTCGGAGAACCGGACGACGACGCCGCTGGCCGGCGTGTCGATGGTGACGTCGTGGACGACCGAGCCGTTCGCGCGGTCCAGCACGACGCCGGCGTCGCCCTGGCCGTACGCGAACTCGACCACGCGCGACCAGTCCTCCTCCGTGAGACCCTCCCCGTGCGGCCGTCGCTGGGTTCCGTTCGGGCCGATTCCGTCGATGCGGAGCGACGACACCGCGACACGGGGGTGTCGGAGCGTCAACACCGAGTCGGTGCCGTTCCCCCGGAGCACCGTCGCGTTCCCCGCGCCGACGAGCGTCACCGGCTTCTCGACGGAGAAGTTCGTCGTGGGATAGGTCCCGGGCGGGAGGCGGACGGTGGTGTTCGGCGGCGCCCGCGCGATGGCGGCCGCGAGCGTCGGGGCGTCCTCGCCGACGACGACCGAGGTCGGACGATCCAGCAGCGCTCGGCCGTCGGCAGCGACGCCGTCGGCCCACGCGTGATCGGCGGCGATGCGCGCCTCGAACCGTTCCCTTCGCACCGTGAGTGGGTTCTCGACCGTCCGCTGCAGCGTCTCCCAGTCGACGACCCGGCCGCCGTACCGCTCGCTGAACGCGACGGCGTCGGCTCGACCGGCGAAGGGGACGGCGAGTTCGCGGCTCGGCGCGCGCGCCCCGGTCCCGACGACGAACGCGGCGTCCTCCGCTCGCGTCCACCCGACCGCCCGGCCGCGTTCCGTCCGGAGATACCTCTCCGCGGAGAGGACGGGCGTGACCGTCGAGAAGTCCGAGACGAACACGGCGAGTGGGTCGCCGAACCCGGCCCTCGTCTCCGGCGAGGCGACCTCTCCGGCGGCCGTCTCGACGCCGTAGTAGCCGACGACGAAGCGGTACTGCGAGAAGTACACCTCCGCGCGGGGGATGTGGAAGCCTTCCGTCTCGGCACGATTGACGTCGACGTAGGTCATCCCCGTCCTGAGCGTCCGGTCGAAGGGGACCGGCCGGAGCTGGTCGCCGGGCGCCGGACCGAGCGCGAAGGCGCCGCTGGAGACGACGAGGACGCCGAGGAGAACTGCCGCCACGGCTCGCACCGTCCGAGGAGTGATGAACGTCATCGTGTCGTGGTCCCCCGCCAGCCAATCACTGTCCCAGACTCGCGATGGTCGCGGGGGTCACGTCGTCGTGACGCATCAGCTGCCCGCCGTGTTCGTCGCGGAACGACTCGGCGTCCTCCCGAGCCGAGAAGGCGATGAGGTCTCTCCCCATCGCACCCTTCACCTCGCTATCGACGACGTACGTGACCTCCGCGGCCGAGACGAACGCCTCGGCCTCGGGATGCGTCGAGATGAGGGTGTCGCCTCCCTCGGTGAACGTCCGGTACTCGACCGACGAGTAGTCGGTCACGTAGAACGCGGCCGCCTGCCAGCCCTCGTCGCGGCGCTCGAAGTGGAACTGGTAGGCCTCCCAGGTGCTGTCGAACCGGGCGGGGTTGGTGTGTCCTGCGGGTTCGCGGTCCGGGTAGAATATCTCCGTGGAGGGGCCGGGGTGATTCGGGATGACCATGCCGCAGACGTCGCAGCTGTGTTCCTGCGTGAGGGTGATCGGAGCGGGCGCATCGCCACCGCCACCGGAGCGCGTGCTACACCCGGCGAGAGAAGGGACGCCGAGCACCACCGCCGCTCCCGCGAGGACTGTCCGTCTGGAGGCTGGAAGACGCGTCTTCTCACACATCTCTGTCCCTCCCCTTGGTCTTGTATGAAATAATCAATCCTCTTCGTTCCCGGAGGTTGAGAACCGCGACGGTTCCGGCCGAGTTCCGCTCTCGACGCCGGCGGAACCGCCGTCCGTATCGCGCGTGGGACGCCCGTCGGGTCGGACGCGGCACCGCAGTCAGGGTCGTCCCTCCCCGTGCGCTCACCAGGTCACGATACGGGCGAGCACGAACACGAGGAGGGCCGCCAGAAGCGATCCGAGTATCGATTCGACGCCCGCGATGAACCGTGCGGTGGTGCCGATGGGTTGGATGTCGCCGAGCCCCAGCGTGGCGAACGTGACGACGCTGAAGTAGAGGCTCTTGAACAGGACCTGTCCCAGCCACCACTGCGGGGCGTCCTCCGGGTTGTCGATCGAGTACGTGATGGTCTCGCCGGCCTGTGTCTCCTGGATGCCGCCGGTGAGCGGGAACAAGAGTGCGGCCACGACCACCACGACGAACGACGTGAGGAGCACCCGGTACGGACTGCTCCCGTACTTCATGACCCACCGGGAGAGCTCCCACTTCACCGCTGTGGTGTAGTCCGACTCTCGCCACGCGAGCCGTCTGCGGGCGTCCCGCTCCTTGTGGTAGCTCCGCCGAGCCAGCTGGGGAAGCGCGTTGTCCTCGTAGAGGAACTGGAGCTGTCGGTACACCCATGCCGCCGCTTCGAGCGGTTGTTTGTCGATCAGGTCCGGCGGCGCGCTGTCGCGATCGTAGATAGAGACGTCTCCCATCCTCGTCCCGCCGCCGATGTTCATGTCGCGGAGGACAGTCTCGTGGAGGCGCGCGCCCTCGAGTGTCGCCCGGCGCACGTCGGCGTTCGTGAGGATGGCCCCCTCGAGGTTCGCGTCGCTGAAGTCGGTGACGATGGCGCTCGCGTCAGTCAGCGTCGCCAGCGTCAGGTTTGCCCTGGAGAAGTCCGCACCCTTCAGGTCCGCCCCGGTGAAGTTGGCCTCGACGAGCGAGGTGTCGGCGAACCAGTCGACGTTCGCCAGCGACGCCTCTACGAGGTACGCCCCGTCGATGGCCGACTGCTCCGTCGGGTCCGCCGATTCGAGCACCTCCTTCGTCTTCCCGTCGACCTGCGCGTGCCAGACGCACCGGTCGTGGTCCTCCCAGGTGGCACGCTCGCAGATCTCGATGGGAACCGTGTCGTCGACGAGACCCGTCTCGGCTCCGTACTTGCATCGGTCGGATTCTCCCGCGCCCATACGGACCCTGAACGACTGAACCACTAAACGACCAGGCCTGCAGTGTCCGAGTCGCACCGACGCCGGCGGACCCGAATCCTTAATCATCGTCCGTCGGTAACCCCGTGCATGTACGACGAGGAGGACCTCGACGAGATCCGCGAGGCGCGCGAATCGTGGGAAGAAGACACGCGCGACCCCGTCATCGACCGCTTCGGCGAGCGGAAAGAGCGCTTCGCGACCGTCTCGAACCACGAGGTAGAGGACATCTACACCCCCGCCGACGTGAGTGGGCTGGACTACGAGGAGGACCTCGGCTTCCCCGGGGAGTTCCCCTACACGCGGGGACCGTACGCGACGATGTACCGCGGGCGGACGTGGACGATGCGGCAGTTCGCGGGCTTCGGCACCGCACAGGAGACGAACGAGCGCTTTCACTACCTCATCGAGCACGGCCAGACGGGTCTGTCGACGGCGTTCGATATGCCCTCGTTGATGGGGAAAGACTCCGACGACCCCCTCTCCGACGGGGAGGTGGGTAAGGAAGGTGTCGCCGTCGACACCCTCCGCGACATGGAGGTCCTCTTCGACGGGATCGACATCGCCGACGTGACGACCTCTTTCACCATCAACCCCTCCGCGCCGGTGATCTTCGCGATGTACGTCGCGCTCGCGGACCAGCGCGGTGTGCCGCGCGAGGAGATCGATGGCACCCTCCAGAACGACATGCTGAAGGAGTTCATCGCACAGAAGGAGTGGGTCATCCCGCCGGAGCCCTCCCTGAAGCTCGTCACGGACACGGTCGAGTTCGCGGCCAGTGAGACGCCGAAGTTCAGCCCCATCTCCATCTCCGGCTACCACATCCGCGAGGCCGGGTCGACGGCGACTCAGGAACTCGCGTTCACACTCGCCGACGGGTTCGCCTACGTCGAGGACGCCGTCGACAGGGGGCTCGATGTCGACGAGTTCGCCCCCCAGTTGTCGTTCTTCTTCAACTCCCACAACTCCATCTTCGAGGAGGTGGCGAAGTTCAGGGCCGGACGACGCATCTACGCCCGGGTGATGGACGAGTGGTACGGGGCCTCCAAACCAGAGTCGAAGCGGATGAAGTTCCACACCCAGACGGCGGGGCAGTCGCTCACGGCCCAGCAGCCGCTGAACAACGTCATCCGGGTGACCATCCAGGCGCTCGCGGGCGTGCTCGGCGGCACCCAGAGCCTCCACACCAACTCCTACGACGAGGCGCTCGCGCTGCCCGGCGAGGAGGCCGTCCGCGTCGCGCTCCGAACCCAGCAGATCATCGCCGAGGAGAGCGGCGCGGCCGACGTCATCGACCCGCTCGGCGGGTCGTTCTTCGTCGAGTCGCTCACCGACGAGGTCGAAGCGCAGACGATGGCCTACCTCGAGGAGATCCGCGAGATGGGCGACGGCTCCGTCCGCGACGGGGTGTTGGAGGGTATCCAGCAGGGCTACTTCCACCGCGAGATCCAGGACGCCTCCTACGAGTACCAAGAACGCGTCGAACAGGGCGAGGAGGTCGTCGTCGGCGTCAACAAGTACACGATGGACGAGGACACCCGACCCGACCTGCTGCACGTCTCCGAGGAAGTGCAGGACCGCCAGCTCTCGCGGCTCGAATCGGTGAAAACCGAGCGCGACGACGAGGCCGTCGAGGAGGCGCTCGACGCCGTCCGCGAGGCCGCTGAAGCCGAGGAGAACGTGATGCCGGCGCTCGTCGAGGCGGTGAAGGCGTACGCGACGATGGGCGAGATCATGGAGGTGTTCGAGGCGCAGTACGGCCAGTACCGCGAGACGGTCGGACTGGTCTGATAGTGTTCGTTGTGAGTCATTGCCGTGGGTTCGCCGGGACGGGCGGCGGACCAGCGGTACACAGTCACGATAGACGCTACGAACGCACGGCCGTCGAGTCGCTTCCCGTTGCGCTCCTCGCGTCACTCGATTTCTCGCCCTCCGAACCCCTGTGAGAGTGTTTCTCGCACATCTCAATCGTGCGGCAAACAAATGGTTTATCATGGATGATTCGGAACCTCTCTAGCGAGCTATGTCAGAAGGTGACGCGGAACTCGAGGCACGGTTGGCAGAGCAGGAGGAGTTCGAACCGCCGGAAGCGTTCGTCGAGCAGGCGAACGTCTCCGACCCTGACATCTACGACGAGTTCGAAGAGGAGTGGCCCGACTGCTGGGAGGCGGCGGCCGAGCTCCTCGACTGGTACGAGGGCTACGACCAGGTGCTCGACGACTCGAACCCCCCCTTCTACAAGTGGTTCACCGACGGGAAGCTGAACGTCTCGCACAACTGTCTGGACCGCCACCTGGAGGAGCGCGGCGACGAGGCAGCCATCGAGTGGGTCGGCGAGCCGATCGAGGAAGACAACATCACGTACACGTACGAGGAACTGCATCGCGAGGTCAACGAGTGCGCGGCCGCACTGCAGGAGATGGGCGTCGGCGAGGACGACGTCGTCACGATGTACATGCCGATGATTCCAGAGCTGCCCATCGCCATGCTGGCGTGTGCGCGCATCGGCGCGCCGCACTCGGTGGTGTTCGCGGGCTTCTCCGCCGATGCGCTCGCCACCCGGATGAACTCCGCCGACTCGGAGTACCTCATCACCTGCGACGGGTACTACCGCCGCGGCGACCCGCTCGACCACCTCGAGAAGGCGAACGAGGGTCTCGCGGGTGTCGACCACGACGTCGGGGGCGTCGTCGTCGCCGAGCGCCTGATGGACGGCGACGGCTTCGGCCACGACTTCGCCGACAACCAGCACAGCTACGCCGACCTCGTCGCCGAACAGGAAGGCGCGGAGGTCGACCCCGTCGAGCGCGACGCCGAGGACATGCTCTTTCTCATGTACACCTCGGGAACGACGGGTAAGCCGAAGGGGGTGAAGCACACCACCGCCGGCTACCTCGCGTGGGCGACGTGGACCTCGCAGGCCGTGTTGGACATCAAGCCCGAGGACACGTACTTCTGCTCGGCGGACATCGGCTGGATCACCGGTCACTCGTACATCGTCTACGGGCCGCTCTCGCTGGGCACGACCACGATGATGTACGAGGGCACGCCCGACCACCCCGAGCGCGACCGCCTCTGGCAGATCATCGACGACTACGACGCGACCCAGCTGTACACCGCTCCGACGGCGATTCGAGCGTTCATGAAGTGGGGCAGCGAGTTCCCCGAACGCCACGACCTCTCCAGCCTCCGCCTGCTGGGGACGGTCGGCGAGCCGATCAACCCGCGCGCGTGGAAGTGGTACTACCAGCACATCGGCGACGAGTCCTGTCCCGTCGTCGACACGTGGTGGCAGACCGAGACGGGCGGGATGATGATCACGGGCCTGCCCGGCATCAAGAAGATGAAGCCCGGCAGCGCCGGCCCGCCGCTCCCCGGCCTCGACGTGCGTATCGTCGACACGAAGGGCGAACAGGTCGAAGCGGGACGGGCTGGCTACCTCACGGTGCAGAAGCCGTGGCCGGGTATGCTGCGAACCCTGTACAAGAACGACGAGCGCTTCATCGAGGAGTACTGGAAGGAGTACTCCGATACCGACTCCAGTAACCCCGACGACTGGGTCTACTTCCCCGAGGACGGCGCGAAGATCGACGACGAGGGTTACATCACGGTCCTCGGACGGGTAGACGACGTCATCAACGTCTCCGGGCACCGCCTGGGAACGATGGAGATCGAGTCGGCCATCGTCGGCGTCGAGGGTGTCGCCGAGGCGGCCGTCGTCGGCGGCGACCACGAGATCAAGGGCGAGGCGGTGTACGCCTACGTCATCCTCGAGGACGGCTTCGAGGGCGGCGACGAGATGCGCGAGGAGATTATCGAGGGCGTCGAGGACGCCATCGGTCCCATCGCCCGGCCCGAACAGGTCGTCTTCACGCCCGAACTACCCAAGACCCGGTCGGGGAAGATCATGCGTCGCCTCCTCGAACAGATCGCCAACGAGGAGGAACTGGGCGACACGACGACGCTGCGCAACCCCGAGATCGTCGAGGACATCCAGAAGCAGGTCCGGGACGACTGAGCACCCCGAGCGAGACGACGCCCCACGACTGTTCTTTTTTCGCCGCCCGCCGGAGAGTCACGCCGCTGTGTTCCGACGGCACTGCTATGGCTGGCGGACGACCCGACGTCTCTGCGCCGTGCCGAACCGAACGCGCCTCGGTAGGCCACTGTTAACCGAACAGTCAAACCGAACAGATGTTTCTCTGTAAACATAACTAATCAACACGTATCCGTCCCTGTGTCATGAAACGAAGACACACACGCGCGGTCGAGCGCGGGAAGACGCTGGGAGTCGCGCTGGTCGCGCTCGTGATCCTCGGGACGGTGCTGTCCCCGGTCGGCCTCTCGAACGCGCAGGTGACGGCTGACATCGCCTCCTGTGGGGTGATCTCGACACCGGGAACGTACACGCAGACGGCCGACCTGACCGGTTCGGGGACCTGTATCGTGATCGCTAGGAGCGCGGGGCCCGTCACGTACGACGGGAACGGGTTCTCGATAACGGGTGACGGGACCGGAGCCGGTATCGAGGTCAACACACGCAACGTCGACATCGTGAACGTCGACGTCTCCGGCTTCGAGGACGGGATCGGCTTCGCCGTCGACACCGGTGGGACCGTCTCCGACAGTAGCTTCTCCTCGAACGGGGTCGGCGTCGACGCTTTCGAGATCGTCTCCGTCGACGTCCTCGACAGCGATCTCACGGACAACCTGGTCGGCGTCTCGTACGGACCGATCACGGGCGGAACCGTCGCGGGGAACGTCGTCGAGAACAACAACGCCGGCGTCAGTTTTCTCGACACCGGCCGACCGAGCGACGTTCGGCAGAACGTCTTCGTCGGCAACGGTGTCGGAGTCGACGTGTTCTAGTCCGATTCGACCGACGTCCGGGACAACACGTTCGACGACAACGGCGTCGGTGTCCGGTTCGACGGCGCCGCTCTCGGGTCTACCGGGAACGACGTCCGCGACAACGAGTTCACCCGGAACGGAATCGGAATCGAGTTCCAGCCCGGCGACGGTATCTCCAGCGGCAACACCGTCTCCGGGAACCGCATCGTCGACAGCGCGGACGTCGGCATCCACGTCGGAGCGCCGGACGAGTTCGGCGAACTCTCCGGGAACGAGTTCGTCGACAACCTCCTCGTGAACGACCGGAACGTCGTGGTCGCGTCGGGCTTTTCGGATCCGAACGCGTGGAGTCGGCCACCGGTTCCCGGGCCGAACATCGTCGGTGGGCCGTCCCTCGGCGGGAACTTCTACGGGACGCCCGCCGGTGACGGCTTCAGTCAGACGTGTGCCGACGCCGACGGCGACGGCTTCTGCGACGCGCCGAACCCGCTCGCGTCGAACAACGTCGACGCCTTCCCGCTGGTGAGGCCTGTCGACGACGGCGGGGGAGCTGGACTCGGGTTCCCACCCGGGTTCTTCGTCGACAGCCGCTGTACGGGAGTGCTGACCGTGGGCACGTCGCGGGTGGCGTTTGCGGCCGGCTTCGAGGACGGCGACCCGACCGTCTCGCGACCAGGCCCTGGTGACGCCGAGCGGCTCGTCGCGGTCGCGCTCCGGTTCGTCGACACGAACACGCTGACGAACCTCGAACTCGACTGTACCGTCGAACCGACCGCCGAGGGTAGGGAGCCGTCGCGCTTCGACTTCGACCTCGCTGCGTACGAGGACCGCGAGGTGGCGGTCTGCGTCGAACAACGGGACGGGAGTGTGACCTGCTTCGAGGGACCGGTCGACGAGGACGGGTGGCACCCGGTCGACGCCGGGCGCGTACTCCTGCTCGCGTTCGACGTGTTCGTCGGGAACACCCCCGTCGACGCGACGTTCTTCCCGGGCGGGCTTCCCGGAGTCGCCGACGGTTCCGACGACTCCGATGGGTCCCCCGACTCCGGTGCGCCCGACGCGGAGGGCGGATCGACCGCGACCTGATCCCTCGGGCGAACCCGGCCGAAGACCGTGACCGCGGCGGCCCTGGCGGGTGGATGGTCGGACACCCACGCGAGGGGACGACCACAGCCACCGCTCACCGTGGCGAACCGAGGCAGAACAGCGTGATCACTCCGCGTCGAGCCAGCCGCGCAGACAGGTCTCGTTGCAGAGGTAGCGCTTCCCGGCGGGGAGGTATTCGGACTCCTCGGAGAGCGTCACGAGGAGGTGGCGCTCGTGGAGGTCCAGAACTGTGTCACAGTTCGGACAGGTCGCGGTCTCGTCCGCCTCCATCGTCCAGCGGTGATGCTGTGCGACACGGCCGACGACGAGCCCAGGCTCCGCCTGGGGAGTCAGCCCGGTGTAGTCTGAGAGTGCCATACCCCACTCTTCGGTTCCGGCTGATATGACACTTTCCTGGGTAGTTTGTGATTGCCCCGTTGTGTCACGTGAGAATTCAAACGGATGGAGAGACCCGTAGAGCCTCGGTGCGACATCCCCTCTCATACCGAGACGCGCTGTCCTGCGTGGAGGGGTTCGCCCCCCTCCGACGAACTGATCGATCCGCTCGCCGGTAAATATTGAATAATTTATATTTCCGCCTCCAGTACGCTTATTTTGCCCTGTGTAGAACGTGGACTACCGATGGTGTCTTCTCCCGACGTCCGGCCATCCGATTCGGATGTTCTCCTGCGGTACGAGGTGTCGGAGACGGAGTCGCTCAGTGACGCCGTGTTGCGTGCCGCCGACGAACTCCTCGACGATTTCACGTCGGTTCGCCCCCTTTCTTCCATCGTCGATGTCGAAGCGGTCGATACGCTCTTCGAACACCGCCGTAGTCGAGCCGACGACGACGCGCGCGTCATCGCCTTCGTCGCGTGGGACCTCTGGTTCGTCGTCACTGCGAGAACCGTCGAGGTGTACGAGGCGGACACGCCGCTGGAGGACTGACGACCGAGAGTGCGGCGGAGAGACGCGTCTCCCGCAATCTATTTCATGAACGTCCGTAAACGACCTTCGTATGGAGAAACCACTCCTCGTGACCGATTTTCTGGACCGGGCGCGGAGACACTACGCCGACCAGGAGGCGGTGCTGGCGACGACTGGCGACCGATACACCTACGCGGAACTCGGTGAGCGCGTCGACGGGTTCGCCGCCGCGCTCCAGGCACGCGGCGTCGAGAAAGGCGACCGGGTGGCCGTCTTGGACCCGAACACGCACTACCACCTGGAGGCGGCGTACGCCTCCTTCGAGTGCGGTGCCATCCACACGCCACTGAACTATCGGTTGGTGCCGAGCGACTTCGAGTACATCCTCAACGACGCCGGGGTGAAGGCCATCTACGCCGACTACGACTACGCGGACAAGATCGAACAGGTCCGCGACGAGGTGCCCACCGAACTGTTCGTCACGAACGACACCGAGAAGGTCGATGGTGACTGGCTCTCGTTCGACGACCTCGTCGCCGAGGGGGGCGAACACGAGCGCCCCGAGATGCACGAGGACGAGATCGTCACCATCAACTACACCTCGGGGACGACCGGCGACCCCAAGGGGGTCTGCCGAACCCACCGAACCGAGACGCTCCACGCGTATCTCGTCAGTATCCACCAGGAACTCACGGATGCCGACGTCTACTACTGGACGCTCCCGATGTTCCACGTCAACGGCTGGGGGCACATATACGCCGTCACGGGGGTGGGCGCGCGACACGTCTGCACCCGCGGGGTCGACGTCGAACACATCTTCGACTCGATTCGGGACGAGGACGTCTCGTACCTCTGTGCCGCCCCGACGGTGCTGAAGCGACTGATCGACTACTACGAGGAGCACGACCCCCAGCCCACGGGCGCGAACCCCGTTCGCGTCGCCACGGCGGGTGCGGCCCCGCCCGAAGCGACCATCCGCGGCATCGAAGACGACCTCGGCTGGTACCTGAAGCACGTGTACGGTGCCACCGAGACGGGGCCGCTCATCACCACCTCCGACACGAAGCGCCTGTTCGATACCGACTCGGACTCCCGGTTCGCGGTCAAGAAGAAGCAGGGCATCGGCTACCTCGGTACCGAAGTGCGTGTCGTCGACGAGGACGGCAACGACGTCCCGAGAGACGGAACGACTATCGGCGAGATCGTCGTCCGTGGCAACCAGGTGATGGACGGCTACTGGGAGAAGCCCGAAGAGACCGAGGAGGCGTTCAACGACCGCGTTGAGGGCTACTACCACATGGGTGACCTCGCCGCGATGGACGAACACGGGATGCTCATCATCCAGGACCGGAAGAAGGACATCATCATCTCCGGCGGGGAGAACATCTCCTCTATCGAACTCGAAGACACTCTGTTTGATCACCCCGCGGTGGGTGACGTCGCGGTCATCCCTGCCCCCTCCGACGAGTGGGGCGAGGTTCCGAAGGCGTTCGTCGTCCCGAAGGGCGGCGACCCGAACGACCCCGGGACCTCCGAGTCGGAGCTCGTCGAGTTCTGCCGCGAGCGCATCGCGACGTACAAGGTCCCCAAGGAGATCGAGTTCGTGAAGGAGCTCCCGAAGACGGCGACGGGCAAGATACAGAAGTACGAACTCCGCGAGCAGGAGTGGGAGGACGAAGAGCGGATGGTCGGGGAGGGGTAGCCGACTACTCGTTCCGGCGGTCGACCAGTCCCCTCGCTCGGTCGATGAGCCGTTTCGTGGCCCAACCTGACGACTCCTCGGTGCCGTCCCGCGCCCGGTCCGAGTCTCCCTCCTCGCCGCCGACCTCGACGTCAGCGGTTTCAGTGGTTTCGGCGAAACCGGCCGACGCCGAGTTCGCAGTGTCGTCAGTCTCCTCAGTGTCGTCGGTGCCGTCGTCGGCTTCGGTGGTCCCCGAGCCCCCCGAGCCGTCTACGACCTCCGGATCGCCAGTGTCCTCCGTGTCGTCGGCATCGACCGTGAACCCGGTCTTGTCCGTCCGTTCGGTCTCATCAGGGGAGTCGACGTCGGTCGGGCCCGCACAGTCGTCGGTCCCCGCGCCGTCGTCGTCATCACCGTCATCACGGACCTCGGTGACGTCGCTGTCGTCGGTCGTGCCCGTGGTGTCCCCCGCTCTCTCCTCGTCGAGGACGTCGGCACTGCCCGCCGAGACTTCGACGTCGGCGGCCGCGGCCGTCTCGGTTTCGTCGGTCGACTCGACGGCTCCGATCGCCCCCGTCTCGTTATCTGCTTCGGCGTCCGCTGTCTCGCCCGTCTCGTCGGCGTCGCCGTCCCGGTCCGGCTGGGCTTCGGCGTCGAGATGGCCGGCCGTCTTCGGTTCGTCGGCGTCTTCCGTCTCGTCGGGGGGTTCGCCGACCTCTCCCTCCGGGTTCTCGTCCGTGTGGTTCAGTGGTTCGTCATTCGAAGTCGACGGCGTGTCCGGTCTTGCCCCGTTCGCCAGCGTCAGTGAGGGGGCCTCGTCGGTCCCGCCGCGCGTCGATCCGTTCACGTGCCCGTTCGTCGTCCGAGACACGGCATCTGCAACCCGCTCGTCCGTTCCGGCCGGCCGTTCGTTCGCGTCGTCCGCCTGATCCCCACCGTCGCCGTCGCTCGGTCTGTCGACGAACGCGAAACCACTCCCGTCCTGATCGAAGCTCTCGGCCGAGAGCGTTCCCCTGTTCAGCGCCTCGAGCGCGTCGAGACGCTCTCTGAGGCAGTCGCCCAGGGCACGATACGCCGCTGCCGCCCGGCTCTCGCTCTCGGCGACGACGACCGGCAGCCCGACGTCCTGTGCGTTGGGGACGGCGCTGTCCTCGGGGACGTGCCCCAGCAGGTCGACCGAGAGGAAGTCCGCGATGTGGTCGACGTCGGGCGACCGGCCGGTCCCGGACCTGACGAAGACGACGCCGGCGACGCTGCCGCCCACCTGTCGGGTGAGGTCCCGCGTCTTCATCGTGTCCCGAACGGACGCGACGCGCGGCGACGAGACCAGGATCGTCTCGTCCGCGAGCGCGAGCGGCAGGACCGTCTCCACGGTTACCCCGGCACCCGTGTCGAGGACCACGACGTCGTACGCGAACCGGAGCGTCGCGAGAACCTCCGACAGCCGTCCGACGTCGGCGTCTCCGTACCCCCGGAGCGAGGCACCGCTCGGGACGACGTCGAAGGCACAGGGCGAGTCGTACGTGGCGTCGACCACGGTTGCGGTCCCCGCGAGCACCTCGTGGAGCGTCGGATCCTCCCCTTCGAGGCCGACGTCGATGTCCAGGAAGTCCCCCACGTTGGCCATCGCGAGGTCCACCTCGACGAGCACCACGTCGTACCCCTCCTCCGCCAGGACGGCGCTGAGGTTGATGCTGGTCGTGGTCTTTCCGACACCTCCCTTCGACCCCGCGACGGCGAACACCACGCCGTTACTCATGCGCATGTGTCTGTCTGGATATCCGAACGATGTGTATGTTTCTTCTTGAATATCAAAATTGGTTCTTGGATCCGGCTCGCGACGTTCGCTATCGCGCTCGCCGGACTCGCTCTCCGGCCGTCTTCACGCTCTCGGAACGCCGACCCGGGTCAACGGGAGGTCAGTCGCTTCGGCGGTCGACGAGGTCGATCGCCCGGTCGATGAACTGCTTCGTTGCCGATCCCTTCGACTGCCACGAGTCGTCCGTCGTCGACTGTGACGCCGACGTCTCGGTGGTCCGCCGACCGGTCGGCTCCTCCGGTTCCTCCGATTGCGTCTCCGGAGCGTCACCGTCGCCGTCCTCGAGGGATTCGAGCCGTGCCGCGATCTCGTCGTCGGTCGCCCCCGCTCGCTCCTCGACCGTGTCGTCGGTTATCCCGACCCGCTCTCTGGCGTCGGTTGGCCGTCCGGCGCGTTCGACCGTCCGTCCGCCTGTGGCCGTGTCGTCGCCCTCGCGTCGTCGTGACGCCTCGGCCGACCGACCGGTGGAGGTCTCTGCCGCGTCTGTCCCGGACGTTGTCTCTGCGGTCGCGGCGTGAGCGGTCGCTGCCGTGTCTCGCTCGGCCACTGTCGCATCCGTGTCGGACGGAGATGTCGCTGCGGTCGCTTCGGCGGACGGTGCCTCCTCTGGTTCGGCCGACACGGACTCCGAGTCGTCCTCCGACGTTCCCCCGACGAAACTGAACTCGTCCGCACCGTCGCTGTCGTCATCGGTCGAGGGCGGTACGTCCGCTTCGGTGTCGTTCCCCGCCCCTTCGCCCGTGTGGTTCTCCGCCCCGTCGCGCGCACGGGTTGCCTTGATCGTCCCGACACGCCCGTGAACGCGCGACCCGAGCGCCCGGTAGGCCTTCGCCGCGTCGCTGTCCTCCTCTGCGACGACGACCGGCCGGCCGATGTCCTGTGCGCTCGCGACGGCGCTGTCCTCGGGGATGTGCCCCAGCAGTTCGACCGAGAGGAAGTCCGCAATGCGGTCGACGCCCGGCGACCGCCCGCTCCCGGACTTGACGAAGACGACGCCGGCGGCGGCCCCCCCGACGTGGCGGACGAGGTCGCGCGTCTTCTTCGTGTCCCGGACGGACGCGACCCGCGGGGAGGAGACGAGCACCGTCTCGTCCGCGAGCGAGAGCGGGAGGATCGTCTCGGTTCCCAGCCCGCCGCCGGTGTCGAGAAGCACGACGTCGTAGGCGTCGCGGAGTTCGCGCACGACGTCGCCCGCTGCATGGAGGTCGGCGTTCGCGAAGCCCTGAAGCGTCGTCCCGCTCGGGACCACGTCGAAGTCCCCCGGGGCCTCGTAAGTGGCGTCGGCCACGCTCGCAGTGTCCGCCAGCACCTCGTGGAGGGTCGGGTCCCGACCGTGTTCGAGGCGCGCGTCGAGATCGAGGAAGTCACAGACGTTCGCCATCGCGAGGTCGAGTTCGACGAGGACGACGCTCCGTCCGAGTGACGCCAAGACGGCGCTGAGGTTGATGCTTGTCGTGGTCTTTCCGACGCCCCCTTTCGCTCCCGCGATTGCGAGTACCGTTCCCCCCGCCATGGGACTCGATCATCGTTCAGACGTTTGAACCTTCCTCTCCTGGTATCTATCCTGATATTCGGAGAACCGAGAGAGTTCGGTGCAGTCCGGTGTCGCGGGCGACTCGGCGGTTTTCAGAGGTAGGCTGCGTCCCAGCGGGTCGCCTTGCTCCTGTTGCCGCACTGGCCGCACTCGAGTCGTTCCATCGTGTCCATCACGACGCCGACGTTCCCGCAGGAGCAGGCCCAGCCGTAGCGCTCCCCGCGGTCGGTGTCGAGGTACATGGCGTGGAAGACGCCGCCCGACCCGCGGACGGTCTCGTCGTGTGCGACGTACACCGTCCGCCCGTTGACAGTCCGCTCTTCGAGGTCGGCGTCGTACTCGCTGGGGTCGGGGAACTTCACGTACACCCGCTCGGCGAACTCCTTCCCGCCGATGTTGATGGGTCGTTCGCCCGCGGCGGTGAAGCCGTGGTCGTCGTAGAAGCCGGTCCCCATCTCGTTGGCGACGAGGACGGCTCCTTCGAGCCGTTCGACGCTCACGTTGAGGAGCTCGGTCTCGAGCGCCTCCAGCAGAGCCGCGCCGATTCCCTTCCCGCGGTGGTCGGGGGCGACGTGGAGCCAGTCGATCTCGCCGACGACTTCGCGGCGGGAGACGACGTAGCTCTGGACGAACCCGACGATGTCGCCCTCTGCCTCGGCGACGACGAAGTGCGTGTCGTCGTCGGCGAGGTCCTCGGCGAGGTCGTCGGCGTCGTACCAGCGCTCGACGACCGAGTCGATGAGGTCGGCTTCCAGCGCGTGTCCGTACGATTCCGCGAGGGATTCGCGTGCTACGCGTCGAATCTCAGCAACGTCGTCGGGGGTCGCCTGGCGGATGTCCATATCTACTACTCAGTTCGATACGACTTAACAATGTTACTCCTTCTCACTCTCTCGTCCCTGTGGATTGATTACGCCCCGGAGTGAGGGTGGGCCCATGGCCGAGACGACGGCACTGTGTTTCGACATGTACGGGACGCTGTGTGACACGTCGAGCGTCAAACGACGGCTCGGTGACGTCCTCGACCTCTCCGGGCCGCTCACCGACGCCGTCGACGAGACGTGGCGGCGCAAACAGCTCCAGTACTCGTATCAGGCGGCCCAGATGGACGCGTACGAGCCGTTCTGGGAGATCACCAAGAAGGCACTGGACTACGCGCTCGCGGAGTACGGCGTCGAACCGACCGGCGACCAGCGTGAGCGGGTCGTCGAGGCGTACGACCACCTCTCGCCGTATCCCGACGCCGCCGCGACGCTGGAGGACCTCGGCGACGCGGGCTACACGGTGACCGTCCTCTCGAACGGCAACCCGGCGATGCTCGAGCGACTCGCCGCGAACGCGGGCCTCGAACCTCACCTCGACGACATCATCAGTGCGGACGAGGTGAAGACGTTCAAACCCGACCCGGCGGTGTACGAGAACGCCGCTTCCCGCATAGGTTCTGATATCGAAGCGTGTCGACTCGTCTCCGCGAACGCGTGGGACGCTGCCGGTGCGGGCAACGCCGGAATGGGCGTCGCGTGGGTCAATCGCCGACGCGATCCACCGGAGACGATCGGTCCGACCCCGACGACCGTCGTCGACTCCCTCTCTCGGCTCTCCAAAGTACTCGAAGGCGAGTAAATAATCCTCCCGACGGTCTCGTATCGGCAAAAGTATCTGGTTGTTAGTTATACACATTAATATTTTTCGGCTGGAACACCTCGTTGTGTTTCCACAACAATTATTAACAAATCCTTCTGGGAATACGTATGGCACGGGATAACATCTCGCCGAATCGCCGAGACGTTTTGAAAGCAGCTGGTGCCGCCGGTGTAGCCGGACTGGCTGGACTGGCTGGTTGCAGCGGTGGCGGTGGAGACGGTGGTGGCGGTGGCGGTGGTGGCGGAGACGGCGGTGGCGGAGACGGCGGTGGCGGTGGTGGCGATGGCGGCGGTGGCGGTAGTGGCGATGGCGGCGGTGGCGAAGACTATCCGGAGCTCGGTAACTATCCCGTCGAGGGTGACGAGGTCGTCTTCGGCTACAACGTCCCGCAGTCGGGGTCGTACTCGCAGGAGGGTGCGGACGAACTACGCGGCTACCAGTTGGCCGAACAGCACCTCAACAACGGCGGTGGCTGGGTCGACCTCTTCGACGAACTCTCGGGCAACGGTGTCCTGGACAAGACGGTCACGTCTGTCGAGGGCGACACTGCTACGGACCCCGACACGGCGCGGCAGTCCGCCTCGCGGATGATCAGCCGCGACAACGTGATCATGTGGACCGGTGGCTCTTCGTCGGCGACGGCCATCGCCCAGCAGAAACTGGGCCAAGAAGAGAAGGTCATGTACATGTGCTGTCTGACCCACTCGAACGACACCACCGGCCCCGAGTGTGTCCGCTACAGCTTCCGCGAGATGTTCAACGCGTACATGACCGGGCAGGCACTGGCACCCGTCGTCAAGGAGGAGTACGGCGAGGGCCTCAAATTCTACCAGTTGTACGCCGACTACTCGTGGGGGCAGACCCAGCAGGAGTCGATGAACCAGTTCTTCACCGAGATCGCAAACTGGGAACAGATCGAATCCGTTCCGACGCCGCTCGGGACCTCCGACTACTCGTCGTACCTTTCGGAGGTCCCGGACGAGGCCGACGTGGTCGTGTTGAACCACTATGGGCTGGACGCCGCTAACTCGCTCCCGCAGGCGATCAACCAGGGACTCGCCGAGGACAAGGAGATCATCGTCCCGCTGTACAACCGCCTGATGGCGGAGGCCGCGAGCGACTCCATCGAGGGCATCTTCGGGACCGCGGACTGGTCGTGGCAGCTCGAGGACAGCGCCTCGCAGACGTTCACCGAGGCGTTCCGCGAGGAGTTCGACAAGGTACCGTCGTACGCCGCCCGGCTGGCGTACGTCGCGAGCATCCAATACGCCCGCGCCGTCGAGCGCGCCGGAACGTTCTACCCGCCGGAGGTCATCCGCGCGCTGGAGGACTTCAACTTCACAGACATGGGGCTCGGCGAGGAGACGATGCGCGGCTGCGACCACCAGGCTCAGCGCGACGTGCTCGTCGTGCGCGGACTCGCCGCGGGTGACCAGACCGAGAGTCGGCTGCTCGAAGTCGTCAACCAGACGAGCCGGGACCAGCTCGGCTACGCCTGTGACGCCGGTCCGGCTGCCGAGTGTGACCTCGGCGAGTACGGCGACGAGTAACCATCGACCTGCGGTTCTTCGTCGTCCCACAGACGGAGAGTACACGTCAATGCCAACACCGACAAATACTAACGAGTACCATAGAAACGGAAATCCGTACGAACAATCATGAGTCTCCTCTCGCAAGCCGTAACGATACTCCTCAACGGGCTCCAGCAGGGCGCGATATTCGCGTTGCTGGGGATCGGACTGACTATCATCCTGGGCACGATGCGGTTCCTCAACCTCGCTCACGGGGCGCTCTACCTCGTCGGCGCGTACATCGGAATGTTCGTCGTCCGGGAGACGACACTCACCAACGGGGTGTTGCAAAGCATCGGTATCACGAACTACGGTGTGGGGCTGGGGTTCCTCGCGGCGCTCATCCTCGTCCCCATCATCGGCGTGGTCGTCGGAGCGCTCATGGAGCGGTTCGTCGCGAAGCCGTTCTACGACCGCCCCGAGACCGACCAGCTGCTCGTGACGTTCGGGCTCGCGCTCGTGGTCGAAGAGCTCATCAAACAGGTCGTCGGCGGGAACACCTTCCAGCCCATTCCGCCACAGACCATCTTCGGCATCCAGATGTCCGGTCCGGTGAGCCTCCCCATCGTCGGCGGGTTCCCCCGGTGGCGACTCTACCTCGTCCTCCTGGCCAGCATCGTGATCGTCCTGACGTTCCTCATCATCGAGCGGACGGACTTCGGGCTGGTCGTCCAAGCGGGGACGCGTGACTCCGAGATGGTCCGACTCCTCGGTATCCCCATCAATCGGTCGTACACACTCGTGTTCGCCGTCGGGGCCTCGCTGGCGGCCTTCGCAGGCCTGGTCGGCGCGTCCATCCAGACCATCAGCCCGCAGATCGGGACCCAGCAGGCGCTCATCCCGGCCTTCCTCACCATCGTCGTCGGTGGAGCGGGGTCGGTCGTCGGTGCCATCGCGGGCGGGATGGTGCTCGGGCTCATCGTCGCGGCGTTCCAGCAGACGTTCTCGCAGTGGGCGTTCATCATGATGTACCTCTTCGTCGCGCTCGTCCTGGTGTTCAAGCCCGAGGGCCTCTTCGGCGGCGTGGAGGTGGGTGAATGAGTCGCGAGACCGAACCCGAAAGCGACGGCGGAGCGGTCGTCGACGAGACCACCGACCCCCGTTCCGAAGACAGTCTCCTCGAGCGGATGTCCGAGAGCGACACGATGTCGCTTGTCGGCTTCGCCGCGATGATTCTCGTCTTCCCGCTTCTGCTCGTCAACGGTCTCGGCATCGTCGGCGACATCATCGACCTGCGCATCGGTGGATACGTCGGCCTGCCGGACCTGGTGCTCATCTTCGGCATCGCGGTCATCGGCTTCAACCTCCTCCTGGGGTACACCGAACTGCTGTCGTTCGGCCACGCCGCGTTCTTCGGGTCGGCCGCCTACGCCGCGGCCCTCTTCAGCGGCGTCGTCGACAGCCCCATCCTGATGGTCGGCGTCGGCACGCTCGTCGCCATCGTCATCGCCTGGCCCATCGGCTTCGTTTCCATCCGTCGCAGCGGGGTGTACTTCGCCGTCCTCACCCTGACGTTCGGGCAGATGCTGTACTTCTACGCGCTCGGTCCGGGGTCGTGGCTCACCAACGGCGACAACGGCTACTCCGACATCTCGGTCGGCCACCTGCTGACGGTGTTCGAGCTGGACGAGGCCATCGTCGGTCTCGACCTGTTCGAGGCGTACACGTGGCAGTACGTGTTCGTCGCGCTCTGTGCGATATTCGCCCTCTGGTTCGGCTACCGCATCATCAACTCGCCGTACGGTCTCATCTTCAAGGCGCTCGGCGAGAACGAAGAGCGCGTCTCGTTCGTCGGGCTCAACGTCTTCCGGTACAAGCACATGGCCTTTATTATCTCCGCGGGCTACGCGGGCGCCGCGGGCGCGCTGTTCGTTATCCACGAGACGTACATCCACCCGACGACCGGTCTCTACTGGATCACCTCCGGTGACTTCGTCATCATGACCGTTCTCGGCGGTACGGGATCGCTCATCGGGCCCGTGTTCGGGGCGCTCATCTTCGAGTACGTCTCGAACGTCATCTCGGGCGTGTCGCTGCCCGTCATCGGCTCCATCGGCTCGCTGTGGCGCATCGTCCTCGGCGCGGTGTTCGTCGCCATCGTCTGGGTGTTCCCGCAGGGTATCTGGGGGGCCATCTGGGACGGCATCCGGTGGCTGACGAGCCTCGCCGACGGCGGCAGCAACAGCGGAGGTGACGACCGATGAGTCTCCTCGAAACCCGGGACCTCCGGAAGCAGTTCGGCGGTCTGACCGCCGTCGACGACGTCACCTTCCAGGTCGACCGCGGGGAGACACGCGCCGTCATCGGCCCCAACGGAGCCGGAAAGTCGACGCTCATCAACTGCATCACGGGGATGCTCAAACCGACGGCGGGGTCGGTCTACTTCGACGACGAAGAGATCACCGGGATGGAGCCGCACGTGGCGGTCCAGACGGGCATCTCGAAGTCGTTCCAGACGGCTTCGATCTTCCCGAACATGACTGTCAAGGAGAACGTCGAGATCGCCGCGCTGGCGGCCGAACACGGTTCCTTCCAGCTCAACTTCTTCCGCGACCGGAGCTCGTTCGAGGAAGTCCACCGCATCTCCGAGCGGATGCTCGACGCGGTCGGCCTCCTCAAGCACCGCGACCAGACCGCCGGGAGCCTCCCCTACGGGGACAAGCGCCGGCTCGAAATCGCCATCGCGCTCGCCTCGGAGCCAGAAATGCTGTTCATGGACGAACCGACCGCGGGGATGTCCCCCGAGGAGACCAACTCGACGGTCGACCTCATCGAGGAGCTCCAGGACGACCTCGGACTCACGATCCTCATCGTCGAACACGACATGGAGATCATCTTCCGCATCGCTGACCGCATCCTCGTGTTGAACAGAGGGAGAGTCATCGCCGACGGGACGCCCGACGAGGTGCGTGACAACGAGGACGTCCAGGAGGCGTATCTGGGAGGTGTCGAGCTGTGAGCGCCGACGGGGCGCTCCTCCGACTGGAGAACGTCGACTCGTACTACGGGCAGAGCCACATCCTCCGTGACATCTCGATGGAGGTCAACGAGGGCGAGATCTGTGCGCTCCTGGGACGAAACGGGGCGGGCAAGACCACCACACTCCGTTCTATCGCCGGAGCGCGGCCCCCTGACATCCGGAGCGGCCGCGTCCTCTTCGGGGGGACGGACGTCACCGGGGAGACGACGGAGAACATCTCCTCCGGTGCATCGCGCTCGTTCCCGAGGAGCGACGCGTCTTCCCGAACCTCTCCGTCGAGGAGAACCTCCACCTCCCGGACGTCGCCCGGAACTGGTCGAACACGGTCGGTCGGAACGTCCAGGTCTCCGAGAGCGGTCTCTCGAACGAGGAGATCTACGAGGACTTCCCCCGTCTCGACGAGCGCCGCACGCAGAAGGCGGGAACGCTCTCTGGCGGCGAGCAACAGATGCTCGCCATCGCCCGTGCGCTCAAGCAGGGAGCCGACCTCCTCATGCTCGACGAGCCCTACGAGGGGCTCGCCCCGCAGATCATCGAGAGCGTCGAGGACGCCATCGAACGCATCCGCGACAGCGGGAAGACCATTCTCCTCGTGGAGCAGAACGCGGTCGCCGCCATCAACATTGCCGACCGCGCGTACGTCATCGACCAGGGGGAGGTCGTCTTCGACGGGAGCGCAGAGGAACTTCGCGACGACGAGGAGACGCGACAGCGGTACCTGGGGGTGTGACGATGGGCTCGCCCACTGCAAACGCGAACACGGACGCGGACGTCGACCCCGAGGCCGCGCTCGATCGGCTCGTCGAGGAAGGCGTCGTCGAGGAGGACGACGAGGGAACGCTCGCGACCACGGAGGCGTACGAGAAGACGCGCGTTGTCTACCACGACACGTACGGCGGCGCGGACGAGGAGACGGTCGTCAAAGCGCTCTCGGAGCTTTTCGGCGTCGACCGCGAGGCGGTCGCCGCGTACGCCGACGAACACGACGTCGGCCCCGAAGACCTCGTCGCGTACCTGTCGCTGCAGTCGTTTCTCGACCCGGTCCCGAGCCGAGAGACGCTCGCGACGATGGCGGCGCTCGCGGTCGAGATCGACCCGGGCTCGCCGGTCCCCGGCCAGCTCGACGAACTCGACGACGACGAGTACGAGGCGTTCCTGTCGGAGCACCCCGACGCCGTGTTGACGGTCTGGAAGACGGGCTGTCACCCCTGTGACGCGATGAAGGAGGACCTCGACGCGATCCTCGAACGGGTCCCCGACGGCGTGGCGGTCGCCGGCCTCGACGGCGAGTCCGTCCCCTCGTTCCGGCTCGCGTACGGCGTCGACTCCGCACCGTCCATCCTCGCGTTCAGAGGGGGCGAACTCGCCGAATCGCTCACGGGTCGACGGTCGCCCGTCGCGCTCGAACAGTTCTTCTCGGTCGTGTACGGCGTCGACGACGTCGACCCCGTCAGCGCGGTCGGAGCGGAACTCGACCTCGACGGCGACGCTCTCGCGCTCGACGCGGACGCCGCTGGAGACGACGCGACCGACGCGAGCGGCGAGTAGCCGCCACCACCCTCTTTCGTTCGCGGTCGACGACGCCAACACCACCGAGCGGCGGCTCTCGGCGCGACTCGACCGGAGAACGGAACGGAGCGGTCGGCGGCTCGATTCAGTTGTCGTCGGGCACGCCCGTGACCATCACGGGTCGGCCCGCGTTGAGGATGACCGTCTGGGTGACGCTCCCGAACAGGGCTTTCCCGGCCGGCGAGCGCTTACGTCCGCCGATGACGATGAGGTCCGCGTCGGCCTCGTCGCCGGCGTCGACGATCGCCTCGGCGGGGTCACCGCTCGACTCCGTGACATCGTACTCGATGCCCGCCTCGTCGAGGACGTCGCCGGCCGCCCGAACCGGAGCTAACTGTGTCGCCGAGGCCCCGCTGGGGTTGTCGGTGAAGCTGTGGATGAGCGTGACGCGCTTCTCCGAACCCTCGCCCGGCATCCCGACCACCTCTTCGGCGCAGAGCTTCGCGTGCTCCTCGTCCTCGTCGATCCCGATAATGACGTGGTACATACGTTCACAGGTCCGACGGCGGCGGCTTAGTCCTTTGGGGATTCGGTCGACCGCCTCGATTCGGTGCCGCTTGCCTCGGTGTCGGTTCGACCGTCTCCCTCGATGTCGGTTCGACCGCCCCCCTCGATGTCGGCTCGGCGACTCGATTCGACGTGGCCTCCGCCGCTCGGTTCGACGTCGTCCCGGCCGACCGCGTCGACGTCGTCGACGAACGTCGAGACGGCGACGACGAGGAGCAGGGGAACGCCGAGGACGACGGCGACGGTCACGCCGCCGTAGAGCCCGAACCCTAGCGCCGTGGGCGGGAGCTCGAAGAGGAAAAACAGCTCCGGTGGCGCGGGGTCGTCGACGACGAGAGTGAACAGCACGCCCAGGAGGGCTGAAACCCCGACGAGGAGGCCGTAGAGGACGACGACGAACCGCCGTCCACCGACCCCGCGGCCGCTGTCGGCAGTCGATTCGGTGGTCGTCACGAGCGTGGGTCGGGACGGCGGCGGATTAGCCCTTTCGACCCGCCACGCGGGACCGATTGACCTTTACTCCTCGCAACCAAGCTAGAGGTATGTCGGACAAGGACCTCCTCGCGCTCGTCCTCGGCGGGGTCGCACTCTTGATGTTCGCGACGGGGATCATCCTCGCGGTCTGAGCCTCCGCGTGTGTGCACGGACGCGAGTCGCTCAGGTCGCCGTGACCGTGGCTTCGGCGTCGCGCTTGATGCGCGTCAGTACCCGTCCGAGAACGTACCCGACGAACGGACCCACGAGGCACCAGTACGCCTCGAACTGCCACGCCGAGACCGGGTCGGTCCCGGCCGTCCGCGCCTCGTAGGTGACGAGCGTTCGGTCCCGCCCGTAGGGTCGGAACACGAACCCGGCGACGACCTTCGCGTACCCCGGGCGGTCGAACCCGCGGAACTCCTCGCTCGCGAGTTCGACCCACTCGATGTCCGGTCTCCAGACCGTCCCGACGGCACCGAACACGAACTCCTCGCCGGCGACGCTGTCGAGACGGACCCAGGTGCCGCGGGAGGTGAGATCCCCGAGGGTGAACGACTCCGGGTCGGGCGTCGCGCTGCCGCGGAGCCACGCCCCCACGCGAATCGGTAGCGCGCGCAGCGCGCCGAGGAGGCCGACGACGGGACCGAGTCGGGTGAGGTCGGCCGCCAGCGCCGCCTCGTACGTCTCGCTGGGCGGTGCGTCGACGACGAGGTGACGCCGACTCACCGCGTCGTACGCCGGGAGGTAGCGGTCGAGACGGAGCGGAGCGGCATCGGAA
>JBEPYA010000014.1:14651-28294 GCA_041641615.1 Salinigranum sp. | reverse complement strand
TTCGTGAGGTAAAACGACGAACCTCTTCGTTTTCGAATACGTTCAGTCACGTCGACCCAGACACAGCCGAAACGTGGCTGCAATCCTTCGCCGTCTGGCAAAACTCGCTTAAGTAAACACGATGGATGCAAGGCCCGCCGGTGCGGTGATGGCTCTGATCGAGTGTGTCTCGTCGGTGCGCACGCCCCGGAGCCGGTACGCTTTTGACCGCTCTCAGGAACCCACACACGATGAACGCTGGTACCGAGCGGGCGCTCCTCGGCATGACGCTCGCCGAGGTCGCTCTCCTCGCCGTGATCGGCGTCATGCTCGTCCTGAGCCTCTTCGGTGACGGGTCGTTCCTCGCCGACACCTCGCGGGCGGTGCGTGCCGCCGCACTCGTGTTTGTCGTCGTCGAACTGTTGGTCCCGCTCTGGATCATCTTCGACATCAGGCGGCGGACGGACGACCCGGACTATATGTGGATACACGTCGCGGCGATGCCGGTCATCAACCTCTTCGGACTCGCCGCGTACCTCGCAGACCGCCCGAACGATTGACCGCTTCACCCCATTCGACGGCGGCGAACCCGACGACAGTCCGAGCGTCACTCGCTCAACTCGTAGCCGTCCGTTTGCGGCCGCGGCGTCTCCCACGAGGCATCCCTCGAAGCTGGTCTCGGTGGAGCCTCGGGCTCCGGCATCGACGGCTGGTCGCCGGGCGTCGGCTGGTCTCGCCAGTCGCCGGCGGGGAACTCGCCGTCTTCGACCTGTCGTTCGAGTTCGGCGAAGACGCCGGTCACCGCGGCGCTCCCGTCGCTCGAACTCGATTCGATGCGTGACGGGAGGCTCGTCTCGAAGGCGTTGTCACGGAAACGGTTCCCCTCGCCCGCAGGCTGGCCGAGCGCGAGGTCCGCCCGTCCGGACTTGTCGATCCGATTGTTCCGGACGCTGTTACCCGACGGCTCAACGACGTGGGGGTGGGCCACGACGCCGAACCGTTCGTGGTCTCGGACCCGGTTCCGGGCGACGAGGTTGTCCGAGCCGCCCCAGAGGAGGATTCCCATCCCGAGGAGGGGGTACGAATCGAGGGCTGGGGCGTCGGGGTTGTTGTTCGCGTAGATCTGATTCCCGACGATGCGTGAGGACCGCTGCGGGGGGTCGGCCGTGTCGAGCGTGTTCGGAAAGACGCCGACCTTGTTGTACCGCCAGACCGAATCCCTGACCGTCAGCGGACCGCCGGTGCTCGTGCCCGAGTACCCGATGGCGTTGTGCTCGGCGACGACGTCCGAGACGACGGCGTCGTAGGGGCGGTTGCGGCCGAGGTAGAAGCCGGCGTCGGGATGGCCCGACGCGTAGCTGTGCTCGAACCGGCCGTCCCGCGAGTCGTAGGCGTAGATCCCATAGTAGCCGTTGTTGTAGGCCGTGAGGAAGCTGCCGCGGAACCCCTCGACACCGTACCAGTAAAAGGGCGTCTCCCGGTAGTATCGGCCGGTCATGTTCTCGATGGCGACACCGTCGGCGATCACCTCGATGGCGTTGCCCCGCTCGAAGCCGCCGTCCATGACGACCCGGTTCCGTTCTCGTCCCCGAATCGTCACTTCCCGCGTCGACACGACGACTTGCTCGGGGTAGGTCCCCGGTGCCACCAGCACCAGGTCTCCCGACGACGCGGCGTTGACGCCCTCTTGGATCGTCTCGTACTCTTCCGGGACCCGGACGGTGTCGTGGTCGCGACTCCCGACCGCCGTCGACGCGGTCCCGCCGCGTGGCGCTTCTTCACTACCCGCAGCGGTCGGCTGCCGACCGTCGGTTCGGTTCCGCGGGGACGACGGACAACCGGCCAGTCCGACGGCTGCGAGGGTGCCCGCGAACCGGAGGACGCGCCGTCTCGAACTCATCGGTGTCGCTCTTCTTTCGCGGGCAGCCTACTTAGGCGATGGGTCGCCGGCGCGTGAGGGTTCGAGACGGTGTGAGTGAGCCCATACCGTGTGTCTCAGGGGAGGTACGTCGCGAGGAGGTCGATCACGCGGTCGAGCGTCCGATTTACCTCCTCCCGTTCCTCGTCGCTGGACGCGGCGTCCTCGTCAGGTTGGTCCATGAACGTCGGGAGGTGATCGACGCTCACGAACCTTCGGATCGCTCGCGGACGCGCTGTGGGAACGCTCAGATGCGGGCGAGCGCGGCCCAGAGCAGCACGCCGACCGGAACCAGCAGGAACGGCCCCAGCACTACGACGACCGTTCCCGCCGTCGCGTCGCTGACGCGGGACGTGAAGAACAGCCCCACCGGGAGGGCGACGAAGCAGAGCATCAGGACGCTGGCGGCACCGATCACCGCCGGGTCGCGCTCGGGTCGCGCCGTCTCCTCGACCGGGAGGGCGAGCGTCTCGACGACGCGGTCGATCTCCGTGACCGGCCCCACCTGCACCTCGTCGCGGTCGACCGACTCGACGCCGGAGATGGTGAGCGTTCCCGTCCCGAGCAGGCGGTCGGCGATGGCGTTCTTCACCGAGAACTCGGTCGAGGCATCGACCGTGGCAATCCACTGTGGCGCGCCCAACAGCGTGTCGTACGCGACCAGGGTGTCACTCCGCCGCTGGTACTCGATCGTCCCGTACCGGAAGAAGTAGCTGAAGACCCGCGCGGCCACGAACACGCCGATCAGGAACAGCCCGCCGACGATCCACGCTGGCTCGCGGGAGACGATCGCCAGTCCGGAGAGCGCGAGGACGCCGAGCCCGAGTCGGTTGGCGAAGCCGAACGCGATCGACCAGACACTCCCGAGCAGCACCGACCTCGCGTTGACGCCGACTCGTGCCTGAACCCCCTCGTCCGGCAGTTCCAGTTCCGGCGGTGGTTCGCCGAGCCCGTCGTCGTCGAGAAGGCGGTCGCCGATACGGAGGATCGGCGTCCCGACGTGTTCGACGTAGAACCGGTACAGCGACAGGCTCGCCTTCCCGACGACGACGCCGACGAGGACGAGGAGCCCCCCCGCCCGCCCGCCGCCGGTCGCGAACACCGCGAGCGACAGCAGGACGACGGTCAGCTGTGCGGGCGTTCGCACGAGCTCCTCTGCGGATACCTCGGCGTACTCCTCGGCACCGATGTACTCGACGACGAAATCGAGAGTCTGAGCGAACACCAGCGCGACGAGTCCGAGGAGGAGGTCGAGCGAGAACACGTCCGGTGGGTCGGCCGCCAGCCAGTAGAGCACGCTCAGCGGGAGTACTGTCACGGACCACACCCCGAGTATCGACAGCGCGAACGGGACGTTTCGCGGATAGAGCGGTGGCCACGACTCTCGGATTCGAAAGCCGCCCCGCTTCGCTCGGAGCTCGTGTAACGGTTCGATTCTCCCCGAGACTCCCGGCGAGCCGCGCTCGGCGAACAGTGCCTTGATCGCCGCGAGGACGATCGTACTGAACGCCTCGACCCAGTAGACGACTAGCAGCGACCAGAGGCTCCAGCCCCAGGCGACGACGCCGACGAGCGGGAGGAGGTTTGCGCCGACCAGTACGGACGCGCCGAGGAGGAAGAACGCTGTCGACGAGAGGCGCTCGCGCATACCCACTCGAATCAGAATATCGCACTCGGAAAACGGGTTCGATTGGAGGCGTCGTAGCCTACAGGTTCGTGGCGACGCGAAGCTCCGAGTCGGTTATCGTCTCGACCGCGTCGGCCGGAACCTCGATGTCGTCGCTGTCGGCGTCACCGAAGCCGAACCCCTGGATCACCGCTTCGCCCACGCCGGGGTCGGGTTCGACGTAGGCGACCTGGGCGTCCGCATCGACTGCGGTCACGATTCCGATCTGTTCGCCCTGCTCGTCCATGAGATACTTGCCCTCGTCCTCGGTGGAGAGTACTGACATCGGGTCGACAGTAGCGGACGGACACACAAATACCTGCGCTCTCGGGATTCGTGCCCGGTCGGGGGAACCGTCCGTAGCCGCCCACGCCGCGACGACGCGTCGAACGACGTCAGTCCGGGGCTGACCTCGAACGGGTGGGCTTTCGGAGGGCTTCCGGTCCGTCCCACGCCGACCGGACCGCGACGGCGATGCCGAAGAGCACGACCGCGTCACTCAGGGGCGTGAGCACCGGACCCGAGGCTGCCCAGAGATCGACCGGGCGAGACGGCGGGACGAACGCCGGCAGGAGCCTCACCGTCGACTGCACGCCGAAGACGACGACGACCCCCTTCGAGAGGTCACGAAACCCGAGCCGAGGGCCGGTGACGAACAGCACGGCGAGCAGGAACGACGCCTCGAACAGCCACTGTTCCGGCAGTTGCGCCAGAGAAATCCCGACGTTCCAGACCTGCCCCTGCGGGACCACGATGGTCGGCCCTCCAGCCGGTCCCGACTGTGCGACCGTCCTGAGAAGGTCCCCGATTCCGGCGGCCAGCACCAGTCCACCTGCGCCGACGAGGGCGGCGAGTGCCGCCGCGACGACCCCGCGTTGTAGCGAGAGGCACGGCCCGATCCGTTTGTCGGCGACGAATGCGAACAGCGGGTGCTGGTCCGCGTCGACGGTCGACGCGAGCCGTTCGTATCCGCCGTGATAGGCGAGCCACACCGCCGTCGCGACCGCGAGAACGAGCGCGACTCTGGAGAGCGGAACGGCGAGGGCGACGGGTTCGAGTTCCCCCGGAAAGCCGCTCAGCGACGTTCGGGCGACGAGCAGGACGAGGTCGACCACGTACACGAGGAGGGCACCGCCGGCGACGGAACGCCGGGTCGGCGAGGTGACGACAGCCAGGACCGCCAGGAGGAACGGGACGAACCCGAGAGTCGCGACGGTCACGCCGGTCACGACACCGACGACGACCTCGCCGGCCCCCTGGGGTGCGTCGCCTGTCAGGAGCAGACGACCCCAGAAGAACGTGACGAAGACGGCGGCGGTCGACACGCCGGCCAGGAGGGCGGCACGGAAGAGCTGTCGACTTCCGGGGTCGGATTCGGGGGCCATACGGGACGGACCCGTCAGCCTCGAGATAAGTCTTGTGCTAGCGCACGGCAAACGAAACTGAGCGCCGACTTCGAACGCACGCTCGCTTCGACTTCTGGACGTTCTGAATCGAGTTCGAGATCACAGGAGCAGCGATACCGAGTAGAGGAGCGGAACCGTGACCACGAGTCCGGCAACGACCCTGGCGCGGCCCACCGTGAGGTCGTGGACGTCGTGAACCGCGTACGTGAGGAGGTGTCCGATCCAGAGGTAGCCGACGAGGCCGGTGAGGGTGTTGAACGCGACGAGCCAGAACGGCATCGCGTTCGGTGAGGTGATCGTCGGGAGCGTCCCGGTGGCGGCGAGCACCAGCACAGCCGCCGTGGAGACGCTGTTCACGATGAGGAGGGGAAGCGCCGCCCAGCCGACAGCCGCCGCGGTTCGCGTGACCGACCCCGTCCCACCCAGCGCCTGCGACAGCAGGTAGACGAGTGCGGTCGCGACCACCCAGATTACGGCCGCCCCGATTCCGCCCCCGATCAGTACCGCGGCGAGGGCGGCCTCGAGTGAGAGGTCGAGGCCGGTCGTCTGCTGGACGAACGGAACCCCGCTCGTGACGGAGACGACGCCCGTCAGCGCGAGGATGACGGCCGCGCCGAGCAGGGAAGGCGTTCGGGTGGCGAAGAACTCGCGAGGGGCGAACAGTGGAGTGGAGGGCATCGTTCGGTCGTCGAGACTGCGACCGTAATGATAAAATCGTTGACTCCGCCGAGCGAGCACGACCGTTTACCCGGCCAGCCTGCTGGCACCGCCACTCGTGTCCACCCCTAAAGGACGAGACCGAGCGTCAGTCGCTGTCCATCTCTTCGACGACGACCGCCCCTCGTTGGCCGAGGCTCTCGTGAGGCTCACAGGCGTATCGGTAGACGCCGGTCGTCTCGAACGTGTGCGCGAAGTGGACACCCGGTTCCGACTCGAACGAGTCGAGGCGGACGTCACGCTCCTCGAACGCGACGTTGTGTGGGCCACCGTCGCCGGTCCACACCCACTTCACGGTCGTTCCCGGGGAGATTTTCACCGCCGGTGGTGCGAAGTCGAACGCGTCGGGGCCGGCCGCCGACCCCACGGTGATCGTCACGGACGGGTACTCGCGACGGTCCGGAATCGTCCCGTCGTACCCTTCGACGCTGGCCAGCCACTCGTCGACTTCCGGGTACTCGCCAGAGGGCGGCGCCGCGACTTCGACGACGCCGCGCATTCCACTGTCCCCGTCGGACTCCGAGACGTACCGATACGTGCCGGGCTCGGAGAACGTGTGCTCGAAGTTCGTCCCGCTGGACTCGGCCGGTTCGCCGCTGTCGAACGCTCCATCGAGAGCGACGACGTTATGCGGGCCGCCGTAGCCCGTCCACAGCCAGGAGACGGTCGTCTCGGGGACGACGCGGACGACCACCGGGTCGAACGCGTCGTGAGCGTCGGTTCCTGCTGGACTCGCCCCCGTCGTGATTGTCGGCTGGGCGTCGGGGCCGTACCGTTTCTCGACTCCGTCGTAGCCGTTGGCACCGTCGAGGAAGTCGGTCAGACACTGTGCGTCCGTGCCGTCGGTCTCGGCCGCGCCGGAGGCGAGTGCCGGGACGTCGCCCGCCGAGCCGAGACAGCCGGTCAGCGTACCGAGCCCCGCGAGGGCAGTCGTGGAGAGCAACGCGCGTCGGGACCACTCAGGGGATGGTTCCATCTGGTTTCACCGGCTCGACCTTCACCCCTCATCCCGGTAGGGCTTGGGTTCGGTCAAACGACCGTTTCAGTCACGTCGGTTGTCGGGTGGGGAGCCGGTCGATCTATCACCGTTTCGAGGAGGCGGTGATGAGGGCACGGACAGCGCGTTCAGGGACGCGGGTTCGCCCACTCCCGATACAGCCCTCGGTACGCCACGACCGCCCCGACAACGAGCAGCGCGAACGGGACGGCAGTCAAGGGACTCTCGGAGTTCGCGTACGCGACGGCGAGGAGTGACGCGAGCCCGAGACCGAGACAGGTGATGGCGATGGCTCGCCATCGCTCCACGCGCTCTCGGTCGGGGAGCAACTGGTAGTACACCCCTGCGAGGGCGAGGAGGGTGACGCCGTACTCGGCACCGTCTGGCCACAGCGCCGTACCGAGGAGGCGGTCGGCGAGCGCCAGGCTTCCGAACGCGACGCAGGCGGCGATACAGCCGTACAGACAGGCACGGAACGTTCGAGGCGTGACTGTCGGGAGGGCCATCGTCTCCGATGCGGAGCGCGAGGAGATATAAGCACGGGGACTGCGTTCGTCGGTCTCTTCGAGCGGGTCACCCTCCCCGCGCAGTGTGGTCCTCGCGAGGCTCGTCGACGAACGTATCGATGAGAGAACGACTCGACCGACCTCCGGTGGCCGAGGCCAGGAGTCACCACAACCGATAAGCCCTCGTCGCGGGAGTACTTATTCGATGCGCTGGTCCCCGCTCGCGCGCAAAGAGTGTCGAGCAGTCGTGACGTCGAAGGGCGTCTGGCTGCTCTCGGTCCTCCTCGTCCTCTGGGGGTACCGGCCCAGTTACGTCGGCTGGGACGCGCTCGGTGCGAACATGACGGTCGGCTACGTACAGCTCGCCGGAACCACCCTCCTCCCGCTCGGCGTCCTCCTCTTGAGCTACCAGTCGGTCGTCGGCGAGCGTCGTTCGGGGAGTCTGAAGTTCGTCCTCGGCCTGCCACTGACGCGGACGGACGTGCTCGTCGGAAAGGTGGCCGGACGAAGCGCCGGCGTCGCCGGCCCGCTCTGTGTCGCGTTCGGTGCCCTCGGCGTCGTCGGCCTCCTCGACCACGGCGTGTTCGACCTACTCCCATTCGTCGGGGTCGTGCTGGTGACGCTGGTGTACGCCTGCATTATGGTGGCGCTCGCGGTCTCGATTTCGACGCTCGCCAGTCGGACGGTGACCGCGGCAGGGGCGATCTTCGGTGGCGTCTTCCTCCCGGTGGTCCTGTTCTGGACCCCCCTCGTCACCGCCCTGTTCACCCGTGCTACGGACGTGCCGGTCGACGCGTTCGACCCACCAGCCGCGGGTCCGCTGTTCTTGCTGCTCCGACTCTCGCCGGGCGGTGCGTACCACGTCGTCACGAACTGGATCCTCGGTGTCGGCAACTCGGCCGAGACGTACAGCCAGGTCCTCACGAAGCTCCAGCCGAACGTGACGACGAACGCGTACGTCGTCGAGGCGACGTTCCCGCCCGAGGGGGTTCCGCTCTACCTCCACGAGTCGCTCGGACTCGTCGTCCTCCTCGTGTGGTTCGTCGTCCCGCTCGCTGTCGCCCGATATCGGTTCACCCGGGGTGACGCGCTGTGAGTCAGCCCGCGATTCACACCGAGGGCCTCACGAAACGCTACGGCTCGACGACGGTGGTCGACGCCCTCGACCTCGTGGTCGAAGCCGACGAGGTGTTCGGCTTCCTCGGGCCGAACGGTGCCGGCAAGTCGACCACCATTGGGATGCTCCTCGATTACGTTCGGCCCACGGGCGGACGCCTTCGCGTGCTCGGCCGGGACCCACAGGGCGACGTTGTCTCGGTGCACGAGCGGATCGGCGTCCTGCCGGACCGGTACGGCCTCTATCCGGACCTCACGGCTCGACAGCACCTCGACTTCGTTATCGACACGAAGCGGGCCGAAGACAACCCCGAACGGGTCCTCTCGCGGGTCGGGCTCTCCGACGCCGTCGACCGACCGTCCGCGACCTACTCCCAAGGAATGGAACAGCGGCTCGCGCTCGCGATGGCCCTCGTCGGCACGCCTGAGTTGCTGGTACTCGACGAGCCGTTCACCGGACTCGACCCCCACGGCGTTCGTACCGTCCGAGAGATAGTCGACCGTGAGAACGAACGGGGAGCGGCGGTGTTCTTCTCTAGTCACGTCCTCGGGCAGGTCGAACTCGTCTGTGACCGCCTCGGCATCGTCCACGACGGTCGGCTCGTCGCCAGCGGCACTCCCGAAGCGCTTCGAAGTCGAGCGGGGGTGGGATCGGACGCCTCGGTCGAGTCGATGTTCGTCTCGCTCACGGGCGACGCGAACTCGGTCGAGACCAGCGGAGGTGCGAGACGGTGAAGCGACGTTCACTGCTCGGTGTCGCCGGTGCGTCGCTCGCCGGGGTCGCGGGATGTCTGGGAGCGACCGAGTACACGGTGACGGACGTATCGGTGGGTGACATCTCGGCACCGCTGGCCCTCGGAGTCGAACCCACGGAGCCGAACGCGGTCGTCGAACACCCCGCGACGCTCACGTTCTCGCTCTCGAATCAGCGAGAGAGACCGATTCGAATCCGAAACACGGGCATCTGGCCGTTCGGTCTCCTCGAACTCGTCCCGTCGATCGACGCCGAAGAGGCGGGGGGAACGATACTCTGGACGGAGCGGTACGCCGAGAGCGACGAGGTCGACGCGACGAACCGTCGGGATTACGGTGCGACGTCGAAGCCGCTGGTCCGCTCTCTGGATCCCGGCGAACGCGTCAGCGACCCCTACGAGCTGCACGGCGACAGCCTCGGCGTCCGCGACACCGGCGTGCAGTTCGTCCGCGGCGAGTTCGATCCACCCATCCTCGAATACGCCGCGGGCGAAGGGAGCGACTGGGAGCCGTTCCTCCCCGAGGTTCGGGTCGTAATCGAGGAGAAGCGGCTGCTGTGATGTCCGTTCGAGAGGCCGACCCGATCCACAGGCGCAAAGGCGCTTGACCTACTCCTGTCCGGTACGCTCCAGTGCGACCCCGCCGTAGACCCCGCCGAGCCACACGCCGCCGAGAAGCACGACGACCGGCAGTCCGTCGGCCGCGGACAGCAGCGAACTGTACTCCGGGGTAAACATCACGACCGGCGTGAGCGCTCCGACGAGCGGATACCAGAACCGCGAGTGTGGTTCCGACCCGCTCGTCCGGTACTCGGGAAACGCGAGGAGGCCGTAGGCAGCGAGCGTCCAGACGACCGCGAGAACGGCTCCGAGCGCCACGTCGCCGCGCTGTACGCCGAAGAGGTAGCCGAGCGAGAGCCCGACGACTCCAGCCCCCAGTCGGGCGTATCGAGCGTCCATGTCCGTGTGGATTCGTCGGCCCGGCGTAAGTATTCTGTTCGCTCCGGTCGGGAGCCGTCTTCGGTCTCTGTCGAACCCATCTCCGGCAGGTGAACCCGAGCGCTGAACACGGTGGTCGGGTCGCGTTCGGGAACGGGGCGCACGCGGTTCTCTCGCTGTCGACGTCGTGGATGAGGTGGTCGATTGGCCTGTCGCTATCGTCTCGGATGGCCGAGTTCAGAACGCCCGTTTGAACTCTGCGAGCGCGTACACGACCACGACTGCTCCGAACAGCACACCGATCGAGCCTAACGTCTGGTTTCGCGGGACCACAGTCGTCTGTGAAACGACGAGCAGAGCCATCAGGATGACGTGGAGGGCGAGCAGTCGGTCGGTACGGTCGGACATACGGGAACTCCACAGTCATCCAGTATGAAGTATCCGATGACTGTACGGAGCGACCAGTCGGTCCGTTCACGTCGGAGACCTGTCGGAAGTCCCGTCGTTCGCGGACAGTGTCCGGGCGGGAAACAGCAGTACAGTCAGTACAGACCCGTCGAGCTCGACTCCGAACGCCCGTCCCTGATCGTGACGATTCCCATCGCGGCCAGCACGAACCCACAGACGCACAGTACGACGAGGAGTCCCAGTCGGAGTCGTTCGGGGAGCACGCCGGCACTCGCGCCGTCGAGAAACAGCACCGTCTGTCCCCGGCCGAGCACGAGCAGTCCCGTCGGAAGAGCGCCCAGGACGACCATGGCCGTCCCTAGGACGACGTCCGCGAGCCGGTCCGTCTCCATCACCGTCTCTACTCGCTTCTCCTAGTTCGTTCTTGCTCCGCGCGGCGCTCGTGGGTGACGTGGCGGGAGCGGAGACGCAGCCGGTGTGGCGGTCTGTTCGGAAGGAGAGCGGTCGCCGTCAGCGGCGTCCATAGAGCGAGTAGACGATGCTCCCCAGGCCGAGGACTTCGATGCTGCTCGCGAGTGGTGAGATGACCAAGCCGACCGTCCGAGCGTCGTACAACCGGGCCCCGACGATGGTCACGACCGTCGGGACGATTGTGAGTAGGACGATTCCCAGGGCGAGAAAGAGCATCGGACGACTGTCGTTGCGACGGTAGCCACGGACCGCCTGGGAGACGACGATGAGACTCAGACCGAACAGGAGGAGGAAGTTTATCGCCAGCCAGAGACGCCAGAGATCGAGCGACCCCACGAGACTCATCTCATCTCCTCCCACAGGTCCGTGAATCGATCCGCGGGGTCCTCACGCCGTGAGAGGTCGACGACGAACTCGCCGTCGTCCATCGCCACAGCGAGGCCCTCGAAGCGCGACTCGTAGACGGCGTAGTGGTTCCCCCGGTCGTCGAGTCGCGTCTCTTCGACGAGTAGGCCACAGCGTTGCAGGCGGTCGATACGCCGGTAGACGGTCGGCGGCGAGGCGTCACACCGCTCGCTGAGTTCGGATGCTGACATGGGTTCTTGATCGAGATGGGCGAGGATCTGACGGGCGTACTCGTCGTCGAGGAGCGCGAACAGTGTCGCGGGGGGTGGATCCTCACTCACAACGTCCCGTTGCCCCGTCGCCTCCTTAAACAGGGATGTAAAGTTTCCGAACCTGAAAAAGCCCCGTTCGCTCGGAGGGTCGTCCCCACCGCAAGTCGGTCTGTTCGCAGTGGCGGGGCAACAGGCCCATTACACCTCCGAGACAACCCCCCCTCCGATGCCCACGCCCTCCAGCCGAGACGTCGCAGTGAGCCTGCTCCTCGGGGTTGTCCACGCGGCGGTGCTCGTCCTCGCTGCCCTCGACCTCGGCTACGCGGTCGGTCCCGGCGAGTACTCGGTCGTCGGGATGGGCTGGCGGTACGGCGGTCTGGTCGTGGTCGCCGCGGTCCCGGTGTGGCTCGTGCTCCGATACACCCTCGTCACGCCGGCGTGTGCGCTTCTCCTGACGACCGGCTACGTCCTCGGCATGGAGTTCCTGGCCCCCGGACCGACGTTCCGGGACGTCGCTGAACTCGAACGGCTCGCGGAGCCGACCGGAGTCACGGTCGTCGAGAACGGTCTGTACGTCGTCCGGTACATGGTCCACGCGTCGGTCTGGACGGTCGGATTTCTGTTCCTCGCGCTCGTCGAGTACGTCGCCCGACTCCGCTGGGACTGGCTCCCGTCGATTCCGACTCCGGCCGCGTGGCTGACCGTCCCCGCACCGCGACGGCGGGCCGCGAGTATCGCGGCTGCTTGCGGTCTCCTCCACGCCGTTGTGATGGGCTGGTTCGCCGTTCGACTGGGTCTGACCGCGACCGGCGGACTCGAACTCCCGCTGTATCTGTTCGGCGTCGTCGGGATGTGGGTACTCGCCGCCGTTCCGACGTATCTCCTCGTGCGTCGTCGGTTCGTCTCTCCGTCCGCGCTGCTGGCGGTGTTCGTACTGCTGGACACCAGAACGGAGTTCGTCGCCGATGTCGAGAGCCCACACGCGCTCTACTTCGGTGGGTGGTTCGTCTTTCTGGGCCTCGTTCTGCTCGCCGCGGGGGCCGAACTCGGGCTCCGGCGACTCGCCGTCCTCGAACGACTATCGAGGCTGGGATAGCCTCCGGACATCGGTCGAGCGCTCATCGAGAGCGTGGTCGACACCGACCGCTCGACTCGCGGCTTCCGCGATCGCTTCGGAAAACACTACCATCCGGCTCGACCACTTCGACACGATGACCGAACGCGACCGACGCTTCCGGACGGTGCTCGAAAACCGACACGAACTCCTCGAGTATCTCCTCACCCACTCGGCGACGAATCCTGAACTCGTCGACGCGTTCGACACCCCACGGTCGACGGTCGACCGCGCGATCCGTGATAGCGGCACGAGTGACAGATGCACTCTCTCCGGACAGCGACCCGGTTCCGTCGGGTGCTGACGGTTCCACAGAGTCCTCGACCGGGTCACTTCGGAAACGCTCCCCACACACCGTATCGGAGGCGGTACACCACGGTTCCGAGACAGTAGCCGAGCGCGAACCCGTACCGGTCGTCGAGTGACTGTGGACGGGTCCGATGTCGCACGACGTTGACGAGCGCGACGAACACACCCCGGCGCGAGCGAGAGCGACGAATCCCACCGACGTCGTGGTCGTACGCAGCGTGATACAGCACTGCGGAGACGAATCCCGCTCCGAACGGAAGCGACGGGGGACACCACGGATCGAGGTCGGACTGACGGCGAGCGACCGCGGCCAGGACCGGGATCCAAACCGCGTTAGCGGCCACCTGGAGGAGGGCGACGGTTCGACGAGAGATCACGGCTCAACGAGAACGGACAGGAGAATAACCGTTGCGCCCGAAACACCGTCCGGACGCCCGCTCGTCGCGTCCGAGCGCCAGAGCCGAGACGAGTCACCCCATCCGGACCAACAGCAGGTTCCAGTAGTGCAGGAGCCAGTAGAGGACGGCCGACGCGGCGACGACCGCCGAGTAGTGGACGCGCACGGGAAGCGGCCAGTCCTCCCGGTGCCACGCGCGTCCCGCGTAGCCGGCGGCAGCGACGGTGAGGAGCGCGCCGACCGTCGGCACGACGAACACGGCTCCGAACCAGGCTGGCGGCCGATTGTACAGGGTCGGCCTGTCCATCCCTGCCACCACGACGCTCGCACC
>JBEPYA010000014.1:0-14641 GCA_041641615.1 Salinigranum sp. | reverse complement strand
CGCACCGACGAGGACGACGACGAACAACACGAGACAAGCGACGCTCGCGCCGGCGACCCAGCGGGCTCGAGTGGTCGACGGTGGCGGCGTTCCCCGCCACGGAACCGACGCCAGCCGCGTGCTGCTGGCCACCCAAACAGTCCAGTGAGAGCGACCGCTGCAGCGATCGCAGCCACCCATCCCTGCACCGACAACCGCTCGTGGTAGCCGATCCGTTCGTAGGCGCCGAGTCCGTCCAGCAGGTGTGTCACGTCGCCGCCCTCCGTGTGGAACAGGAGCGTCGCGTCCTCCTCGACGTGCTCGAAGACCAGCGGTTCGATCTCCACCCACTCGTCCCTGCTGTCGCCCTGCTGGGTTATCAGCCGGCCGTCGTCGGCGACCTGAACGTCCATCGATCCGCCGGTCAGCAGGCCGAAGACGAGCTTCTCTGCGGTCTCGTTGTCGGTCGTGTTCACCGACCGATATCGGCCTTCGAGTTCGTCCGCACGCTCGGGCATCCCTGACGGCGTGAGGCGCGTCTCGCCCGACTCGACGGGTGCGACGCGCTCGAGAAGCGCGTCGACCACAGCCTGCTTGGCCGCCGAAGCCTCGCCGCCGTGTGCGACGACGAACAGCCCGACACTGTCGTCGGGGAGCAGCGCGAACTCGCTCGCGAACCGCGGGACCGCGCCGCCGTGTCGGACGAGTCGCGTCTCCCCGCGAGACTCCTCGAACAGGCCGAACGCCATCCCGTCGACCTCCTCGTGCGGCGTGTACCACTGTCGGTGCATCTCGTCGACCGCCCTGGCCGACAGGATTCGCTCACCGTCGACGACGCCACCGTTCAGATGCGCTTCGAGGAGTCGTGCCATGTCGGCCCCCGTGGTGTGGAGCCCAGACGCCGGTGCGACGTCGGAGTAAAAGTTCACGAGGTCCTCGACGGAGGTGTCCTCGGCGGGGACGAGTTCGGGCGGTGCCGGTCGAAACGTGCTGTTCGTCATCCGCAGCGGTTCGAAGACGTTCGTCGCGATGGCGCTCTCGAACGGCCGACCCGTCACGTCCGCGAGCAACTCCCCGGTCAACGCGGCGGCGTAGTTGGTGTACTGGGGGAGTTCACCCGGTGGACGGACGCGTGTCGGAACGTTCGTCGACACCGACTCCGCGAGGGGGCGGACGTACGTCGGGTCTCTCACCGAATCGCCCCAGCCTCGAACCTCGAAGCCGGGGGTGTGCGTGGCGAGGTGTTCGAGGGTGATCGGGTCGTCGAACGTCTGGGGAATCTCGACAGCTTCGAGACGTGTGTCGACCGGTGCGTCCGGTGGGACCCGACCCGTATCGACCAACTGCATCGCCGCCGTCCAGGTGACGACCTTCGACACCGATCCGACGCGAAAGAGCGTTTCGTCGGCTCGGACCGGCACGTCCTCGCTGTGGAACGCGTGTCCGTAGCCGCTCGTGATCACGTCGTCGCCGTCGACGACGGCCACGGTCAGTCCGTCCGCGTCGTGCTTCGTCAGGGCGCGGGTGGCCGTCTCGTCGACGAACGTTTCGAGGTCGGCCGTGTGGCCGCGGAATCGCCGCGCGCGAGCCCGCTGGCTGCGACGGCGCTCCCGGCACCGGCGGCGGCAACGCGCGACAGGAACCGTCTTCGTGAGAGTGGGGAGGGCATCTATCTGGTGGACCTGTGAACGGGACATCTCACGCCTCGTGGGCGGACGCTGGACCGTCTTGGAGCGGCATGCCCGTCTGTCCGACGCCGACCGGACCCAGCCGACTCGGAAGGAGGGGTTTCGTCTGAAGCGTACAGGTGGCGCTTCGTAGGGCCTGTGAATAAAACGCCCACTTCGTGTCAGAGTATATAGATATAAATCCCTGGCACGTGAAGTTCTACGGCGAGATGTCGTCGAGAGGGATGGGCAGAAGGGGCGGGGCGCCGCGCTCCTCGTCCAGCACTGGGGACCACCGCGTCCGAGGAAAACGGGTGCGTTCTCGACACCCCTGACACTGGTCCGCTCCCCTTACGACACGAGAGGCGTGTCGTCCGTGCGCTGAATCCGCTACTGGATGTCGGTACGCTCGAACCGGACATATCCGAGCGCGAGCGGGAGCGCGGCCCAACCGGCGAGGACGACGAAGCCGACCCAGTCTTCGAGGTAGAACGCGCTCCCCTCCGGGTAGAACGTGATGGCGCTGTACTCGGGGATGACCGCCCGTACGGCGTGCATGAACGCGGTCGAGGGGTTGAGCAACCCGATGAACTTGAACCAGTCCGGGAGCCCTCCCTCGGGGATGTCCTGTCCGTAGATGATCAACTGCAAGAGCAGAAGCAACACGTCCCAGCCGATGAGGAACAGCGAGTACAGCGCGCCCGCCCCGACGAACGCCTGCTGTCTCGACTGCATCGCCGCCGAGAAGCCTGTGGCGAAGGCGATGTAGACCGCGCCGTAGAACACCGTCAGCAGCGTGTAGAGCGCGAACAAGGCGAAATCGAACGACGCGTACGTGGTCAGCGCGACCACTCCGGCGACGGCGTAGCCGACCAGTATCGAGACGGTGATGACCCCCGTCCGACCGACGAATTTCCCGACCACGACGTCCCGTCTCGAGTTCGGAAGCCCCAGCAGGAGTCGGAGGCTCCCGCTGTCCCGTTCGCCGATAATCGTGTCGTACGCGAGGACGAACCCGATGAACGGGATCATGAACACGGTGGGCTGTCGCATGCTGTTCAACAGCGCGAGCGTGCTCGCGTCCACGGCGCTGTCCTGGTACATCACGGGTATCCACTGGATGGTGGCCAGGCCGGCGGCGAAGACGACGAACAGCGCCGTCGTCGACAGGAGCGAGAACGACCGGATGGAGTCTTCGAAGTCCTTCCGGATGACGGCCGTGAGGCTCATACGAAACGGTCCGACCCGGCGACGGCAGTATCGTCGCAGTGAACGACCCACGCCCATCGTCGGTAGGCCGGTCGGACTGGACTCAACACGCACCGCCCCCGGCCCCACCACCCGCCGCGGCACCAGCACCGGCACAACTCGCTGCACTCGCGCTCGCGGCCGCAGCAGCGGACGTCCCGCCGAAGACCACCGCGGCGCTGCTCGTTCGGCTGTAGTCCTGGCACTCACCCCACCCGACCGGGGCGATTTCGTCGTCGATATCGTCCGCAGCCTCGACGGCTCCACGGAGGTTCGAGACGCCGAATCCGGGGTCCGTCGCGTACTGGTCCACCAAATCGTCCGTCAACAGGACGCGTCGGCACTCCTCTGCCTCGAAGAGTTCGTCACCGTCGAACGTGAACTGCACGTCGTAGTGGCGGACGAACACGTCGTCGAAGGGGTCTTGCAGTGCGGCAGCCGCTTCGCCGACGAGCTTCCACACGAGGTCCATGTCCGGCTCCTCCACGGCTTCGCCGAGTGAGAAACGAGCGATTGGGACGACGACGGGATGCCCGTCCGGCCCTTCGTTGACGACCGCGACACCCGTCACTCCACAGTCTTCGATCTCGTATGCACCCCGTTCGACGGCGTCGTGCAGCGAGTCGTCCGCGTCACGCTGCCGGGATTCGAGGTCGACCTGTTCGTCGGACGGCTCGTCGCCGAGGAGACGTTCGATCAGGGAGGGCATCTCGGGAGGCCGTTCCACGGGCGGGCTCTTTGACCTTGTGGTGTCCACAGCGCAGTTAACCCCCGCGTGTCAACGGGAAGTATGACTCCCCCGCTCCGTGAACTGCTTCTCGGCTCCGGCGGCGGTCGAACCCGGCGAGCGCTCGGCCTGTTAACTACAGTAGTGCTCGCGACGTTTCTCGCGTACGCCCTGGGCCTCTTCGCCGTCTCCGGCGGCATCATCGTTATCCCCGGGGACGCGACGCTCCTCGGTCTGGTCGTCGCAGCCACGCTCGGCTATCGACGTGCCGGCCTGGTGTTCGCGTGGCTCGCCCTCTTCGCGGCGTATCTCGGCTTTCACGCCGACTGGGCGTTCCTCGGACTCTCGGGGAGGGGCCTTTCCGGAGAACTGGCGTTCTTCTTCGATCCGGTCGGCCTCACGGTGTTCGCCGCTGCGGCCGTCCTCCTCGGGACGCCCGCGTACGGCGCGGGCGCACTCGCCCGTCGGTCCTTCGAACTCGTCCGTCGGTCGGTCTTCGCCGACAACTCCTGAGTCCGCGAAAACGAGCAGTCACGTGTGAATCGATAAGTCACTCGTGATCGATATCACCACTCACAGACTCAAATTACAGTTTTATCCATGTAACGAACCGGAGGCGAGTGATGTAACGGCTCACGGAAGCGGGTATATCAACGGAGCGGGGTGTTGACGCACGCAGTCGAGTCCGCACGCCCGGGCTTGAGTTAGTCGTCGCTCACCGCATCGGAGGGTTTTCACGTACGCGGTGAGCGACTCCCTCTATGCGGTTTCGCCCTCCGTCCGCAGACCCGTTCAGTATCACCGGTGCCCTCCTGGTCGGCGGGTGTGCCGCCGTCGTCGTCCCGGCCGTCGGCTTCGGGCCGAGTGCAGCGGGAGCGGCAGTGCTCGTCGCGGGCGTCACGTGGGTCCTCGTCGAGCAGGTGCCGGACCACGTCGACCGTGCGGTCGATGCGCGGCTGTATCTCCTGCTCGGCGGCGCGGCGCTCGTTCCTTTCCTCGCCCACATCGTCGGAGACGCACTGGGGACCGCTCTCGTCCCCGAGTCGTACACGCTGCCCGCTGTCGGCTTCGGTCTGTTCGGAATCGCTCTCTTCGAAACCGGCCGCCGGCGGCGGGCGAACAACCTCCGGTCGCGGGAGTCGGTCCACGTCCACCTGGCGATGGCCGAATCGTCCCGTCGGCTGTTCGTCCTCTCGACCGTGTCGGCACTCACCGGGGTTGTCGGCGTTCGACTCGTGGCCGGCGAGAAGGTCGGTCTCCCCCTGCTCGCCGGTGCCGTCGGCGGGACGGTCATCGGACTGTTCCTGCTCGACACGGCCGACGTCGACCTGTTCGTGCTCGACCGGGGACTCGTCGTCGTTCCGAAGCGACGGTTCGGCGTGAGCATCATCCCGTGGCGGCGCGTTCGTCGAATCTCGGTCACCGACCGAACGCTTCGAGTCGAACGCGGCTTGCCGTGGCCGACGCGCTACGAGCGGACGCTTCCGACCACCTCAGAGGCTCAGGAGCTTCGTGATACGCTCCGACGGAACCGTCGATCCGGCTGAGGCTCCGGCGAGAACAGACGCCTCCGGGCGACCGTCCGCACCCCGATCACTCGCCCCGTCGTGTCCTCGTGTTCGGATTGGTCGTCTCGTCGTAGCCGAGCCGTCTGGGGTGGCGACGACGAGCAGGAGGGCGACGAGCCAAATCGCGACGTCGGCCGACACCAGCACCGTCGTGAAGCCCTCACCGGTGATGGCCTCGAGCGGAATCGGAACGAGGGTGCTGTTGGCGGTGTTGATGCCCGCGTGAAGCGAGACGGCGAGCAGGACGCTCCGGGTTCCGTTGTATACCTACGTCAGGAGGAACGTGAAGCCGACGATGTTGACGACCCTGAGGGCGATGCCGAGGAGCTCCGAGACGAGACAGGCGAAACTGTAGACGGCGTTCGGCTCTGCGACCAGTTGCGGGAGGTGCCAGAACGCCCAGACCACCCTGAGGACGAGCGTCGCCGGTACCGGCGCCTACCGCGTTTCGAGCCGGGGCAGTGCGAACCACCGCCAGCCGGGTTCTTCGTTCCCGCCGCCGACGAGCGCGACGAACACGTACGACTCCAGGACGAGCGGGAGCCGGTCCGAGAGCAGAGACGGGTCCACGTCGGTCCCGAGGAGCGCCATACCGACGCTCGCCAGGTCGACGACGAAAGCGGGAGGGCGAACGCGGCGAGATACCACCCCGGGGCGACGCGCCAGCGGACGTCCTGTCGCGCCCACGCCCGGACGGACCCGCCGTCGAGCCACGTCACCACCGCGCCGGCGAGCACGAAGACGGTCAGCAGCCACCGCTCGCCGTGGATGCGGTAGAACAGGTATCCGCCCACGATGTTCAGGACACCCACGAACACCAGCGACGCGTTGAACAGGAGCGCCGTCTCGGGGACGGTTCCGAGGTCGCTGATCGCCGCACCGCGGAAGTCGGAGCCGGGAATCATCGCGGCCGCGAGCATGACGACCGTCAGGAGCCCCGCGGCGAGGGCGAGAAAGACCGCCCCCGCCAGGGTTCGGCTGTCGATCGTTACCCCCCGAATCGAGAGAGGGTCGGCTCGGAGGATTCGAATCGTGTCATCGGAGAGTTACCGCGTTCGGATAGGTGTGCCGACAGGTTATCCCGACCTCTGTTCTCGTGGGGTGGGAACGTCCGGGAGAAGGCCCACTACCACACGAGAAGACACTTACCGAGCTGATTCGATGGCAAGGTATGCGTCGGAGTCGAACGGCCCTCCTCGGTCTCGTCGTCCTCGGCGTCGTCTGTGCAGGCTGTGTGAGCCCGCAGGCTCCGCAAGCGACGACGACACCCGAGTCGGCGACCGGGACACCGACAGCGACATCGCCCGCGGCCGAATCGAAGACCGTCACCACGACCGAACGCGAATCGGACCCCGAGACTCAGATGGTGACGACCGGCTACACCACCGACTGTCCGTACGCGCTGCACGTCGACGTCGCGTCCGAGGGTCAGCGTTCACGGACCGACCGGGTCCTCGCGTATTCGGACCTGTCGCCGGCGAGACAGCGGGAGTTCGACGCCGCCCGCGCGGACGGGTCGACGGAACTCGGCGAGACGCTTCCGGAGACGTGGGCCGGCCCGCGCATCGTCAACTACCGGGGGGAGCAGTACTACGCGGTCGCGGCCGTCTGTTGAGCGATCGACGAGGAGACGACGCTCGTCAGTCGACGGTGTGTCGCCGATAGCGCCGGACCGCGTACGCGTACGACGCGGCTGGAACGCCGAGCGTGAGGAGGAGGTACGTCACGACGCCGACGAGCAGGAGCCCCGTGAGCGTGAGGTGGCCCGTGAGCAGATACCACAGGAGGACGAGCCCGATGCCCGTTCCGAACACCACGACGGTCGCGTACGTCATCATGACGAGCGTCGACGGGGAGACGGTTTCGACGCCCCACATCTCCCGCTCCTCGTAGATCGGGTACGCACAGCCGAGTCCCAGCGCGAGCGCCGCGGCGGCACCGCACCAGCCGACCCCGGCCGCCGCGAACGCGAGGCCGTAGAGCGGGAACGAACTCACGGCGAACAGTCCGATGGGAGCCACGACGGCCAGCGGGAGACCGAGCGCGAGGCCGGCGCCGACGCGGCCGTGGAGGTACGTCGCCGGGTCGGTCGTCGTGAGCAAGACGACCGGAAACTGGTCCCGGTCGTCGCCCAGCGGGTTGAGCGAGAACGCCGCACCCGAGAGGTACGCGCCGAGTCCGACACTCATCCCGGCGAGCACCGCGAGTCGGCCGTCACCCGAACTCCCCAGCAGCGCCGTCCCGACCGGCCCGATGAAGAACACGATGAGGAACAGGTGAACGAGCTGTTGTGGTCGCCGCACGGCTCTGACGAGGAACCCCCACGCGATGCGCCCGCGCTTCGTCCACGAGAAGGGCCGCGGTGGGGTGAAGTGACCCGACTCGTGACTCTCGCCCGAGTCGTCCGCCGAACGGCGGGTGACGCCGTCGGTGAACCAGAGCGCGGTCGCCTGCCGCACGGCCACGGCGAGGCCGACGGGCGTGAGCGCGACACATACGACCAGTAGGACGAGCGCCCCGAGGCCGACCGGTCGGGCGAGCGACGTCCCGACGAAGGCGAGGCCGACGTACGCGGAAAGCGGTTCGAACCGAACGACTGAGAGGGTTTCCTGTACCGCAAACCCCTCCTCGGCGAGATACTGGCCCGCGACCTGTGAGACGACGACGAGTCCGAAGAGGGCGAGGACCCCGACGAACTTGAGCACGCGCCGTACTCGCGGCAGTTGCCGGAGCGCCCGGAGCACCCCGAGCCCGAGCGCGTAGCCCCAGACCGCGGCACAGGGGACGAGCGGCGTCGCGACGAGAGCGGCAGTCACGACGAGCGTCGGTGCACCGAGTCCCGCCGCGAACGCGCCAGCGACGAGAGCGACCGGGAGCCCGAACCACAGCGCGAGTCGAGCGATTTCGGCCGTGATGAGCCCGAGAACCACCGCCCGCGGGTGGACCGTCGTGAGCAGGAGGGCCTCGGACTCGGCCCCGCCGATGCGTTCCAGCGTCCGCAAGACGGCGAGGAGCAGGAGGCCGGCCGGGAGCGAGAGCGCGAGGAGGTCGAAAAAGGGGATCGACGAGACGGTCCGGACCTGCCGACCGAGCAGATAGACGCCGGGGAGCGTGAAGAGGAGCCCCCCGCCGAAGATCAAGAACAGCAGGACGAGTCCGAGGACTCGACGGGTGTCTCTGGTGTAGCCCCGGACGCTCCGGACGAACTCCGCCCGGGCGATCCGAAGCCCGTAGCGGACGTCGGTCGGGAGCGTCATTCGTTCGTCCCGCGCGCGACCGCCCGCTCGTCGGTGTCGGGTCTCTCGCCGTGGTTCGTGACCGCGAGAAACGCGTCTTCGAGCGTCCCTTCGCCCGTCTCCGCCCGCGACTTCAGTTCGTCGGGCGTCCCCTCCGCGACGAGTCGCCCCTCGAAGAGGACGCCGACCTCGTCGGCGACGGCCTCAACCACCGGGAGGATGTGCGTCGAGAGGAAGACGGTCGTTCCCCCGTCGGCGAACTCGGTGATCGAGTCGCGGATCTCCCGCGCGGCCCGCGGGTCGAGCCCGCTCGTCGGTTCGTCGAGGAAGAGGACGTCGGGGTCGTGGAGGACGCTCTGGACGAACGCCGTCTTCTGTTGCATCCCCTTCGAGTACGTGCTGATCCGCTTACCCGCGTCGGGAGTCAGGCCGAACCGGTCGAGGAAGCGCTCGATTCGTTCCTGGGCAGTTTCCGGCGGGATGTCGCGGAGGTCGGCGACGTATTCGAGTTGCTCGCGGGCGCTGAATTCCTCGTACAGCGGCGGCGTCTCGGGCAGGTAGCCGAGGTGTGAGACGAGGCGACGGCGGTCGTCGACGGGGACGCCGCAGACACGAGCCTCGCCATCGGTGGCGTCGGACAGTCCCGTCAACAGGCGCATCGTCGTCGTCTTGCCCGCGCCGTTCGGTCCGAGGAAGCCGTAGACCGATCCGCGGGAAATGGAAAGCGAGAGACCGTCGAGCGCGACTTCGGAGCCGTACGTCTTCCGGAGGTCCGTTGCCTCGACGGCTGTGTCGTGGGAAGTGGAGGGCATCGGATCGAATAACAGTTGAGAGAAAAGCCGCCTATAGCTTTCGACTGCAGCGGCGGTGCAGTGCCGAGTGGTCACTGACTCGACCGGTCGGTTCGACTTCATCCTCGGGTGTGAATACCTTCGGGGGCAGCACACTCACGCGGACCCCATTGAAACGATGGGCCACGAATCTGCTCGCGTATTTGACGAGATTCTATGAAATCGATTGTACAATTGACTGTAGCCAATAGCAACGTCTTCGATCAATTCGGTCCAGAAAACGCGAACGTACACGACTTATACTACCTCGGTTGATGCTTCGTCCTATCGATTATAAAATATTATATCTAAAATCGGTTAAGACGTTCATGCTTCGGGTACGTGCTCCGTCGGAGGGCCGTCGAGTTGACGAACCACAGCGGTCCGGTGACTCCCAACTGTTATACGTGGTCTGATAGTACCCGTCTACCGATCAGCATGACTAACACGGTTTCGCTCCGAGACGATACACGGCGGCCCCGCTCGCACCAGCGCGTCCGCGAACTATGAGCGGGGACCCCGGCGACCCGACCACACGCGACAAGAGCCCGGAGGACGACGTCTCGTGGACGCTACTCGACCTCGACGGCCTGGTCGGCGCCTACTGGGACGTCGTCGCCCCGGTCATGCGTGAGGAGGGTCTCGACCCCGAGCGCGACCGACCAACGCACGCCTGGCTCTCCGCCAACGGGTTCCGCGGACTGGTCTACGCGCTCGGAGAGTACCACGACCGGACGTTCGGCGAGTTCTGGGCCGACGACCTCGGCCTCGACGGGCACGACGACTACGACTGGGGGACGGACCACGAGGGGACGGTCGACCTGCTGGAGGCGTATCTCGCGAGCCGGCGCGACCGCGGAGACCTGAGCGACTCGTCGGCCGACACCCTGCGGTACCGCCTCGCGAAGTACGTCCGCGCGTACGGGGCTGTCACCGGGAGCGGCGACCTCCTCGCACCGGTCGCACGCGAGAGCGACGTGCCGGCATACGAAGCCACGGACGCCGCCTGGTCGGCGTTCGACCGGCTCGACGAGGAGCTGGCGCCCCGGACGATGCGCCGGGTCCACGAGGCCGTCGACGACTGGTACGCGCACCTCGTGCGGCGCAAACGAGCTGCCATCAACCCCGTCGCCGGTCTCGAAGACGAGTATCGGTGGAAGCGTCGGAGAGGGGGAACGGCCGACACTCCGGTGAACCCCGCACTCGACCCGGCCCACGTTCGGGCGCTCTCGGAGGCTGCGGCGACGCCGAGCGAGCAGCTCCTCGTGGTGGCGCTGTGTGGCTGGGGTCTCCGCTCCGGCGAAGTCGCCGCGCTCCACCGCTCACAGCTGGTGCTCGACCCGAGCGCGGGGGAGGTCCCGTACGTCGACTTCACCGAGCGGAAGAACGGCCCCGGACAGGTGTCGATTCTCTACGGGCGCGACGCGGCGCGCGCTCGGCTCGCCGAACTCGGCGACCGCGACGGATGGAACGGCTACCTGTTCCCCTCGAACCGGTCGGCCTCGGGCCATCTGACGCGCCAGACGGTCGTGGCGCGGTTCGACGCGCTCGCCGACCGGGCCGACCTCCCGGCGACGATCGCGGGGAAGAAGCCGGTCCCGCAGATGGGCCGACGGTTCTGGTACGACGCCTACGCGGCGACCCAGGAGGCCATCCTCGCCGAGGTGGGAGCGATCGCCGACGAGCAGGGGAGCGCGAGCGCCGAGGTGGTGCTCCAGGAGTACCTCTCGCCCGAACGCCGCCGACAGCTCCGGCGTGCGTTCATGCGCGAGCGGCTCGCCGAGGCGTTCGAGGCCGACGGCCGGTGAGACCACGATCGACGCACACACCGCACCGGAGTCGAAGGTTCACACCAGCCGGCTGAAGGGTATAACCCTCGCCGCGCAGAACGACAATTACTCCCAGCGATGCCACTGTGTGCCGGCGGTCAACGGGTATCGTCGGAAGCCGACACGAGTCACCCGAGTCCGACGAATCGACAGCAGGGATGCGGGTTCGTGCCAAAGAACCGGTGTGGAGCCGACCACAGACAGTCGGTGTCGCACTCGCCCGTCTCGACGTCGCGACCCGCATGAACGCCCGGATATGTAAAGGAACACGGGTGTACTGCCGACGACCGTCCTCGGACCGTGTCAACTAGTGCCCATCGTAACCAGTCTGCCGTGAGAACGCACGTGCAACGGGCACTGGACGCCTCGACCGATCCCGAGGTCCGGTATCATCTCCGCCAGGCGCTTCAGTTCCTCGCCGAGTAGTCGCCCCGACGCTGGTTCGACCCCGTTGCACCGACGGCGAGACGTCGGTACAGTAATGCGGCTTCGACCACGACGCCGTGATACATGCCCTCCATCGACGAACTCCTCCTATCGGTCGGGAGCCGTCTCAGGCAGTTGCGCTCGGAGCATCCCCGCCGGTTCGCCGGCGTCGCCCTCGTCGCGGCGGCGGTCACGCTCGGGCTCTCGTGGTACTTCCGCCCGTGGCTTCACGGGGTCGTTTACGGCGTGTACACGACGCCGGTCCTGCCGGTCGCCGCCGTCGTCGGCCTCGGCGTCACCCTGCTCGCCCGGCGATCCGTGGGCTCTCTCGTGAGCGGCCAGGCCGGGTTCGTCGTGTTCGTGCTGGTGCTCGTCGCGGGCGCGGGGGTGACGGGCCTCCTCGCCGGCGAGGACATCGGCACGGCAACGATGGACCGCGCGGCCACGGCCGAGAACCTGAGCGAGACCGACCCGGCGAAGCCCCGCGTGGTGACGAAGAGCGTCGCCGCACGGTACGCCTCGAACACGCTCAACTTCCCACAGTACCGCATCGAGGGCGGCGACGTCACCGTCCGGAACGGCACTCCGTACTGGTCGTACGCGCTCGCTCCCGACGGCGCGTACAACCACTACACGAAGCGGCAACACGGGACTGTCCTCGTGGACATGACCCAGCAGAACGCCGAGGTCGACACAGTCGTCGGCGACCTCGAAAAGGGAGTGGGGCCGGCCTTCTACAACAACTACCGGTTCGCGATGCTGAAACAGGCTAATTTCCTGGTCGCATACGGTGACCCGTTCATGGTCGTTCACGGGGGCGACCAGTACATCGCGGTGCCGTACACGAAACCCGAGTTTCACTGGCTGCCGCTCCCGTACACCACACCCGAGTGGGGTGGCGTCGTGTTGATCGGTCCCGACGGAAGCATCGAAGACCTCTCACCCGCGGAAGCCCGCGACCACTCCGTGTTGGAAGAGCAGAAACTCTACCCCTTCGAGCTAGCCCGTGAGAAGGTCGCTGCAACGAAATATCGCAATGGAATTGTCAACACGTTCACGAGCCACGAGGACGAGATCGAGGTCGCGCCCGTCCCCGGCGAGGGGAACGACCAGCCCTTCCTCGTCTTCACGAACGAGGGCCCGGAGTACGTCGTCGCCGTCGAACCGTACGGGCAAGCGCAGGGGCTCAAGGAGGTCTGGACGGTCGACGGACGGACCGGCGAGTACGCGGTCTACTCCCCGGAGCGGTCGCTGTTCGGTGCGCGCAAGGCGACCGACTACGTTCGACAGGCCGCCCGGACGACCGACTGGAACCGCTTTACCCCATCGGAGCCGATCCCCGTCGTCGTCGACGGTCAGCTCTACTGGGAAGTGCGGGTCGTCCCGAGCGACAGCAGTGGTATCGCGTACATCGCGTTCGTAAACGCCCAGTCGAGTGACGTCCACGAGGTGAGCACGACCGCCGAGGTGACGGCGTTCCTCGAAGGTGAGGATGTCACCGCGACGTCAGCGGAGGCCGGAGACGGGAACGCTCGGACGCCTACGCTCGTCGTCGAGCGAGTCGCGCCAAACGGAACCGTCATCGAGACGTTAGAGGTCTACGGCAACGAGACCGTCCGGGTCGTCCGGGGGAACGTGACCAATACGACAGAGAGCGAGTAAGTTACCCAGGACTTCAGTCGTGAGCTTTCCCCCGCGAGGGGTTTCGGCCCACACTTCGTCCGCTGTCGAGGGCGGGTTGCACGACGGCAGGTCGGTCACACGGAGGAGGTCCTGCGTGGTTTTCCGACCCGTGGTCTGCGTCCGAAACCGTCTCACACCACTTTAATTATCGGTGGACTCCCCTCGCTTCGTCGGCGCGAAGTGCGACGAGAGGGGCGAAGCGTCAACCGTCCCCGATGTCAGGGCCTACCTACGAAGACCCCTCCACGGACGACACGTTCGGCCGACCGGGAGTGTACCCGACCCTACCGAGCGCTTGAAGATAACTCGCACGGTGGCGAAACCGACCGTTCGTTGCCCGTAGAAGTATCGGGAGTGGCGGCGTCCTCCCACGCCTCAAGTCGTGGGCTTCCGCCTCGAATCTCTGTTCTCTGTGAACGTTTCTGTCCGTCGTGCGGGTTTGAGGCCGACAGGGACGCGAATGCGACGTGGAATGTGCTCTCTCGTGCTCTCGGAAAGGTAGGAGTGGTTCACTCCGAATCAACGCCCTCAGAAACATATCATGTTTCTGATGTGCGGACGAGATCTTCGCTCTCGTCAACGCCTGTGGAGACTGCGCTCCCTGTGGATACCTCCGTATCTGCAAAGCGTGTCGTGGAAACAGGAAGCCCCACCCTCGAGGAGCGAACGGCGTCGGCCGTGAGCGAGTAAGATGGGGTAGTTCACTCCAGATACGAGCGTATCGGGTCGGGAACGTTGAGGTCCCACGACAGACGAACGAGCGTGGTCGATATATTTGGCTTAGACAAAGAGGAATCTGTGCTAATCGCGTCGACGAGGGTATGACCGACGACGCCTCTCGTAGCGGCCCGCCCCCGTTCGAGAGACCGTTCGGAGGCGAGGACACGAAGCAACGCGTGTACGGCGCGATACGACACGCTCGGGCACCGATGAAGGCCGCTGAGGTCACAGAGCGGGCGAACTGCTCGACGGAGTCGGCGCGGACACACCTTTCGTTCTACGCCGATCTCGGCATTGTCATCAGACACGAGGGGCGGCCGGTCAGGTACGAGCGCAACGATGATTACTTCGAGTGGCGACGTGTGAGTGAGGTGGCGCAGGAGAACACCGTCGACGAGTTACAGACCCGCGTGTCGGAGCTGACCGACCGAATTGTGGAGTACCGTGATGAGTACGGTGCCGGCTCGCCCGCCGAAGTCGATGTTCTCGGGTTCGACGCGGAGCGGATTGATGACGTCTACGTCGAACTCGGAGATCGGGCCACTGCCATCGAGGAGCGCCGCCTTCACGAGCGCGCCCGGCGAAAAGTCGCTGGCTCTACGGCTCCGTCGCACAGCTGACGATAGTGCCGGGAAACGACGGCGCCAGCCCTGCGCCGATAGACCGGTCAGTGTTGGAACGGATGCGTTCTCGACTTGTCGGAGTCGCATGTTCGAGTCTGCAGAGAT
>JBEPYA010000013.1:0-28981 GCA_041641615.1 Salinigranum sp. | reverse complement strand
GCGCGCCAGCCCGCGATAGTTGCGGTGGCGCGCGTGAGCGAGTGGGGCGAGCGAACGCGCGAGGGATGAGGAGCGCAGCGCAGCGAGCACCGCAATCGGCTGGGGAGGCCGTGGCCTCACCGCCCTAGCGACCGTGCGGTCTCCGCGTCGTGCGTGGCTGCAATCGAACGCGTCTCGCCCCATCGACGGGGATACGAACGCGTCTCATCACATCCACCCGGGATACACACGTTCGCTACCCTTCGAACGTCCGACTCAGATCAGTCCCTCGTCGTGAGCGATGAGAATCCCCTCGACGGTGGCGTCGTTGGTCGGCTGCGAACGGGCCACGCTCACGGCGTCGTCGAGTGGAACCGCCCGCACGGAGAGGAACTCGTTGTCGTCGAGTTCCTGGTCGACGGGCGAAAGCCCCTCCGCGAAGACGAACCCGCGGCGGTGTCTGAGCATGCCCGTCGTGCACCACACCTCCTGGAGGAGGCTCGTCGACGACGCCTCGAACCCGGTCTCCTCGCGGAGTTCGCGCTCCGCCGCCTGCGTGAAGGACTCGCCCGCCTCGACGATGCCCGCAGGGAGTTCGAGCTGAGCCTCCCGGATCGTGGGCCGGTACTGCTCGACCATCACCAGTTCCCCGTCGGTGACGCTGACGACGACCACGGCCGTCGCGAGCTCCGCCCAGTAGTACCGTTTCGTCGACCCGTCGGGCTGTTCGACGAGGTCGTAGCCGCCCGTGTACCACCCCGTCTCGTACTCGACTTCGGATTCGACGACGGGCCACTCGGGGTCGGCGAGGTCCTCGTATCGGCGACCGTCGTCCGTCATCGGTCGACTCCCTCCTCGTCGGCTGCGGCCCCACCCTCATCGACCTCGGTCTCGTCCTCGACGTCGGGCCCGGTCTCGTCCCCCGACCGCACCTCCTCGGCGTCGGTCGCCGCGGCCCCGTCCATCCCGTCGAGTTCGACGCGGTAGATCCGACCGAGCGCCTGTCGGCGGAGGATCTCGACCGCCGCGTCCCGCTCGTCCTGGTAGCTCGCGGCGACGACGCTGTCGACGAATGGCGCGGGGTGCCAGACGAGTCGGTCGACGTGCGGGCTGCCCACCTCAATCACCTCGTAACCATCGCGGTCCGCACACCACTCCTCGAACTCCGCGCGCGTCCCGCTGTGAATCAGCAGGCGGGAGGCGAACAGCACGTCGCGGGCCGTCGAGACGACGTCGCCGGTGACACGCTCGCGGTACTCCTCGGGGTCGAACGCCATCGCCCGCGCCGTCTCGCGGACGACCCGCTGGGCGACGGGACCGACTGCCTCGAACGCCTCGCGCGCCTCCTCGTGGGTGTCGGGTGCCAGGGTTCCCTCGGTACGCATTAGCTACTCCTGGTGGCGGCCCCGGTTTACCTGTGTCGGACCGGAGAGCCGACCACAGCGCCTTTCGGCTCGTCGGCCGAACGTCTTGACGTTCGATGCCCTCACCCGCCCTCCACCGCGCCCTCACCGAGCACGTCCCGTTCCTCTCCGTCTCGCCGCCGTCGCCCCTTACACCCGGCCGAGCGCTCCGCGAGAGTCTCCCGCTCGCCAGCGTCCTCCTCCTCTGGACGGTCCTCTCGTGGCTCGCGTTCGAGCCGCTCGTCTCCCGAACCGTCCAGGCCGTCGGGGTGGTTACGGGGCTGGCGTACGTGGCCGTCCGCGGGATTAGTCTCGGCGACGAGGCGACCCCGCTCGTCACGAGCGGCGCCGCGAGCGTCCTCGGCCAACAGCTCCGACTCGCGCCCGCCCCGGCGGTGTGGTTCCTGGCCGGAATCAGCGTTCCCCTCGTCGAAGACCTGTGGGGGCTACTCGGCCTCTTCGGTCTCTTCACCTCGCCCGGTGACGACCTCGTCCGAGTGTGTGCCCTCGTCGGCGTCGGCACGGCGCTTTTGCTCGTGGTTGCCGGTGGGACCGCGGCGCTCGGGGCCGGTGACGGACGCCGATCGTGAGGTCGTGTAACGACGCAGAGGGTTCGTTCGACTACTCCTCGTCTCCGTCGCTGTCGCTGTCGCTGTCGCCGTCGCTGTCGGCGAGCATCTCCCGCGTCAGTTCCTGTGCCTCGTCGACGATCGCGCGCGCCTCGGGATCGAGTTCCGAGACGTCGATGCCGTCACCCCCCATCTGGTGGTGGCCGTGACCGTGACCATGTCCATGGTCGTGCCCGTGTGCGCCCGCTTCGTCGTGGTCGTGTCCCGGTAGTCCGTCGATCCCTTGCAAGTCCGGGTCGTACAGCTCCTCGTCGTTCGACTCCTCGGTAGTGTCCTCGAACACCACCTCGTACTCGGCCTCCTCCGCGAGTCCCGCCAGTCGCGGGGCGAGGTCCGCCGGTCCGCCTTCGGCCCAGCCCGGCGTGTGTTCGTCGAGCCAGGCCTCGTGGTCGTCGCCGTGTGTCAGCGCCTGGAACGCGAGGTGGTTGGCGAGGTGCTCGGCGTCCTGCTGTGGGTCGTCACAGACCGGACAGGCGTAGCCCATGGGCGGTCGTTGGCGACGACGGATAAAAAACGTCGACGTCGACCTCGACTTCGACGACGCCAACGTCACGACCCGCGCGACCCGCGCGTTCGCCCTCCCGAGTCGTCCCCGCCGGCGTTCGAGTCGCCCCACTCCGCGAGGTCGAGCACCATCACGAAGGCGTCCTCGCCGTCGGCGTAGTACCGGGGGATGCGACGGAGCGGTTCGAAGCCTTCGCTCCGGTACAGCGCGATGGCGGCGTCGTTCGTCGTCCGAACCTCCAGTTTCACGAGCGCCGAATCCTCCGAGGCGAGCGTCCCGAGCGCCCGGCGGAGCAGCGTCCGGCCGAGGCCCCGACCGCGCGCGCCAGGGTGGACTGCGAGGTCCTTCACGTGGCCGATATCCCGGCCGTAGTTCGGAGTCGTGTCGCTGACGACGTAACCGATAATGTCGGGAGAGGTACCGGTCTGTGCGACGAGGAAGCCGCGCTCGCCGAGGAACGATTCGAACGCCGAGAACGGCCACGGCTGGGGAAACGTCGACCGCTCGAGCCGGAACACGTCGAGGAGGTCGGCCTGTTCGGCCTGCCGGATCACCACCTCCTCGTCGATGGGGAAGGCCTCGTCGTCAGAATCGGGAGAGGGGGACACGGTGTCGACTACGAGCGGACGCCGCAAAAGGTCGACGGCCTGTTCAGGTGGCTATCGCTCGGATGGAGGGCCTGCTGTCACCGTGTACCGGTGCTCCGCCGCACCGCTCGGCGGAGCAGCGGAGCTGATCGGCGGCAGACCCTCGAAAAAACGGAGAACGTGATCGGAGGCGCGAGGATCAGTCGTCGGCGGGTGCCGCGCCGCCGCTGTCTTCCTCGTACTGCTGTTTCGTGAGGCGGAGCTTCCCACCGGCAGCGAGGATGCGGCGCTCGCGCTCAGACGCCTTGAGGGTGGCCGTCGCCTCCCAGTCGTCGTTGACGCGGACGGTGAACTCCTCCTCGCCGGCCTGGACCGCCTCGGCGACGTCCGTGACGATCTCGACGTCGTCGCCCTGGTCGATCTTCTCGTAGGTGTCGGAGTCGATCGTCAGCGGCAGGATGCCGAAGTTGAACAGGTTCGCCTTGTGGATGCGCGCGAACGACTCCGCGAGGACGGCCTCGACGCCCAGGTAGAGCGGACACATCGCGGCGTGCTCGCGGGAGGAGCCCTGGCCGTAGTTCTCGCCGGCGACGAGGACGCCGCCGTCGGCCTCCATCGCGCGTTGGGCGAACGTCTCGTCGACGCGCGAGAGCGTGAACTCGGAGAGCTTCTCGATGTTCGAGCGGTACATGAGGATGTCCGACGTCGCCGGGATGATGTGGTCCGTCGTGATGTTGTCCTCCATCTTCAGGAGCACCTCACCGGCGATGTCGGCCTCGAGCGGTTCGCCGATGGGGGCGGAGCCGATGTTCGGGCCCTTGATGAGCTCGTCGTCGACAGCCTCGTCGGGCGTGATGAGGTCCGCCTTCGAGCCGTCGTACTGGTCGGGGAGTTCGATGCCGGGCGCTTCGAGGTCGCCGAGTTCGTCGGCGAGGTCGCGCGGGTCGATGATCTCGCCCTTGAGTGCCGCGGCGGCGGCGACCTCGGGCGAACAGAGGAAGACGGAGTCGTCCTCGATGCCCGACCGGCCCTCGAAGTTGCGGTTGAACGTCCGCAGCGAGACCGAGTCGGAGGCGGGGACGTGGCCGATGCCGATGCACGGTCCGCACGTCGCCTCGGAGACGTTCACGCCGGCGGCCATCATCTCGGCGGTCCAGCCCTCGCGGGCCAACAGTTCGGCGGCCTGCTTCGAGCCGGGGGCGATGATCATCTCGATGTCTTTCTGGATCTCGCGGCCCTTCACCATCTTCGCGGCCGGGAGGACGTCCTCGTAGCCGCCGTTGGTACAGGAGCCGACGATGACCTGGTCGACGTCGGTACCGGCGACCTCGCGGACGGGCACGACGTTGTCGGGCATCGACGGCTGGGCGATGAGGGGTTCGAGCTCCGAGAGGTCGATGACGATCTCGTCGGCGTACTCGGCGTCCTCGTCGGCCTTCAGCTCGACGTAGTCCTCCTCGCGGCCCTGGCGGGCGAGGTAGTCGCGCGTCTTCTCGTCCGTCTCGAAGATGGAGGAGGTCGCGCCGAGCTCCGTCCCCATGTTCGTGATGGTCGTCCGCTCGGGGACCGTCAGGGACTCCGCGCCGGGACCGGTGTACTCGAACACCTTGCCGACGCCGCCCTTGACCGTCTCGCGGCGGAGCATCTCGAGGATGACGTCCTTCGCGGTGGACCACTCGGGAAGCTCACCCTCGAGGCGAACGTTCACGACCTCCGGCATCTCGACGTAGTAGGCACCGCCGCCCATCGCGACGGAGATGTCGAGCCCGCCAGCGCCGATGGCGAGCTGTCCCAGCCCACCGGGCGTCGGCGTGTGCGAGTCCGAGCCGAGGAGCGTCTTGCCGGGTGCGGCGAAGTTCTCCTTGTGGACGTTGTGACAGATACCGTTGCCCGGCCGGGAGAAGTACGCGCCGTACGTCCCCGCGGCGGAGCGGAGGAAGCGGTGGTCGTCCGTGTTCTTAAAGTCGAACTGATAGGTCTGGTGGTCACAGTACTGTGCCGCCAGCTCCGTCTGGACTTCGTCGAGGTCGAGCGCCTCGAACTGCAGCCAGACCATCGTGCCGGTCGTGTCCTGTGTGAGCACCTGGTCGATCTCGATCCCGATCTCCTCGCCAGGTTCGAGTTCGCCCTCGACGAGGTGGTCGTCGAGAATCTTCTCGGTCAACGTCAGTCCCATAACGTTTGCCCGTCGACGACGGACGGATATAAATCCTCCTTGTTCCTGTTGGTCAACCATGCAGAATAGGTCGCTGTCAGGCAATTTTCGCGACAGTGTTCAAAGTATTTCGACGCCGAGTAAACGTTCGTGCGCGTCAGGGTGAGCCAGTCACGGTCCTCTGGTGAACGAGGAGTCTCACGCGGATTCGGCCGCCTTCGAAACCGTCTTGCGTCGACTCGCTGCACTCCCCGCCATGTTCGAAAGCGGCCCGTACGTCGCCGACAACATCGCGCCCGTCGACGAGACGCAGGTCCAGCCGAACGGCGTCGACCTCACGCTCGCGTCGGTGCTCGAACAGACAGAGCCCGGACGGATCGGGACCGACGGGAAACGTATCGGCGACCGTCGACCGGTCGAGTTCGAGTCTCGGGACGGCCGTGAGTGGGTGTCGCTCGCGCCCGGTGGGTACGTCCTCCAGTACGCGGAGACGGTCCGCATCCCCGAAGAGCACGTCGGATTCATCTATCCCCGGTCGTCGCTCATGCGTAACTCCTGCATGCTCAACACCGCGGTGTGGGACGCCGGGTACGAGGGAAAGGGTGAGGGGCTGCTGCAAGTCCACCACCCTATCGAACTCGAACGCGGCGCGCGTATCGCCCAGCTCGTACTGGCCGAGGCGACCCACGAGGGGACGTACGACGGGAGCTATCAGGGCGAACGGACGGAGTAGCCTCGCTGTCGCTCGCGGATCTCGATACAGGCCGGGAGGGACTTGACCACAGTCGCTCCGTTCGCTCCGCTCACTTCGCTCTCTGATTCAAGTTCTCCGCGGTGTTTTCACTGCTCACGTCGTTCGCAGGAAAACGGGCCGGGAGGGACTTGAACCCCCGACCGTCTGGTTAAAAGCCAGACGCTCTGCCGAACTGAGCTACCGGCCCTCACGATTTCTTAACCGTGGTGCACTGATAAACGTTTACTGTCCAGTCGGAGCGAGAACGAACGAGAGGCCGGACGTTCAAATACGAAGGCGGGGCCACCCCGACCCATCACGTAACCACCGGCACGGGGCGTCTCGCGGGAGTGCGACCCACCGCTTCGTGTCCGCCGTCGAGGTCGCCTGTCCGCCACTCTCGCGCGCGTTCAATCGAAATACGCCGTCAGCGCGTCGGCGAGGACGTCGTCGGGGGAGACGTTCTCCAGTGAGGCGCGACGCCGGAGTTCGAGGTAGAGGTCAGGGGGGAGACGCGTGACGAGTTCGCCGAGGACGACACCGTGTTCGGCGAGTGCCTCTTCGACCGGCGTCCCGTTGTTGATGGCGCTCGCGGCGCGACGCACTTCTCTGACTGTGAGGTCGCTGTCGAGGACGGCCCACGCGAGGGCGAAACGGGCGTCACCGGAGACGCGAGCGATGTGCTTTGCGGCCGTCGGGGCGATGTCGCCACGGGCGACGTGCCGCCGGACCGCCTGCGGGAGGTCGTGGACGCGGGCCCACTTCCGGATGAACGAGACCGAGACGTCGCCGCCGGCCCGTTCGGCGGCGCGCTTGTACGAGCCGACGCCGCGAACGAGCGCGGCGCAGGCTGCCGCACCGCGGAGCAAGTACACGTTGTCCTCGGCACCGACGGTGTTCTCCGAGAACGCCCGGACGGTTTCGGCCGCGAGCTGGACGCTCTCGGGGTCGTCGGGGTCGAAACCGACAGCTTCACGCGCTCGCTCACCCGTGACCGATGGGTCGGCCCGGACCACCGGTTCACCGACCGGTTCCTCACGGTCGGCCGGATGCGTCCACCGGCGAGCGTCGTCTCCATCACTCATCCTGTCCGCCGCTTGGTCGTCGACGACAAAAACACCTCGCCGCACTGGCGACCAGACGGCACGGCATCGATCAGTCCGAGCCGGCCTGTTCGCGACGCTCGGAGAGGTGCTCCCAGATCTCGGTGCACCCCGCCCCGGCCTCCACGTCGTCGAGATGGGCCGTGTCGACGTCGCCGGTCGTATCTACGTCCGTCTCCTCGTCGGCCCGCTCGGTCGCGACGGCGGGCTTCTCGGTCATCGACGGTCCTCCTCGTCGTCGTACAGTTCCGGTGCGACGTCCGCTGGTGCGTGTTGTCGGTAACGACTCCGCAGATAGTCGGTCATCGATTACACCCACGGATGCGAAGGGAATAAGGGACTCTCAGGCAGTAATCGATGCCAGCACTCCCGGCTACCGGAGACTACTGCCTCTATCCTCGACGCGCGTTTCTGACGAAAAACACCGGAGTCTGGCGGTTTACTGGAAACGAGTCGTCACGGGATTCGTCAGGGATTGCGTCGGCCGCGGCGTACTCGTGGCTCCCGCTCAAACTGCGGGTATGAGCGTCGCCCTTCGCATCCTCGACGACGGGGCGTGGGTATCTGTCAACGACGAACGCCGCGTGAGCGTGAGCGAACTCTGGCGCTTCCACGAGCCGGAATTTTGCGCCTGCACGCTACCCGATCTCGTCGTCGAGAACTTCCAGCAGGTGGGCGTCGACGGTCGGACGGTCGAGGCGCGCGTCTACGGTCAGTGTATCGCGTGCGGTGAGACCGGCATCACGCCGTGGCTTCCGGTGGGTCGAATCGTCGACGGCGCGTACCAGGAGATCGACCGCGAGAGCGTTCTCCGGCCGACTCACGCGCCCCGCGCGCCTGTCGATCACGTGAGCCAGCAATAGTCTCCGATTCCCCGAAGCACCGGGAAGGGTTGACGGCATACGGGTGGGCTTACGTGTGGAGGCAGTACGCGTGGACACGAATGCCGACGGACGTCGAGAACTGGAAGTCGGAGGTCTACGGTAACGAGATACGAGAACACCTCTTCCGCTTTGCGGAGGAGGGCTGGGACGCGATCCCCGAGGACGAACACGACGCGTGGTTCGAGCGCTTCAAGTGGTGGGGGCTGTACCACCAGCGCAACGGCCAGGAGTCGTACTTCATGATGCGCATCGGGACGCCCAACGGCGTGTTGAAGCCGGGGCAGACAGAGGTCGTCGCAGAGGTCGCGGAGAAGTACGCCGAGGGCCCCGAGGAGAACCCCATCTTCGGAAACGGCTGGGTCGACTGGACCACCCGTCAGTCCATCCAACTTCACTGGATCAAACTCGAAGACATCCCCGAGATCTTCGAGAAACTCGAGTCCGTCGGACTGTCCACGCAGCAGGCGTGTGGTGACTCCTGGCGGAACATCGTCGGTTGTCCCGTCGCCGGGAAGGACAAGCACGAACACGTCGACGCGTTGCCCGTCGCCGAAGGCCTCCACGAGACGTACAAGGGCCACGACGAGCACTCGAACCTCCCCCGAAAGTGGAAGGTCGCCGTCACCGGCTGCCGCGAGGGCTGCGGCCAGGGCGACATCAACGACCTCGCCTTCGAGCCCGCGACGAAGGAGATCGACGGCGAGGAAGTGAGGGGCTTCAATGTCAACGTCGGCGGCGGCCTCGCCCGGAACGAGCCGCGGCTCGCGCGGGAACTCGACGTGTTCGTCACGCCCGAGGAGGCCGTCGAGGTCGGCGGCGCCATCTCGGCGCTGTTCCGCGACTACGGCGACCGCGAGGACCGCTACAGCGCCCGGATGAAGTTCCTCGTCGACGAGATGGGGGTCGAAGAGATTCGCGAGACCCTCCAGTCCGAGTACGTCGATTCCGAGTTGAGGACGGCAGGCGAGGACCTCCGCGAGAGCTACTCGTACAACTCGGGTCGCGCCACGGGCGGCCACTCCGACCACGTCGGTGTCCACGAACAGCGTGATGGGAAGTACTACGTCGGGCTGAACGTCCTCGTCGGGCGGATGGCCACCGAGGACACTCGCGAACTCGCTCGCGTCGCCGACGAGTACGGCTCCGGCGAAGTCCGCGTCACCCAGCGACAGAACGTCATCATCACCGACGTCCCCGAGTCCGAACTCGACGCGCTCCTCGAAGAGCCGCTTCTGGAGAACTACTCGCCGGATCCCCACCCGTTCATGCGCGGCTCCGTCGCCTGCACGGGGACGGAGTTCTGCTCGCTCTCCATCGTCGAGACGAAGAACCGCCAAGTGCGCTACGCGCGCTGGCTGAAAGACAACGTCGAACTCCCCGAGAGCGTCGAGGACTTCCACATCCACCTCTCGGGCTGTACCGCCTCCTGCGCCCAGCCACAGATCGCCGACATCTCCCTGCGGGGCATGAAGACCCGGAAGGACGGCGAACCGGTGGAGGCGCTCGATATCGGCCTCGGCGGCGGGCTCGGCGAGAACCCGCGCTTCACCCAGTGGGTCACCCAGCGGGTCCCCGTCGACGAGGTCCCCGGCGCCATCCGGAACCTGCTCGCGAACTTCGAGGCCCACAGGGAAGGCGACGAGACGTTCCGTGAGTTCGTCGAACGCCACGAGGACGACGAGGAGTTCCTCGACTCGCTTGTCGAACCCGAAGAGACCGACTACGACGACCCGATGATGCACAACACGAAGATGACGTGGTACCCGTACGCGGAGGACGACGATATGGGTGCCTCGCCCGCTCCGACGGACCGCGACGGGGCACCGCTCCCGGCCGACGACTGAGCGGTCGGCGTCCACCTGCGTTTTCACACTGGACGGACAGAACAGGCCGCTCCCGTCGGCACGTTGACGTTCTCCGGCGACGTTATATCCGACATGTCGTCACCGCTCTCCCGCGAGGCAGTCGTCGACTCGCGCACGCAGGCTGCGGCGCTCGTCGGCACGGGCATCGGTCTCTGGGTTCTCGCGACACTCGCGTTCCTGTTCGTCGGGCAGATGCTTCTCTCGCCGAACGATGGCGGCCGGGTCGCACTCGTGTTCGTCGCCACGGTCCCGGTGATGGCCATGCTGGCGTTCGCCGTCTACTCGCTCCTCGACGTTCCGCCCGACCGTCGGCTCACGGCCGCGGCGCTGCTCGTCCTCCCCGGCATGGTCCTCGACGCCGTCGTCGTCACCACGTTCGAGACCGTCTTTACCAACATGGCGCCGTCAGTCGGCTCGACGTTCGGCGGCCTCCTCCTGCTCGCGTACGCGTCGGTCCTTCTCACCGGTGTCGTCCCCCTGACGTACGTCGGCGGGACGGACGAGGCGGGAGAGAGACCAGCGGAACAGTGAACGACGGAGCGGGGGCGGGGCGGCACCGACGCGACGAGCGAGGGCTGACGCGAACCGACGCGGCGGGACGCGTTCTCGTCTCGCGCGACCTGGACGCGACACGTCTTTGGCGGCGCGTCACCCACGCTCTCGCATGCCAGACCGGCTCCTGAAGATCAACGCCTACACGACGTTCGACATGCTGGACGGCTCGGCGCAGGGTCACGACTTCGACGAGGAGGCGTTCGCCGTCCTCAACGTCACGGCCCCCAGGAGAGACCCCGACCACGTGACGCTCGAACTCGAACTGGACAACACGCAGCTGGAGACGCTTCCGGCGCACGCCGACCGTGTGACGCTCTCGGCGGCGCAGGCGCGCGAGCTCGCCAGCGAACTCGAAAAGTATGCCGCCAGGGTCGAAGCTGCCGAGGAGTGAGTGGTTCCCGCGGCGGCGACGTACGCATCCCGACTTACTCATCCCGACAGGAGCGGACGGTATCGTCGTGTGGTGTGCGAACCCGAGTGCTGTCGAAGGTTCTCATTTATTTCTGGCGAATCGACGACTATTTCACGGCAAAAGCCCTCTTTCAGTTGAGAAGCGACAGTGAATCAGAGATCATCCCTCCCGTCTCGTACCGACGTTCGACCGTCCACTACCCACCCGCCGACACGCCGAACGGTCGTCGTGTGGGGGGTGGGTAAATGAACCGTCGGGCCGCGTTCCTCTTCGCCGCGACCGCGTTCTGCTTCGGTACCTCGTTCGTCGGCATCGAGGCCGGCCTCGTGTCGCTCCCGCCCGTGCTGTTCGCCGCCTTCCGCGTCGACGTCGCCGCCCTCGTCCTCCTCGTGTACGCGTGGCACCGGTACGACTCGTGGCGACCCCGGTCCCGCGCGGACGTTCTCGGCGTGGTCGCCAGCGGCTTTCTCGTCGTGTTCGCCAACAACGTTTTCCTGTTCGTCGGTCAGACGACCACGTCAGGCAACGCGGGAGCCGTCGTGTACGGACTGATGCCCGTCGTCGCACCGGCGTTCGCCGTGTTCTTGCTGCACGACGAACGGGTGTCGCTCGTGGACGCCGCCGGCCTCCTCTTAGGACTCGCCGGCGTCGTCGTCATCGTCCAGCCCGACCCGGCGAACCTCGTCGGGAGTACCGGTCAGGGACTCGTCGCATGCGCGGCCGTCTGTGTCGCGCTCGGGAGTGTCCTGCTCCGCCGCATCAGCCCGACGATGCCGACGCTGGCGCTGACGGGGTGGTCGATGGCGCTCGCCGCGCCCGCGGTCCACGGCGCGAGCGTCGTGCTGGGCGAGTCGGCCCCTGTCGCGTGGACGCCCGACGTGCTGGGTGCGGTGCTCTACGTCGGTCTCCTCGGGACGGCCGCAGCTTACCCCGCGTACTACGCGCTCATCGACGCCGTGGGGCCGGTACGGGCGAACCTCACGGCGTACGCGATGCCGGTCGTGGCGGCCCTCACGGGCTGGGCCGTCCTCGACGAAACCGTCGCGCCCGAGACGGCAGTCGGGTTCGTCGTGGTGTTCGCCGGCTTCGCCGTCGTCCAGCGGCGCGCGCTCGTCGAGGGACTCCACGAGTGGTTCGGTCGCGACGTCGCGGTGCCGGCACTCGATGGGTCGTTCGAGGCCGTCGACGACTGAGTCGCGGGGCCCGAATCAGTCCTGGGCCCGCTCGCGCCACGCCTGCTGCTGGACCCGTTCTGCGACGTGGGTCTGTCCACCGGCGAGATCCGACCGAACGCTCTCTTCGAATCCGGCGACGTCGGTCAGGAAGCCCGACTCGAACGCCTCGACGACCTCGTACGACCAGCGGTCGTCGACGACGCCCGCGGGGAGGTGGTCGTCGCGGATGGCGTCCGCGTGGGCGGTGTGGCCGCTGGCTCTGAGGAGGGGTTCGGCCGCCGCGAAGTGGTCCATCGACCGCCCGATGGCGTGGTGGAACGCGAGGAGGTGCCCGTACGCGCGGTGGACGCCCTCGACACCGAGCTGGAGTTCGTGCAGCGCCGTTCGCTCTTCGTCGGTCAGGTCGGGAGGCGTGCGATCCATGCGGAACGTATGCCATGGAGTACCAAAGGTCTCGTGGTCGGTGACGTGCCCCGACGGTCCACGTCTCGTCGTCGTCAGGCCGACAGCTGTGCGACCTCGTCGTCGGTGAGTTCGAGCGCCGACGCCGCGACGTTCTCTTCGAGGTGGTCGAGGCTCGACGTCCCCGGGATGGGAAGCGTGACGGATGAGTGCGCGAGCAGCCACGCGAGCGCGACCTGGTACACCGAGGCGTCGTGGGCTGCGGCGATCTCCTCTAAGAGGTCGCCCTTGTCCCCGAGGTCGCCCGCGCCGACGGGGAACCACGGGATGAACCCGATGCCGTACGACTCGCAGGCGTCGAGGACGTCCTCGCTCTCGCGGTCGACGACGCTGTAGCGGTTCTGGACGGTGGCGACGTCGACGATCTCGCGGGCCGTCTCCAACTGCTCGACCGAGACGTTCGACAGTCCCACGTGCCGGATGACGCCGTCGTCTTTCAGTTCCGCGAGCGCCTCCACCGACTCGGCGAAGGGGACGTCGGGGTCCGGTCGATGAAACTGGTAGAGGTCGATGGCGTCGACGCCGAGGCGGTCGCAGCTACAGAGGTGGGCGTTCCGGAGATAGTCGGGGTCGCCACGAGGGAGCCAGTCGGTGTCGCGGTTGCGCAGGAGGCCACCCTTCGTCGCGACGACGACATCGTCGTACGGGTGGAGCGCCTCGCGGATGAGCCGCTCGCTCACGCCGGGGCCGTACGAGTCGGCGGTGTCGATGAAGTCGACGCCGAGGTCGATCGCCCGCTGGAGGACCTCTTTCGCACCCTCGACGTCGTCGGGTTCGCCGATGATGTCCTCGCCGGTGATGCGCATGGCACCGAATCCGAGTCGGTGGACGGTGAGGTCGCCGCCGATGTCGAACGTGTCGCTCTCGTTCGTGACCATGGGTGAGCCACGGGTGCCGCAGGGATAGCTGTTGGGCGAACGGAAGGAACCGACGCATGCGGGCTCCGCCGTCTATGGGTCACCGGACGACCTTTGCGCACGCCCCGCCTACGGGACCCATGACCGACACGAGAGACCGAAACACCGCGCTCGCGGCGACGTTCGAGCAGATCGCGGCGGAGCTGCGTGAGGACGTCGCGACGGTGTACGGCTACGACGTTCGCGTCGAACCGTGTCTCCGCGAGCGCGGCGGAGTCTCCCACACCGAGGGGTGGCTCTCCTTCGAACTCCGCGCGTCGGAACGGGAATGATCGGCGGCTACACCTCGACGACGGCTCCCAATTCCGGCGCACGCGCGTCGAAACCGTCGACGCGGAGCTCGTCGGCGAACGCCTCACACCGGTCGCCGTGGACCACGAACACCCGTTCGTCCGCGTAGGCGTCGAGGAACGACCGCAGTCCCCCGCGGTCGGCGTGCGCCGAGAAGTCGTACGACTCGACACGCGCGCTGACGGGCATGACGCGTCCGTCGATCTCCGCTCGTCCGGTGTCGAGCAGCCGGCGACCGGGCGTTCCCGCCACCTGGTAGCCCGTCAGCGCGATCTTGTTCGTCGGGTTCGCGCGGATCTCGGGGATGTAGGTCATGGCCGGCCCGCCCGAGAGCATCCCGCTCGTCGTGACGATGGCGGCGTTCTGCTGGGCGATCCTGGTCCGTTGACCGTGGCTCGTGACGAATCGCGCGTGGGCGGCCGCGCGGTCGAGCGCGTCGGCGTCGCGGACGAACCCGGGGTGCCGGCGGAGCATCCGCGTCACCTCCGTGCCCATCCCGTCGACGTAACAGGGGATGTCGTACGCCTCGCAGACGAGGAGCATCTCCTGGGTTCGACCGATGGCAAAGGCCGGGACGACGACCGTGCCGCCCTCCCACAGCGTCCCCCTGACGCTCTCGACGAACCGCTTCTCGACCTCGCCTCTGGGGTCGTGGTCGACGTCCGAGTAGGTGCTCTCACAGACCACCACGTCGGCGTCGGGCCGAGTGGTGGAAGCGGCGACGATTCGCTGGTTCTCGGTGTGGAAGTCCGCGGTGTAGAGCAGTCGCGTGCCGCCGTCGTCGGACCGCGTCCGAGCGCCCGAGGTGCGTTGCACCGCACTGTCGTCCACCAGGACGTGCGCGCTCCCGGGGATGTGACCCGCGTCGAAGAGCGTCACCTCGTGGCCGGCGGCCGTGAACGTCTCCCCGTAGTCGTGGGTGTGAGACACCTCCGTCACCCGCTTGACGTCGTTCTCGGTGAACGGGCAGTCGTAGCTCCCGCCGTGTAACTTCAGTGTGTCCCGCGCGAGCGTGAGCGCCAGTTCCTGCGTCGGCGGCGTCCAGTGGATGGGCGGACGGTCCCGCCCGGAGAGCAGCGACGGGACCACGCCGACGTGGTCGAGGTGCCCGTGGCTGACGACGACGGCGTCGGGGTCCGGGTTCGAGACGGGAAACTGCGGCGGGTTCCCCGTCAACATCCCGTAGTCGATGAGGAGCGAGTCGTTGACGAGGAGCGCGCTCCGCCCGACCTCGCGGACGCCGCCGAGGAACTGGAGCTTCATCTGTCGGGGTGTACCGACTCCGGCGGCTTCGGTCCGTCGATTTCTCCGTCGTGGAATCTCGATCGTGATATCTCGCCCCGCTGTTGGCACGCTGACTGATGGCCTACCCCGACCCTCTTTTAAGTACTGTTTAAGTACCCTATATCTACCCAATATCATCGGTGAAAATCGGCGGGGCAGATATTAATAGCTCAATTCGGAATCAGCGCTCAAGCACGGTCGACCGAGGGAGAGCAGTGGGATGTCCCGCTGGGCACACCCCGTGTGCGTCGATGGGACTCTCCTGTTCGGTCAGAGCGTGCCGAGAACGCAATGAAACTCAAACAACTACTGACGGAGGACCGTGCTGTGAGTCCGGTCATCGGCGTCATCCTCATGGTGGCGATCACGGTGATCCTCGCGGCCGTCATCGGGACGTTCGTTCTCGGCCTGGGCGACCAGGTGTCCGAGAGCGCGCCGCAAGCGCAGTTCACCTTCGAATACGATGGCGACGACGACGTCAACATCACCCACGACGGGGGTGACGCCCTCAATGCGGAGGACCTGAACGTCTCTTCGTCGACGACGATCCAACTCTCGAATGGGAGTGGCACGTACTCAGCCACGACGGGCACGAGTCTTAGCCTGACCGTAGATGGAATATACAGCAGCGGTGATGCCATCAACGCAGGAACGCTCGTCAACGTTCGTGCGACAGGCGGCAGCGGCTTCTCGAACGACGACACCGTCCGCATCATCTGGTCAAGCTCGAACAGCGACAAGACCGCAACGATCGGTAAATTCGAAATCTGAACATGAACTTCAAGAACCTATTCACGGCAGAACGCGCAGTTAGCCCGGTCATCGGGGTCATCCTGATGGTCGCGATTACAGTCATCCTCGCCGCAGTCATCGGGACGTTCGTTCTCGGACTCGGCGACCAAGTCAGCGAGAGCGCGCCACAGGCGCAGTTCACCTTCGACTTCTCCGAAAACGGTACTAACGCCGAGGAACTCTCCATTACGCACGATGGCGGTGACTCGGTGAGCGCAGAAGACCTTGCCGTCAACGTTGGTGGCACCGAAGTCTGGAACGGTACGGGCGGTTCGCCTGCTGCGATGACGGTCAACAGCGGGTGGTCAGACGATGTCGTCGCTGGTGACGAACTCAACATCGGTGACGCAGGCGATGGTTCGACTGGTGCGAACCACTTCGAGGACGGTGAATCGGTCCGCGTCATCTGGTCTTCGTCGAACTCCGACAAGACCGCGACCATCGGTCAGGCCGAGTTCCAGTCGTAGACCGCTGAACACCTTTCTTTATGACACGCTACACTCAGTGAGAGGCATCACCGGCTACTCCTCTCCAACCCCATTTCCCGCGTACCGCCGCACCTGAAACCCCTCGTACCCCCCATACGCCACCTCAAGCGCGCCCATCCACCAGTTCCAGCGGTTCGCCACGCTCTCGTCGGGCGCATCGTCGAGATTACTCACGATTTCCTTCACCGTCAACTCCGTCCCGCGGTCCTGCACCGCCTTCCCCGAATCGGCCAGGTCGAGCGCCTGTCGGACCACCACGCGGCGCTCGGCGTCACTACCCTCGAACGTCTCCCTGAGTGCGCGGTCGAGTTCGGATTCGTTCACGTTGGGAGCAAGCGTCGGCGACACTTCACGCTTCGTGGGGAATCTAGTGTCTTTGTTGACATACGAAACCGGAGACGTGGGGTGTTCGAGGAGGAGGCTTCAAGAGCGCAGCCTCTTTCAGTCCCACCCACGATCGACGAACAAGCCTACCGCACCGTTGCTTCTCAGTCCCGCTCGCGCTTCAGCAACACCGCCTCGCTCGGGACCCGCGTGAAGCCGAACCGCTCGTAGAAGTCGACCAGGTCGAGTCGACACTCCAGGACGAGTCGCTCGACGTCGGCGAGGTCGGGGTGGGCACAGAGTTCCTCGACGAGTTTCGACCCGAGCCCCCTCCCGCGGTAGGGAACGCCGACGACGACGTCCTCGACGAACGCCCGGTACTCGTAGTCGGTGAGCACGCGGGCGAAGCCGACCACCTCCGTGTCGTGGGTGCGACCGCTCACCACCTCGCGGACGAGGCAGACGACGACGTCGGTGTGGTCGAGCATCCGACGGACGCCGTCGGCGTCGCGGTCGGCGGCCCACCCCGTCGACCGGAGGAGGCGGACCACGTCGGCGACGCCATCGTCGGGCACCTCGTAGACGACGTCGACGTCGATCTCGCGTGTCATAGGCACGTCGTGGGGCGGCGGACGTATCAAACGTCCGTTGGAAGTCTCAGTTCGGAGAACGGGATCAGTGGCGATACCGCGGGGGAGGCGACGTCTCGACTCAAACCGAGGATGGTTGACGACGACACTGGACCGAGACGGTAGGCTGTAGGGTATCGAGTGCACGAACAGCGACGAGAAGAGAGCACGAACAGCGAGAAGGACGGCTGCCAGGGCGCTGTAGCCACGGGCACCAAAGCGGTGAGCCGCGAGCCTTCGTTCACTCGTGCTGCTCGCTCACGAAGACCTCCCCAGCCGATTCGTTCGCTCGTCTGCGGGGCTGGCGAGTCCTGCGGTCTCGCTGCTTCCCACTCGCTTCACCGCGGGCGACGAAACGAGTGAAGGCTCGAAGCGACTCCGTCGCTTCGGTGTGCGAGGGTGCGGTTCACCGCGCCCGTGTACCGCGCGACTGTCTGGCTGGCACCGACGCTCTCGTCGACGGACTCGCCGCGACTCGACCGAGATCTCTCCACTTCCACTCACCAAGACGAAGCGGATCCACTACGTATCGAGCGACTCAGCGAGCCGAAAGGGAGAGTCACAGCGACTGACCGACAAAACGAGGCGAACTCGTCAGTTGTGCGTCGTCGCCTCGGCCTCGGCCTCGGCGTCCGCCTCCTCACGCGCATCGTCGGCGGCCGATTCGTCGCTCGCTCCGGCACCCGCTGCGAGCGCCTTGCCGAGTCCGTCGACGGGACGGTCCGGGTTGCCGATGTCCCCGAGACCGAGTTCGTACTCGCCCTCGTCGACCCCGTCGCGCAGGCTGGTCCGGCCGCGGTGGACCGTCACGGCGTCGTCGAGGTGGAGCTTCACCGCCTCCAGCAGCGCCTCCGCTTCCAGCGGTTGACCCCGCTCTTTCAGTTCGTCGAGCGAGGCGTCGTCGGGGACGTCGAACGCCCGCTGGGTGATGATGGGCCCCTGGTCGAGGTCGGTCGTGACGTAGTGCGCCGTGACACCGGCGATGCGGACGCCCTCCTCCTTCGCCTGTCGGTAGGCGGCCGCGCCGGGGAACGACGGCAAGAGAGAAGGGTGGATGTTGATGATGCGGTCCTCGTACCGGAAGACCACGTTCGGCGAGAGGATGCGCATGTAGCGGGCGAGGACGACGAGGTCGACGTCGTACTCCTCGAGGAGGTCGATGAGTTCGTCCTCGTCGGGCGAGCCCTTTCCGTCGCCGACGTCGTGGAAGGGGACGTCGTACCGCTCGGCGAGGGGCTGGAGGTCGTCGTGGTTCGCGATGACGACCGAGATGTCGGCGTCGAGTTCGTCGTTCGCCCACGCACCGAACAGCGCTTCGAGGCAGTGTGACTCCCGGGTCGCGAGGACGGCGATGCGCTTCGTCTCGCGGTCGGCGGGGAAACGCACCTGCACGTCGACGTCCATCTCCTCGCCGAGGTCGGTGAGCGCTTCGCGGAGGGTCTCTTTCGTACAGACCATCTCCGCGGTGTCGGCGTGCAGCGTCATCCGGAAGATGCCGTCGCGGACCGCCTGGTCGATGTCCTCGATGTTGATTCCGCGCTCGAACAGCAGGGTGGTGAACTTCGCGACGATTCCCGTCTTGTCGCCTCCGATGACCGTGACCTGGGTGTACTCGCGTGTCATACCGTCACCTCCGGCTGTTCGAGACCGAACATACACCCGAGGAATCAGCGCTCGCCTAAACCCCTTCCGTTTTCTGCAGAACGATTCTTTCGGACGCGAGTAACGCTCTCTCCGGGACGCGTCGGGTCGTCCCGGTCGAGAGGCTAGACAGGTCGGCAGCTCGACGACGGCACCGTAGGCGGTGAACAGCTCGTCACCGGTGTGGACGGGCGCATCCAGTCCGCTCGCGGCCATCAGGTACTCGGGTTCTGGACGACGTGGACGCCCCGGACGAGCGACCGGTCGTCGTCGAAGACGAGCCCTTCGAGGGCGGGTGGCGTTCGACGAGGACGGCGAGCGCGTCACGAACCGTCGCCGGAGCCTCGAGGTCGATCCGAACGCGACGCTCGCCGACGACACGCTCGGAGTCGGAGTACGGGTCCCAGGTGACGGTGTTGGCGGGAACGTACTCCGAGAAGTTCTGCTCGTGACAGACCATACAGCGGTCCGGGCCGACGGTCGACGCCGTGGCGTGGACCACTCCCCAGCGCTGGCAGACGTGGAGGTGGTTTCGGTATCCTCTGATGTCTCGTGTGGAGAGGCGAAGTATTGAGTATCAACAGTAATGCGGTTCTCATCGGTCGAGAACCGGCTGATGGCCGTCGCGAACGAGGGCCGATATACGTATCCGTGTATATCACTCACAGTCCAAAACGGCTTTTGCTCATGACCACGCACCCCCGCACGATGACAGCCTACACCGCGACGGTCACGGTGCGCCTCAAACACGGCGTGCTCGACCCGGAGGCGGAGACGACGAAGCGTGCGCTCGAGCGCCTGGGGTTCGAGCTCGACGCGCTCCGCTCCGCCGACCGGTTCGAGATCGACCTCGACGCTCCTTCGGCCCGGGACGCCGAAGACCGTGCCGACGAGATGGCAGAACGCCTCCTCGCGAACCCGACCATCCACGACTACGACGTGGAGGTCACGGAACGGGAATGACCGTCCCGTCTCCGACACCGACGCTCGGTCCCACCACACAGAGGTGGTCGCGGTGACCGTCCCGTCTCCGACACCGACGCTCGGTCTCACCACACAGAGGTGGTCGCGGTGACCGTCGCTGTCGTCCAGTTCGGCGGGTCGAACTGCGACCGCGACGCGGTGCAGGCGCTCGCCCACCTGGGTATCGACGCTCGGCGTGTCTGGCACGAGGACGGCCTCCCCGGCGACACCACCGGGATCGTCATCCCCGGCGGGTTCTCGTACGGTGACTACCTGCGGGCAGGAGCGATGGCCGCCCGCTCACCCATCATGAACGAAATACGCGAGCACGCCGAGAGGGGGGTCCCCGTCCTGGGCATCTGTAACGGGGCACAGATCGGCTGTGAGTCGGGGCTCACCGAGGGCGCGTTCACGACGAACCGGAGCGCGCGCTTTCAGTGCGAACACGTGTTCGTCCGCGTCGAGCGGACGGACACGCCGTGGACGCGCGCGTACGAGGAGGGTGACGTCATCGAACTCCCCATCGCACACGGTGAAGGACGGTTCGAGATGAGCGAGGAACGCTACGAACGACTGGACGAAGCGGGGCACGTGCTCTTCCGCTACTGTGACAGCGAGGGGAACGTGACGGATGAAGCGAATCCGAACGGCTCGGTCGGGAACGTGGCAGGAGTGACAGGAGCGCGTGACACGGTTGCGGTGTTGATGCCGCATCCCGAGCGAGCGACCCTCCCGGACCTCGGCCGCACGGACGGACAGGGGGTACTGCAGGGTTTCGTGTAGGGGGCTCCCAGCAGCCGTTGCAACGGCTACACAGACGGCCGCACGCGCTCGTGCGGTCGGCTGTGCGACGACTTGCTGGTACTAGAGTTCGATCCACGTGGGCGTGTCGGTCGCGATCCAGCCGTCAGCGTTGCCGTCTTCGCGGATCTCGAGCCAACCGTCCTTGTAGTGAACCGATTTGTAGGCGTGTTCCGACATGAGTGTGGGATAGCGAGGGGCTATCACGAGAGTACACGAAGTACGGCTACTTTGGTACGCGCCGCTTTCTGGACCCGGAAGGCTCGGCTTACACGCACCAACGGCCGATTAAGCCCCGCGACCGGGCCAAGCTGACAGCTGCTGACAGGTCGCACGGTCCGTCTCACGGAGCCTGAAACGCGCTAAATCGGGGGTTTAGGGCGGACCTACCCACCCCCTCCACCCCTTGTTATCGCGCCAGCGGCATCGCGTAGGCCGTCTCCTCGTCGAGGACCGCGCGCCACGTCGCCTCACAGTCGCACGAGACCTGATCGAACACCGACGGGTCCTGACGGAGGTCGAAGTCCTTGATCGCGCGCTGGACGCGGTCGTCGCACTCGCCGCAGTTGTGCGGGCCGCGGTCGGAGCCGTGGCCGACGGGGTCCGAGACCACGATGGCGTCCGCATCGGCGGTTCGTTCGAGCACCTCGGCGACGGACCAGAGCCACGGCGGGCGATACCCGCCCTGGAAGAACAGTTCGTCGACCATCGTGTACCGCTGGACGTTACACGGGTTCATCGAGACCGTGTGGGCGTACTCGGCGCACCGCCGCACGGAGGAGACCATGTCCTCGAGCGCCTCGCGTTCGGTGAGGAACGGCGGCTTCATCAGGAGGTACGCCTTGATCCCTGCCCCGGCGGCGTCGGCCTCCTCGCTCGCGGCGACGAAGTCCTCGAAGTCGAAGTACTTGTTCACGCAGTCGTGTCTGATGCGGTCGGTGGCGGTTTCGAGGCCGACGGCGACGTCGGTTTCGAGGCTCCGGTCCGTGAAGTCCGCGAGCTTCTCGCGGGAGACGAAGTCCGGGAGCGACTCGACGACGATGCGCTCCCGGCTCGAAAAGGTCTCGGCGATAGCTGCGCGCGTCTCGGCGGGAACCTCCCGCTCGTCGAGGAACGACCCCGACGTGTAGATCTTAATCAGCGGTGCCGGCTCGTCGGCGTTCTCCGACTCGTGGTCGAGACAGACCTGGATCTGGTCCATCAGCGCCTCGTGGGGCACCGTGCCGCCCTCGACGCTCTCGGCGACGTACCCACACATCGTGCAGCCACCGGCGCGCGCCCACCGACACCCGCCGGTGTTGAGGATGATGGTGAGCGACCGGCGCACCCCGTCGGGCGTGTTGTCCTCGTCGAGCCACACCCGCGTCGGCTCGTGGGGGTCGTACGTCTCGTCCTTCTGCGACCGGATGTCGCGCATCACCTGGTTGTGCGCGTCCATGCCGCGACCCCGCTCGTACACCTCGGGCGTCGGCTCACTCATTGTCTCCCCTATCAGGGGCCCGGCCAAAACCGCTTCGTCTCGGCGGCCGCGGTGGTCGACGGGCGAGGTCTCCGCACGGGTCGGACTGCACGAACTCGGTGGCTGTGACCGTCCGGCAGCGAGTGTACCCGAACCGGAGCGCTTACCGGTACGTCGACGAAACGAACAGTCACCGTGTTCCCGCTCGGTCACGCGCTGTTCGGATACCTGCTCTACGTCGCGTTCGCGTGGACGACCAGACACAGACTACCCTCCGGTCTGACGCTCGGTGCCCTCCTCGTCGGGACGCAGTTCCCCGACCTCGTCGACAAACCACTCGCATTCGTCGGGATACTGCCCAACGGCCGGTCGATGGGTCACTCGCTGCTGTTCGCGGTCGGTGTACTCGCGGTGGCCTGGGCCGTCGCCCGCCGATACGACCGTCCGCACCTCGCGGTCGCGTTCGGGTTCGGGCACCTCTCTCACATCGCCGGAGACGTCGTCGTCGTGGACGCCACCGGTCTCGGGACGGCGAGGCACCTCGGATTCCTCCTGTGGCCCCTCCTCCCGGTACCGCCGTATCCGAGCGGCACCGCCGCACCCTGGGCCCGTGTCGTCGAGTACTACCAGTCGCCGGAACTCACACCCGGAATCGTGTTGCTGCCGCTCGCGTTCGTGGTGTTCGTCGCCGTCGAACTCAGACGGCGACGGACGCACCCCAGCTGACGGATCGCCGGGCGTGTCGAGGTGCGGTGACCGGCCGTCGGAGGTTTGACCCTGCCGTCCGTACGTCGACCGTGACTCTCCGCCGCCGTCATCTCCTCGCGCTGCTCGCGGCGAGCGTCGCGGGCTGTGGCCGGGCGAGCGAGAGCGGATCGACGGCGGACGGACCGGCGACGACCACGTCGGCGTGGTCGGCGTCTCCCGTGCCGTCGGGTCCGCGGGTTCGAAACCAGTCGATCTCGGTCGGGAACCCACGGGCGGAACCGGCGTTCGTTACCGTCGCGGTCGAGTTCCGGGGGTCGACCGCCTTCGTCGAGAGCCTCGAACTGGTCCCCGGCGAGCGGCGAACGGTGCGGACGCCCATCGACCGCGGCGGACGGTACGACGTCGTCGTCGAAACCGCGGACGGCGACCGTGCGACGTACCGCTGGGAGGTCGTCGAGGACCTCGACGGCCTCGCGGTGACCCTGACCGACGGGATCAGCGTGCTCCGGACGGTCCGGTGTGGTGCCGACTGTGCCGCCTTCGAGAGCGGCGAACGACTCGACGAGCCACTCGTCGGCGACGGGAGCCCCCGGTGGTACGCACCGGCCCAGGTCGTCCTCCGTAACCCGGGGCCGTCGACGGAAGCCGGTCTGTCGGTCGCACTCGACGGGGAGGCGCTCGTCGACGCGCGGTATCGGGTCGCTCACGGGGCGCGGGTGGTCGTTCCCCTCACGTATCGAAGCGGCACCTATCGGGTCGCGGTAGAGACGAGAGGCGAGCGCGTCGCCGGCGCGTGGCGCGTCCCCGAGGAACCATCGCGCGTCGTCGATCTGTCGACCCTCACCGTCGGCTGTGGCCCGGCGAACTCGCAGTTGCGCGTCGAGAACGACGACAGCGAGACACACGCGGTGACGGTGACCGTCGAGCGTGACGGGGAGGTCGTCTTCGGAGAACGGTTCGTCCTCAACCCGGGCGGCGGGGCGACAGTCGTGCCGGTCGACGAATCCGGCCGGTACGAGGTCGGGATACGGCTCGACGGGGGCTCCGAGACGCGCGCGACATGGTGGTCCTGCCCGCCGAACGGCCCGGCGACCGTCGCCGTCGACGCCACGGGGCGGGTAGCCCTCCGACAGACCGGTCTGTGACCCGTGGAGATTTACCGTCACCCCGCCAGGGAGAGGTGTGGCGTGTCGACGCCGAACTCTGCTCGCGGCGCTTCTGACGGGTGTAGCCGGCTGCGGGTCCGTGGGGACAGCGTCGAAGACGAGAACGACGACGGAAACCGAGCCGACACGAGAGACAACCACACCGGCGGCGCTGGACGAAACCGGCCGAGAGACGACACCCAACGGCGTCGTGACCGTCGTGAACGACGCCGACGAGGACCGCTACGTGACGGTGGCAGTCGACCGGGACGGCGAGACCGTCCTCGTCGAGAGCCGGACGGTCCGGAGCGGGACGGCACTCACTCTCGACGGCCGCGTCCCCCCAGGAACCTACCGTGTCGTGGTCGAGACGGCGTCTGGCGTCCGCGACAGGTTCGACTGGCGCGTGACGCCGTCGCTCGCGACGCTCCGGGTACGGGTGGCGGCCGGCGTCAGGTTCTCACGCCCTCTGCGCTGTGACCCGGACTGCGCCCTCGCCGTCAGAGGGGAGGCGACGGGGTATCCGGCCGGCGGGTTCGACCCTCGGGGACGGCGCGCCGGCTCCGAACTCCGGATGTACAACGCCGGCGAGCGCGAGGAGCAGGTCCGCCTCCGTGTCGCCGACGGTACGGTCGTCGACTACCGGTATCGGGTTCCGCCGGCCGTGCTGCTCACCGTTCCCGTGCCGCAGCGGTCGGGCGAGACGGCGGTCCGCATCGACGTGGAGAACGGACGGGTCCGGGCGTTCGACTGGGCGATGGAGACCGACCCGGTTCGGTACGTCATGCTCGGTCGGTGAGACACGGGGGGCGTCGACGGCCGCCGGGGATCGTTCGAGAAGAGGGACGGAGGTCGCCGGTCACCCGAGCAACAGCTTGAGCCACTGATTGTTCTGGACGACCGAGAGCTCCTCGATGCGTGCGTCGAGGCCGAGGATGCGGCCCGCGCCGAACGCTCCCAGCCCGAACAGGAGGAACGCGTAGATGAGGTGGTCGTCGACGACCCAGCCGTGTTCGAGGGGGAGACCCGCGAGGAGTCCACCCTGGAGCGCCGCGAGCCAGTAAAACAGCATCATGACGGCCCCCCAGAAGGCGTTCCAGCGGACGAACGCCCCGAGGATGAGGCCGAGCCCGGTGAGCGTGAGTCCCCACATGTTCAGCATGTCGATGAGAGGGTTCCCGGCCATCGCACTGAACAGTCCGATGAACGGGTTGCCCGGAGGGATGGCGTTGGCGAGATAGCCGGCCGCGGTCCAGTTGTTCGACGGGTCCGCGTCGAGGTAGGTGACGAGCTTGGTGATTCCTCCCTGGAAGAGGACCCAGCCCATCGTCACCCGCATGAAGAACAGCGAGTAACCGATCCAGTTCTCCGAGTAGTCGAACGTGACGTCTCGACCGAGAATGTCCGCGTGAAGTGTGTTTTGTGTGGACATTACACAGGCCCTACGCCGCTTCCGCATACCAAGGTGGACCATGAATATTCACGTATGTCGGATTTCACGACGACGCCGAGACGCAGCAATCGAACGCGTGCGCGTCGTGGTGTAACGTGCATACACCTCCCCTGCGCGAACCAACCGACCTGTCGCAGAGGCGGAACCGTCGACGGTGGTGGTGCCGTCCGTCACGCGGAGGCCGGCCCCTCGCGAGCGGGAGACGGACCCCCTCGAACGTGAGACGCGAGCCGTATCCGCACGGCTGTCGACCGGAACAGCCGTCGTTCACCGATGAAACCCTGACGTTCTGGATACCCATACGAATAGTATATATGGTATCATATCGCCCTATTGACATTCACTGCCGGTACGCCAATGGGGGGACCGAACAGTGGCCGCACTATGCGAAAATCGAAGCACACGGTCGACGGTAACGAACCGAACGACGTCCCGAGAATCTCCGTTTCCCGACGCTCACTCATCTCCGCTCTCGGCGTCGGTGGGGTCACCGGATTCACCGGAGTCGGGAGAGCGCACTCGGCACCCGCCGCGTTCGACGGAACGTTCGCGGACCATCCGCCCGGAGGCGTCACGGACGACCCCGACGAGTCGGCGGAGGAACACGAGCCACACCCCGCACCCGACCCCAGCCTACCGCTCATGGAGCTCGACGCTGCGAGCGCTGGTGTCGTGAGCAGCGGTCCCTCGGCGAAGGTCACGAAGAACCTCGCCGTCGCCGGTCGCGGTGAGCGGCTCCTGCCCGAAGGGACTACCGACGTGTGGGCCCACGATAAATTCGCCTACATCGGGACGTTCAACTCGCCCTGTGGGACCGGTGCCGGCTTCGGATCCGGGGAACTCGTCGACGACCTCCTCGGACCGGGTGTCGCCGTCTTCGACGTCCACAACAACAACAAACCGGAGTACGTGGGGAGCATCCCCTCCGTCCAGGGGAGCCGTACGAACGACGTCAAGGTCGCGGAGATGAACTCGGGGACGGTCCTCGCCCACACCAACGAAGCGTGTGCGGGCGGTCCGGGGGGGTTCGAGCTGTACCACGTCGACGACCCACTCGCGCCGGTTCACCTCGCGTCGGTCCGGACCGACGACATCAACGCGTTCCTGCGCCAGAACTTCGACTTCGTCGACTTCGGCGTCCACAACGTCTGGCTCTTCACGCAGGGGGAGCGAGACTACATCGCCGCCGTCGTCGAGAGCGAGTTCGGCAACTTCCAGATATTCGAGATCACCGACCCGACCAGCCCGCAGTTCGTGAGCGGGTGGGGGGCGGAGAGTCTGTTCGACCCCACGGTCGACTGGGCCGCTACGACCGACGTTGGTCTGATACTCGACGCCGACGCGTATCTGTTCGACGGCTTCGGCGCCTCGCAGAACCGGTTCCTGCACGACGTCACCGTCGACGAGGCGGGGACGAAGGCCTACCTCGCCAACTGGGACGCCGGACTCGTCCTCCTCGACGTCTCGGACCCGGCGAACCCGCAGTTCGTCTCGCAGGCCATCGCCCCCAGCGCGGGCGACGGCGAGGTCAACAGCCACCAGGCGTGGCCGACCGCGGACGGCAGCGTCGTCGTCGAGACCGAGGAGGACTTCGACGCGTTCGAGGTCGAGTTCGAGATCACGAGCGGTCCCAACGCGGGCGAGTACGACACCGCAGAGGGGTCGTTCACCACGCCCATCTTCACCCTCCCCGGGAAGACGATGAGCGGCCCCACCGTCTACGTCGGGTTGGCGTGTGACGGTGCCACGGTCCCGTCCGCTCCCAGTTCCGACCACATCGCGGTCGTCCAGCGTGGCGCGTGTCGGTTCGACACGAAGGCCCAGAACGTCATCGACGCCGGGTACGCGGGGATGATCGTGTTCAACGACACGGCGCGGGGCGACGAGGTCATCATCATGGGCGGCGAGTCGCGCGACGTCCCGGGCGTCTTCGTCGGCCACTCGACGGGCCTCGCCATCATGGACGTCGCCAGCGCCGCGGGCCTCGTGGTCGGTGAATCCGGTGCGCCCGTCGAGGCAGTCGCCGAACCCGGCCGCTGGGGGAACATCCGCATCTGGGACTACGCCGACGAGTCGAACCCGGTGCTCGCCAGCCAGTTCGACACCGTCTGCAGTGCCAACCCGGACGACCCGAGCTGTGACCCGCGTGGCACCTACTCGGTCCACAACGTCGTCGTCGAGGGCGACCGGGTGTACGTCTCGTGGTACTCCGATGGCGTCCTCGTCCTCGACATCAGCGACCCGTACGACCCGGTCGAGGTCGCCCGCTACAACGAGACGGGGCCGGCGTTCGAAGCGGGGAACGGCGGCATCCAGGACGTCTGGGGCATCTACAAGGAACCCGACTCACCGTGGATCTACGCCTCCGACCGAAACGGCGGGCTGTACGTCCTCAAACTGCTCGGGTCCGGGTCCGGGAAGCAGGGACGGGACGGGGACGACCGCGGACGGTCGTAGCGTCGTCGACGCGACACCGGCGTTCCAGGTCCCGTTCGCGGTCTCGCGCTGCGAACTCCCGTCACCGCAACGGTGGAGAGCGACCGATGAGGCGTCGCGGCCGAGAAGCGAAGCGTGGGCACGTTCCGTGTGACCGTCCGGAAAGTGTGCGCCGTCTCGGTGTGGAAGCGGGAGAACGGCTCACCCGCGCGCGATCAGATCGACCCGGGTGAGCGACACCGCCACGAGGACGAGCGTCACGGCCACGAGGAGGAAGACCACGGAGATGACGTTCACCTCGGGCGTGACGTTGTAGCGGATCTGGTTCCAGATGTAGACGGGGAGGGTCGTCGTCGCGGAGTCCTTCACGAAGTAGGTGAAGACGAACTCGTTGAACGAGAGGGTGAACGCGAGCAGACCGCCGGCGACGATGCCGGGGAACACGTTGGGCAAGGTCACCTGCCGGAACGTCTGGAGTTCGTCCGCCCCGAGGTCTTTCGAGGCCTCCTCGAGCTGGCGGTCGAACGTGAGGAACGTCGGAATGATGACGAGCGTCGCGAAGGGGATAGTACGGATGACGTGGGCGATGACCACGCCGGGGTAGCCGCTGAGGACGATGAGGGGGCGGATGAGCCCGAAGAAGAGGACGAGGGCGATGCCGGTCACCACGAGGGGGACGACGATGGGGAGCGTCGCCAGAAGCTGGAGCGTGGTCCGACCGGGGAAGACGTAGCGGTCGACGGCGTAGGCGATGAGCGTCGCCAGCACGACGGTGATGAACGTCGTCGGTATCGACACTTGCATCGTGGTGAGGATGGCGTCGATGGCCGTGTCGTTCTCGAGGAACACGAAGTACCACTGAAGGGTGAGCTCCTTGGGCGGGAACGAGAGCACGCCCCCCGCGGCGAACGACATGAAGACGAGGACGGCGATGGGTACCCAGAGGAACGCGAAGACGGCGACCATCGCGACCCGGGCGAGCGAACTCCCGTGGTTCTGCACGAGGCGCTCGACGGCGGCGAACGGCCCCGAGGAGGAGATCGTCGCGCTGTCGGAGCTCACGTGCGCTCACCCCCCTCGCCGCCGAAGAGGTTGCCGCCGCCGCGAGCGCCCGCGACGAGCAGCACGACCACCACGACGGAGATGACGATGCCGATGGCCGCGCCGAACGGCCAGTTGAACGCCGACTTGAACTGGTTCTCG
>JBEPYA010000012.1:0-29318 GCA_041641615.1 Salinigranum sp. | reverse complement strand
AAGAACCGCATGGGCCGCATCCCCGGCCGCATGAAGTACCGCACCTGGATCAACGAGGGCGACGTCGTCCTCGTCGAACCGTGGGACTGGCAGGACGAGAAGGCCAACATCGAGTGGCGCTACTCCGGCCAGGACGCCGACCAGCTCCGCCGCGAAGGTCACATCGAGTAGCGAAACACGTCTTCGCACCGACCTCGCTTCCCGCAGGCGTCGCCGGACGTCTCGGACGTACGACGTACCCCTCTTGTGCCGTCCTCGGTCACCGAGAGCGACCGCTCTGGAGCACGGAGTCGTCGGCACCCACGGCTTTTCGGTGGGAGAACGCCGATGCTCGCCAGCGAGACGTAGACTCAGACGCGGCGACGTGACTGCGTCGACTCGAACCGACTCGAATCGAACCTGGACGACGTCGGACGGGACGAGCCGGGCCGTTCGTGGTCGGAAGAAAGAGGAGCTGTCTGAGAGCGTCGATGACCGGGTCGCGAGCCAGTCGTCCGGCGCTGTCGGTTACGCCTCGCGGACGACGATCTGGCTGCCGTCGCGGCCGGCGATCTGGTTCGACGTGATCACGTAGTCGTCGTCGTCCTTGCTTCCCCAGCCGAGTTCGGCCTTCACCTTGTCGAACATGCCGGGATCGGGATCGACGTACAGCCGGTCGCCGTCCTCGTCGACCTCGTCGACGATGCCGATCTCGTTTCTGTCCTCGTCGACGACCTTCTTGCCCCTGTCGCTCGGATCGATCTGGTGGTCACCGTCGGCCGTGGTGGCCGTGGTGGCCGTGGTGGCCGTGTCGGACGCGTCCGTGTCGGATACGGCGTCGGCCGTCGGGTCGACGCGGCCGCGGTCGACCGTGGAGTCGGAGAGGTCGTACTCGTAGTCGCCGTACCGCCCCTCCTCGTCGAGCGAGAGGTCGACGATCTCGGCGTCGCGCTCGGTCGACGTCGTGGTCTCTTCGCTGACCTCGGTCGTCCGCGAGAGGTCGTACGTGAGCGTCTTCCGCTCCACCATGTCGTTGTCGATCAGTTTGCGCTGGAACAGCTGGCTCCGGACGACGCGGCCCTCCTCGTCGTCGAGCACTTCGCTCCGGATGGTGTCGCTGCCCACGATGTCGTCGGCGTTCGCGTTGCTCCCTAGGAAGCCCTGGCTGGCGAGACTCCGGTGGACGCCCTCGACGTCGATCGACGTCTCCGTGGACTGGCTCTCGACCGACTCGTCCTCGGTGATCGTGTCGTCGACGACGCGGCTCTCGATCGTCATCCGCTCGACGACTTCCTCGGTGACGCGCCAGTCTTCCTCGATCTCGACGTCGATGGTGTCGTCTTCGACCTCGTGGTCGTCGCGGTCGAGGTCGGTGGTTTCGTGACTACGATCACGGTCGGTGGTTCCGTGACCACGGTCGCGGTCGGTGTTGTGGTCGTTCCCGACGATCCCCTCGTCCTCGGTGCCCTCGGTGCTGACGACGCTGTCGTTCTCGTTGCCGCCCGTGCCGACGATTCCGTCCTCGGTGTCGCGGGTCTCGTCGGTGTGACGCGTGTCGTCCTCGAGGGTGCTGGTCGTGGACTTCCCGCCGAAATCTCGCCCGACGAGTTCGTCGCGGATGTCGATGTGGCCGACGTCGACGTCGACGATACGCCGTCCGACGAGGTCGCGCTCTGTGACCCGGCGGTCGACTTCCTCGCGCGCGACGAGTTCGCTCTCGATCGTCTCGCGCTCTGTGACCCGCTTCTCGACGACGACCTCCTCTTCGAACTGGGTCGTGACCGTCTCCCCGTCGAGGAGCGCCTCCTGTACCTCGTCGTCGTCCAGCGTCGCCCGCGTGATCGCGTCCTCGCGGTCGACGAACTGAGCCGAGCCGAGGCCACCGCTCTCGTCGCTGCCGTAGACGAGAACCTCGTCACGGTCGCCGAACCGGTTCGAGAACTCGTCCCAGGTGTGCGTCGTGTGGTCGTCGGTCGTCTCGTCGCGGTGCATCAGATCGTAGCGGTCCTCGTCGGAGTAGTAGACCGGGACTGCGTCCCGCTCCTCACCCCACGTTCGGATGGTGTGCGGATCGCCCATGACGGATCGCTCCGCGTCTGTGTGTCTCTCGGTCTCGTCGTGGTCTCGGTTTCGGTCACTCATGCTGCGACTGTACCGACGGGAGAAACCCGTTTCACGAGTGTGCTTGTACACGCAGCCGTTACCTCGCCGGACCGATCCGGTAGGCTGACTCTCCGCTCGTCGCGACAGCGCGGTCGTCGTCCGACTCGATTCGTCCGCGATTCGGCTTCTCTCGTTCGCTGCCATCGCGATAGTGTCCGCCGCAGAACAGCGTGGTCGCCGGTCGCGCCGTCACCTCGGCTTCGAGCGCGAATCCGCCCTTCAGGCACCGTGGATGACGATCTGGTGTCCCTCGCGACTGGCGATCTGGTCGGCGGTGATCACGTAGTTGTCCTCGTCCTCGCTCCCCCAGCCGAGTTCGGCCTTGACCTCGTCCAGCACTCCGGGGTTGGGGTCGACGTAGAGCGTCCCGTCGTCCTCGTCGATGGCCTCGACGATACCGATCTCGTTGCCGTCCCGGTCGAAGACGCGGTTGCCTTCGTCGCTCGCGTCGACGTCTCCGTTCTCGACGGCATCGTCGGGAGTTTCGGTGGCCGACTCGCTCCCGTCCAGGTCCGTCGTCGCCGTCCCGTCCGCGTGTGGGTCGGCCGTTCCCGCGACGTCCTCGTTCGGGTCGATGCGGCCGCGTTCGTCCGTCTCCCCGGCGCGCTCTCCGTCGTGAGCCGCGCCCGTCTCGTCTTCCGGCGAGCCGTCCCGCGCGGCCGCGTTCGCCCCGTCCGCGTCGGCTTCCTGCGTCGTCTCCGACTGTTCGAGCGCCTCCATCCGGTCGACGAACCGGGCCGACGAGGCGTCCCCGTCGGTCTCGTCGTGAACGAGCACTTCGTCGCGGTCGGCGAACCGTTCGGAGAACTCGTCCCACCCGTGGCGCTCTTGGTCTTGGGTCAGCTCGTTCTCGTACACCAGCTCGTACCGCTCCTCGTTCTCGTAGTAGACGGGAATCACGCCCCGTTCCGCACTCCACGTCTTGATCGCGTCCGAGTCTACCAGCACGCCGTGGTTCGCCTCTCGCTGATCTCTCATTGCTACGGCGAAAGAGAGGAGGGTAGTAGTCTTTGGTACCCTGCTTGTACACGCGCCCGCCGGCTCGAACGCCAGAGGCGGGCGACCATGCGCGGGAGACTGCTGTTCGGTGACCGTCGCTCTCCGCTCGGCCCCCCCGGAGCTCGTCCGACGGGTTCGCCCCGCACACGAAAGCAACGAGTTCACTCCTATCGGTTCCTCGGGTCGACACGGATGCTCTCTAACGAGAACCAGACGTCGTCGACCGACGGTAGCATCGAGACGAACACACAGACGGACTCGGAGGCCACCGACGTGGCCGCCCGGCCTATCGTGCTGGCCGCCATCGGCTCGGTCCTCTACTCGTGGTACCACTTCTACGTTCAGGAGAACGAGGCGTACGGTCTGTTCACCGGACTGTGGGCACCGACGCTGCTCGCGTTCGCGAACTACCTCCAGAACGACTGAGGCTTTAGAACGGCTCCGAGCCGTTGCCGCTTTTTTTCGATCACTCGAGTATGCTGCGGAGGTCGCCACCACGCCCAGTCTCTCGCTCGCAACGGGTGTGAACCGAACACGCGCGTCAGGACGACCCGCGCGTCAGGACGACCGGACGGACGACGTCGCGTCGGTGTGGCTCCCCCGCTCCTCGTCGGTCCGAAGCGCGTCGCCGCGGTTCTCCTCCTCGCCCGGCGGTTCACCGACGCCCGGCGGCTGGGCGTCGTCGAGCCACCCCTTCCGGCTGTGGAGGACGCGGTACATCGCCCGGAGCAGCCGCTGCGACGGACTGTGTTCGACGCGCGCCTCCACCCGTCCGTCGCGGATCGCGTCGACGATTCCCTCGGCCGTGGGTTCGGCGTCGTACACCTCGGTGTACGCGCGGCCGACCTCGATGGGGAGGTGTGCGTCGCTCCCCCCGACGAGCGGCAGGCCGCGCTCCTCGGCGAAGCGGCGGACGCGGGAGGTCGACTCCGTCCCCTTGCCGTTGACCTCGACGGCGTCGAACGCGGCGTCCGTTTCCCGGACGGTGCTGTTCCGGAACGGGTGTGCGATGATCGCCGCACACCCGCGGGCGTGGGCGATGTCGACGACCTGCTCGGGGGAGAGTTCCCCCTCCTCGGTCAGTTTCGGGGGCGACGGGCCGACAACCAGGACGTGGCCGTGCGACGTCGACACCTCGTTCCCCGGGAGGAGCGACGTGCCGTCCGTCCCGCCGCGCAACTCTCGGTAGTAGTCGTGGTTGGTTGTCGCGACCGCGTCAAGTCCGCGGCGACGGGCGACCCGCGCCAGCATCCGCGCCCCGAGTGGGTCGTACACGCGGGCGAGGGGGTCGAGCCCGTGAAAGAACCGGGTGTGTGCGTGGAGATCGACGGAGAGGGTCACGTCCTATAACGGTCGTGGGGAGGTTTGAACGTTCGGTGCGCCTCTGCGTGGTGGTCGGGAGCGAGGGTCGGCACTCCGTCACCCACCGACGCCCGGGTGAGTGTGCCGACGGACGCTCACCGCAGCCGAGCAACCGCTTGAGCCGCGACGGGACGCCGACGTTCCGTCGACACATAATCGCGGTGTGGTCGATGCGGTCGGCTACCCCTCAGGGATCGCCCCCGCCGACAGTTTCGTCTCTGGTCGCCTGTAGACTGCTGGAGAACCATCCGGTGGCGGGTCGGAGTAGCCACCTCGCTCGCCGGTATCTCTCTGAGACGCACCATCGGCCGGCGGTCCCTCCTCTGATCGGGACGTGGACCGCACCGCTTCCGTCGGATGCCCCGATCGCCTCTGACACGGTGTCGGGCGGTACGGGACCGTTCCGGTTCCCGGAGGCTACCGCTCGTCTGGAGCGTCTCGACCGCCCGTCACAGGACGAGCGAGACGACGGCGAGGGCGATGAATACGACGACGAGCCACTTCGCGATGTTCATCGAGAGGCCGGCGACACCGCCCGCACCCAGGAGGCCGGCGACGAGCGCGAGGACGACGAACGCGATTGCGAGTTCTAGGATCGCCATCCTCTCACCTCGCCCCGACCGCGGCTGCGACGGTGAGGCGTCCCTGTACTTCGGTAGCCGACAGCACCGTTCTTCGAGTCATGCCTCTCCACGTACGCGTCCCCCGAACGAGGAACCCCTGCTTGCCTCTGCAACGCGTTCGGGACGCCGCCCGGTCGGTGTAGAGGTGAGCGCCGCCGACAAATTGATATCGCCGCGACCCACCTCTCGACCAGAGATGCGGAGCGCGATGCTGTGAGTCCGGTGGAGCTTATCGCGGCCGGGGTCGTCCTGTTCGCCGCCGTCGCCGTCGGGACGGTCATCCACGAGCTGTCCCACGCGGCTGTTCTGCGTGCGTTCGCCGTCCCCTACGAGGTCGTCTGGCTTCCGATGCGGACGGACGTCGGGGCTCTCCGCGCCGGCCTTACTGGGGGCTGGGCTGCGGTTCGGCTCGGTCGCGTCCCGCCGAGCTGCTCTCCGTGGGCTCTGCGCGTCGCGTCGCTCGTCCCGCTGCTCCTGGCGATGCCGCTCCCACTCGTCCTCTGTGGTGTCCTCCCCGACCCCCTGCGGGTCGGGAATCCGTATCTGACGGCCGCCACGATCGGCTGGTTAGCCTGCGCGGTGCCCAGCCCGGAAGACTTCTCGTTGTTCTGGCACGCTGAACGGGCGCTCGCGCGGGCCGACCCGAGCGGCGACTGCTGACCCGGCGCTGCTCACCGCCGTTGCCGTGGTTTCGGTCGTGAGACCGACCGACGTCAGTACACCTGCATCACGACTGCTGTGTCCACCACGCCTGCTTCTTACCGCTGGGCCGGTGTTCGCTGTAGTGGACTCGGAACCGGTCGGTGGACACCCGCTCCGGCACGAGGAACGTTATTTCGCCCTCACGGGCTGTCCCTGACGGTACTTTTCCGCCGATGTACTTCGCCTGGGGGCTCTTGTTCCGTCCGGGGTGGTAGACCGTCTCGCCGACCACGCCCTTGAAATCGAGCGTGAGCGGGAGGCGGACCACCCGGTCGACCGTGTTCTCGGCGCGGAGGTCGACCTTGAGCCACTGTTTCCCCTCACCCGCCTCTGCGACTTCCGTCCGCTGTGGTTCGCCCTTGTGGTGCCACTGGTAGCTACTCATCGTTCGGGGGTTCGACATCGTGACGCTCACCCGCGGGAGGTCGAGCGTCTCGCCGAAGGCGAGCCGTTTCCCCTCGACGGGCTGGTCGGTGAGCGTTTTGGTCGGCTGTCCCCCCGGCTTGTTGTCGCCGCTGTCTCCCGACGAGGAACAGCCGGCGAGGCCGGCCGTCGCGAGCGCCGCCGTCGTGAGGAACGTCCGTCGGTCCATCATTGGAGGTACCTCCTGATGCCGAGTCCCGCCTGCGTGACGACCCCGAGCGCGAACGGCCCGAGATTCCACAGGTTCGACTTGACGAAGGCCGCGTCGAGGACGAACCGCTGCTCGACGATGGGGTAGAGCGGTTTGATCGGCGGGGCGACGTCGGGACTCGTCAACACGTCGCCGACCAGGTGGGCCAGCATCCCCGTGAACAGTGCCACCGTCGCGAACGCGTAGACGGTGAGTGCGGGGTGGTTGTCGTCGCTGACGACGAGGTATCCGCCGGCCACGATGGCGCCCAAGACGAGCGCCGCGGGCACGAGGAACACGAGACTGTGGGACAGCCCGTGGTGTTCGATGAAGAGGTACCGCATCACGTACAGGTCGAGGTCGGGGAACATCGCCGTGAGCGCAGCGAGGGCCGAGAAGGCCAGGCCCGCCTTGAACTGGCTGAATAGGAGCCAGGCGGGTGCTGCGAGCAGCAGCGCGACCCCGAGATGTCCTGGGGACTGCATGGATTGTCTTTTCTCAGTGGGAGGGGTATCTCTACTGCTTGCCCTTGCAGAGCGGGCACGGCCGTACGCCGGTGGCGCAGGGGACGGTCGGGAGGCTCTCTCGTCGAACGAAAGAAAAGTGAGCGCGTGAGACGGTGAGAGCGCGTCGTTACTCGGCGACGACTCGCTGGTCGAACTGCTCGCCGATCTGCGAGAGTTCGTCGAGTGCCTCCTCTTCCTCGCGGAGCGTCTCCTCGAGGAGTTCGGCGGCCTCGTCGTAGCCGAGCTTGCCGGCCAGCGACGTGACGTTGCCGTAGGCGGCGATCTCGTAGTGCTCGGTCTTCTGGCCGATGGCGATGTGGTACCGGTCTCGGACGTCGTCGTCGTGGTCGGCCTGGGCGAAGTCCTCGTGCTCGTCGATCAGCGCGTCGACGACCCGCTCAGTCTTCGTCTGTGGCTCTTCGCCGATGGCCTCGAACACCTGCTCCAGTCGCTCGACCTGCTGCCGTGTCTCGTCTCGGTGCTCGGAGAACGCCTCACGAGCCTTCTCGTCTGACGTCTGCTCGGTGAGTGTCTCGAGCGCGTCGACGAGCTGCTGTTCGGTGTAGTAGAGTTCCTGTACCCCTTCGACGAGGAGCTGCTTGGTTGCGTCGGTCATGGTGCGACCGCCTGGTGCTCGGAGCCAGAAACTCATGTACGGCAAGCCTGCGCGTGCAAAGACCAACCGGAGCCCCGCCCGCGCTTTCGCGCCCGTCACTCACCCTCTGTACGCCTTCCTCGTGTGGTGTATCGGCGTCGAGCCCCCGCTTCGCCGTCGTCTTCCCCACCCCTGCGTGCGCGCATGGAGTCAGGGGGCGTCGGACTCACGTCTCGGTTTCGACGTGCTCTCGCTCCCGCAGTACGACCGGTCGGTCACCCTCGACGCCGGAGCCGTCCGCCGAGTAGACGCCAACCAGGTCCTTCTCGTCGAACTCGTCGAAGAACTCCTCCCACGAGAGCTGCTTGAGGTCCCCGTCGTCGCGGAAGCCGATACGGAGGAGTCCCCGGTGGCCCTCCCCCTCGGACTGTGGGGTGTGAGCCGGACAGCCGCCGTGCTCTTCGATCACGCTTCGGAGCAGTGTGTGGTCGGTCGTCCGTTCGACGCCGTCGGAGCCGTCTGTCCCGTCGGGCATCGGCACAACTGTCGGACGTCAGTCACACAACGGCGCGCACCGGGTCGGCGACGCCTGCCTCACCCACCGTCGTCGTCGCTCGAACTCGTCACGTAGCGCGTCGGGCGCCGGAGGACGAACTCGTCGAGGAACGAGGCGACGACCGCCCACACCTGGACGGCCAGGTAGGGCCAGAGCAGTGGGGGTGCGGCGTACTCCACGAGTCGGTGACGGTCCCCCGCCAGTGCGTCCATCACCAGCGTCGCGTACGCCGTCACGACCGGGGTGGCGACCACGAACGAAACGAGGAGCACGACCGTCCGCGACCGAGCGAGTGACGGGAGCGACGGGACCGCTGCAGGAGCGGCGAGAACCAAGAGCGGGACGAGGACGAGCGAGGCGAACGTCGCCGTGAAGTCGACGCGCGCCGCAGGACCCGGCGGTCCTGACAGGAGGCCACGTCCGAGGTAGCGCCGAGCGACCTGCATCCCGCCCCGGGCCCACCGCTTGCGCTGGTGCCACCACGCCGGGAAGGTGGCCGGGTTGGTCTCGTCGGTGACGATGCCCGGGTCGACCCGGACGACGCCGCCGGCGCGCTGGAGGCGGTACGCCATATCGAGGTCTTCGAGGAGGACCGTCTCGTCGAACCCACCGACCCTGTCGAAGACGCTCGCCCTGAAGAACGCCTGCCCACCAGTGAAGATGGTGAACCCGCCGAGGCGGTCGCGCGCGACGAACTCGAGCCGTTCGACGAGGCTTCGCTCGACGGTCACACAGAGCGCGACGAGCGAGTCCGCGGGGTTGGTCCCGAGACACCGACCCTTCACGCACCAGACGCCGTCGTCCTCGAACCATCCGACCGCGCGGGTCACCGCGTCGGGCGCGAGTCGCTGGTCGGCGTCGAGGACCGCGACGAGGTCGCCGCTCGCGACCGGCAGTGCGTGGTTCGTCGCGGCCGCCTTCCCGCCGGGTGGTGCCGGTCGCTCGACGGCCCGCACGCGGGCGTGGGCGTCCGCAGCGGCCTCCGCGATGGTGGCCGTCGCGTCGGTCGAGGCCGATTCGTAGCCGACGACCACCTCGAGTCGATCGGCGGGGTAGTCGAGTGCGAGACAGGCGTCGATGGTTTCCGGGAGCACGTCGGCCTCGTTGTACGCCGTGACGACGAGACTGACCGTCGGCAGCGTCTCGGGCGCGGGAGGCGGGTCGTGGCGCGGCGCGGCGACGGCCACGGCGACGGCGAATCGGACCGCGATGCCGACACAGACGACGAGGAGGGTTCCGGCGACGACCCGGCCGTACGCCGGAACGACGAGGGAGGGGAGGCTCAGCGCCGCGGAGACCAGCGCCACGACGCCGACGGTGGCGACGCTCCGGACCGAGAGCGAGGTCTCGGCGGGCGTGAGTGTGTCCACCCCGGGTGAACGGACGGCGGAGGGAAAAGCCGTCGGATAGGGGGAGTGTGCGCACCTCGGGACGACTCCGTCTCCCCGAGCGTGACCCACGACTGTCCGTCCGGTAGAGATTCAGCATCACTCGGTCGTCCGCGGACGTCAGAAGCGACCCGCGTTCGGCGACGAGCGGCCGCGTCGGGTGGAAAAAAGCGTCGGTGGCCGATGACGAAGGGCGGTGTGCCGCGGTTATTCGGCGTCGCCCTCGTGGTCGTCGTCTTCGTGGTCAGTGTCGGCGTCGGTCCGCTGGCGATCGTCCTGTGCCTGAGCGTTGATTCGGCCCGACACCTGGGCTTCCGCGTCGCGCTGACCCTGTGAGTTCTGGTCGTACTGACCCTGCGGGCGCTGGCCGTACTGACCCTGCTGGCCTCCGAACTGTGCTTGGGCCTGCTGATGACCCATCGGTCCGGACGCCTGCATACTCACGCCACCCTGACCCTGGGGATGCTGCTCGTACTGACCCCGAGAGTGCCGGTCGAACTGGCCCTGGCTCTGTCGTGCGCCGGTCTGCTGACCGTTCTGACTCCGAAGCGGCGGTTGCTGGCCGTTCACGTCGGCCTCGACGTGCATCTGCTGGGGGGCCATCTGCTCGATCTCGCTCGTCATCTCGTCGAAGCTCCGGAGGTAGTTCTCCAGAACCGACCGAGTGAGCTGGGTACTTCGACGCTGGAACTGCTCTGCGACGTTGAACCCGACCATCGACATCTGACCGAGGTTCCGCCAGAACTCCATCGTCTGGGTGAACGGGAACGTGACCGTGTCCTCGAACGACACCCCGTTGCTCGCTTGCATCGCGTTCCGGCTCTGCTGATGCTGGCGGTGCTGCGCACCGGACTGACCCTCGAAGTGCCCCTGAGCCTGCATCTGGCTCTGGTGCTGGGGCTGGGACTGGCCACCGTACTCCGTTCGACGCTGCATCTGTCCACCGCGTCGCTGCTGACCGGACTGGTCGTACTCGTACTGGCCCTGTCCGTGAGCGTGTGCGCCGGAGCCGCTCTGTGCGGGTCGGCCCCGCTGCTCGTGGTTCGCTCGACCGCTCGCTCGTGTTTGCTGCCGCGATTCGGCCGCGTTCTGGTCGGAAGCGCGATTCTGTGACCGCTCTCGCTCTTCGGCTTGGGTCTGGTTGCTCATGGGAACTCTGTGTCGCCACCTGTGCCGGAGGCGGCACCTGCAACGCAATCGACAAAACGGATAAATATTTTGCATGCAGGGTTCGGGGACAAGACTTGAAGCGGAAATTGTTGCTTATTTCACCGAGGAGAGATCCTCGATCTATTTGTATAAATCGATTGGTATATAAATAATCTTACGGGTAGAGAAGACCGATTGTGTGCCGGCATTGAGGCACTATTCCTCAGGTCATTCTCTCTTTCAGACCAATATTCGAGCTCCGTGTCGCGTCGAACTCGACCGTTTCGATAATCCGATTTTCAAAGTATTTATATATGGCCAAAATATATAGTCTGTGGGAGAGTCAGCCGTCGCACGAGCGACTGTCGACGGTGTCGGCCGGACTTCGCCGTCTCGACGACAGCGCCAGTCCTCCTCGACGGCGCGATGCGGACCGGCCAGGCTGGAGCTGTGAAGCATGCAAGGGTGGGTTACTTTCCGTCACGGTGTCTTCGGTAAGCAAGAATGGACGAGGCGTTCACCCCTATAGGGGAGTACGGCGTCATCGGAAACCTCGAAACGTGTGCGTTGATCAACCGAGAGGGCTCCATCGACTGGTGTTGTCTCCCCTACATCGAGTCGCCGAGCCTCTTCGCGCGCATCCTCGACCCCGAGTGCGGGGGGCAGTTCTCCATCACGCCGACCGACGCGTTCGAGAGCGACCAAGCGTACGTCGACCGGACGAACGTCCTCGAGACGACGTTCGAGACCGACTCGGGGACGGCGACGGTGACGGACTTCATGCCCGTCATCGAGAAGGAAAAGGACGAAGAACCGCAGTTACGCGGGCTGTACCGCAAGGTGACGTGCACCGAAGGGTCGGTCGACCTCCGCGTGGAGTTCGCACCCCGGTACGACTACGCGCGCTCGGAGACGACGGTCGACGAGATTACCGAGGGGGCGGTGGCAACGAACGACCGCAGACAGGCGACGCTCGTCTCGCCCGTCGACCTCGACGTGACGGCCGACGACGACCGGAACGCGACGGACGAGCCGACGGCGACGGACGCGTCGCCGGCGTCAGAGTCGGAGTCGGAGACCGAGGCGAGAGGCGGAGACACCGCACACGCCGAGTTCTCCCTCTCCGACGGCGAGGAGCGCTGGTTCGTCTTACGTTACAACATGCACGCGCCGTCGGAACCGGCGGACTGTCAGGACCTGCTGGAGACGACCGTCGACTACTGGCGTGACTGGGTACACTCCTGTGAGGAGTCGGAGTGTCTCTTCGGTGGGACGGGTCACGACCTGGTGGTTCGCTCGGAACTCCTGCTCAAACTGCTCACGTACCGCGAGACGGGCGGTCTCATCGCCGCCCCGACGACCTCTCTCCCCGAGGACGTCGGCGGCGTTCGGAACTGGGACTACCGGTTCACCTGGCTCCGCGACGGGGCGTGGATCGTCCGCGCGCTGACCAACCTGGGACACATGTCCGAGGCGGAGGACTACATCCACCGCTTCCTCGAACAGAGCATGGAGGGGGAAACGGCGGAGGTCCAGCCGCTCTACGGTGTCGAGGGTACCACCGACCTCGAAGAGGAGGAACTCGACCATCTCCGTGGCTACCGCGACTCCCGACCGGTCCGGATCGGCAACGAGGCGGCCGAACAGCAACAGCTCGACGTGTACGGTGAACTCGCGATCAGCATCTACCAGCGGCTCTGGTCGCTCGACGAACTGCCGGACGAGGACTGGGAGGCGATGCGGGAGCTCGTCGAGTACGTCTGCGACCACTGGGACGAACCGGGCGTCGGTATCTGGGAGCTCCGGGGGGAGCCGCGACAGCTCGTCCACTCGAAGGTGATGTGCTGGGCCGCGGTCGACCGCGCCATCCAGCTGGCCGAACACGAGGGCTGTGACGCTCCGATCGACGAGTGGCGCGAGTGCCGTGCAGAGATCAAGGAGACCGTCCTCGAACACGGGTTCGACGAGGAGTTGAACAGCTTCACGCGCGCGTTCGACGGGTCGGTGATGGATGCGACGGCGCTGCTGATCCCTGTCATGGGGTTCCTCCCGGTGGATGACCCCCGAATCGAGGGGACGATAGACGCCGTGATGGAGCACCTCGCGACCGACGACGGACTCGTCTACCGCTACGAGGACGACGACCTCCCCGGCGAGGAGGGGGCGTTCGTCCTCTGCTCGTTCTGGCTGATCGACGCGCTCACCATCACGGGACGGACCGACGAGGCGTGGGAGATCTTCGAGAACCTGCTGGAGTACGCGAGTCCGCTCGGCCTGTTCGCGGAGGAGATCGACCCCGAGACGGGCGAGTTCCTGGGGAACTTCCCGCAGGGGTTCAGCCACCTCGGCCTGCTCAACAGCGCGCTCTACCTCTACGAGGCCGAGTACGACTGGGCGACGGTCGGCCCGCTGGGGACGCCGACCCTCGTTCAGGAAGAGCAGTCCGACTGACGTTCAGCTGCTCGGTTCGCGGCCCCGACGGCTCGGCGGTGGCCGTCAGCGACCGACGGTTACCGGTCGAGCCACCGGTCCTTTCCTCCGGCGATGTCACCCGTCCAGAGCGACGACCAGCCGCCGCCGTATTCCTCGGTGACTCTGCCGCGGACGAACGCGAGGCCGGCGATGAGGACGCCGATACCTACGCTGTTGGCGGTCGCCACCGTCGGGAAGCCGAAGACGAACGGGACGACGACGAGCGCGCCGCCGAAGAAGAGGTTCGTCCAGCGGAGCGGGCGCATGTGGCCCCAGATGGCCATGAGGCTGAAGGCCGCCGCGATGGGGCCGAGGATGCGGTGGACGTCGGCCGCCGGCGGGCCGTACGCGAGGACCGCCGGGGCGGCCATCAGCCAGAACCCGAGGAACATGCTCAGCACCTGTGCCCACGCGTTGCGGAGCGCGTCGAACATCCTCAGGCGCCTCCGGTCGGGGACTCGCGGCGCGTTCCCTTCCAGAGCGCCGCCCAGAGCGAGCCGTCGTTCTCGTAGACTGCGCGGAGGTACTGGAGGCTCGCCAGCATCTCGTCCAGTGCCGGGCTGATCATCGCGAGCGAGATGACCGCCGACAGCAGACACAGCGTACACCACGCGTCGTACATGACCGGCTGGAGGATGACGAGGAGGACGCTCACTCCGCCGAGGGGGCCGACGGCCATCCCGAAGATGATGACGACCCACGGACGCGTCCGCCACCGTTCCGTGCCGCCGATGATGCCCGTGACGGCGTCGAGGAGGTAGCTCAGTGCCCCGAGTGCGGCGTCGGGAATCGGCAGCACGTGGGAGGTCTTCGACGTCAGGATGGTTCGGCTCCCGTTGCCGAAGAACGGCTCCCAGACACTGTTCGTGATCCCGAACTGGAACAGCGAGAGATACGCGGAGATGGCGACCCCGACGAGCGCAAGCGCGACGAGCGGGAGTCGCTCCCACCACGCCGAGGGGTTCTGATCCCACCCGGGCGGTGCGTGGTCCTCGTCCGTCATTCGCGGGCCACCCACGCGGCGATGGCAGCGACCAGTGCGAGGACGACCCCCGCACTGATCTCGTCGCGGCGTTTCGTGAGCTTCAGCTGGAGACTGTCGCCGGTCGCCTTGTCGTCGAACGGGCCGTGTGCGCCGGGGTCGCCCGGAACCGGATCGAACAGGTTGTCGGGCCGGTCCGGGTCGTACGGCAGGTCAGTGAACTGCGAGTCGAACCCGGTCTTTGCGAGGATGTGGTTGGCGAACGAGGGGAGCAGCTTGTTCCCCCAGATCGTCTTCACCGCGGGATATCCAACGTACACCTCTCGGCGGTCGTTGTGAGCCGCCCAGTGGACGGCGTCGGCGGCGACCTCCGGCTGGTAGATGGGGGGAACCGGCTGGGGGTGCTTGTCGACGTGTGACCGGCTGTGTTCGAACTGCGGCGTGTTGACTGCCGGGAGCTGGACCATCGTGAGACCGACGCCCGAGTCGTCGTGGAGCAGCTCCGTCCGGATGGACTCGGTGAACCCCTGAACGGCGTGCTTCGACCCGCAGTACGCCGACTGGAGCGGGATACCCCGGTAGGCGAGTGCCGAGCCGACCTGGACGATGGACCCGGCGTCCCGCGGTCGCATTCGGTCGAGCGCGACCCGCGTCCCGTAGACGGTGCCGTGGTAGTTGACGTCCGTCACCCGGCTGTACTCGTCGGGTTCGATGTCCTCGAACGGCGAGAAGACGGTCGTCATCGCGTTGTTCACCCACACGTTGATCGGGCCGAACTCGTCTTCGACCTGGTCTGCCGCCGCCTCGACCTGGTCGAAGTCGGTCACGTCAGTCTCGACGGCGAGCGCCTCCCCGCCGGCCGCCTCGACGTCCTCGACGGCGGCGTCGAGCCCGTCCCGTCCACGAGCGAGAAGACCGACCTTCGCGCCGTGGCCCGCGAACTTCTGGGCGACCGCTCGCCCGACGCCTGACGTCGCGCCCGTGACTACGACGACCTCCGCGGAGCTGTCGTCGAGCGCGCTCATCGGCCCCTCACCCCAACCGTCTCGGTTTGTCGAGGGACAGGAACTGTTTCTGTGGTCCGTTGCGGTCCGGAGCTTCGGCCGATACGCGTACGTTGCACCGCTCGGCAGTTGCGACTCATCTCTTCACCAGTTCTCGTGGTCGCGGAATACGCGTGGTGCCTTCACCGGCAAGGTAGGGGGACGTGTCGGCGCACGCGCGGGTGCGGTGGGCCACGACTGCGGCGTGACCCCTCGCGTGTCCATCGCCCGCTGGTTCACCGCCCTGGCGACTGCAAGGGGGTACGTCTATGCGACCACGCCTCGAAGGAGCGACCGCGTGGTTCGACCGACGGCAGTCTTCCACCGCGAAGGGATCGCCACGGGAGAGCGATGAGTGACGACGTGACGACGGCGAGCTCCGTCCGGAACATCGACGGACTCGGGGAGCGATCGATGCACTGGTTCCTCCTCGTGGGAAACCGCATCGCCGTCTCGGCGGTTCTCGTCGCGGCCGTCGTGGCCTTCTTCTTCACGTTGATCAGTGTCGGGGCGCTGGCCATCGGCCCCGGGAGCGCCGCAGCATCGGTCTTCGCGAGCGGGCTCATCTCCGGGACGGTGACGCTCGTGACGATCGCGTTGTCGATCAACCAGCTCATTCTCTCCCGCGTGTTCGGCTCTCCGAACGAACTGTTCGACCAGCTGAGCGGCACGCGCAACCTCCGCCGTCGCATCCGCGAGCACGCGGGGGAATCGGCCGTCCCGAACGACCCGGCGGCGTTTCTCGAACTCGTCGCGGAGACGCTCACCGAGCGCGCGACCCGACTCGCGTCGGCGTCCGAAGACGCCGATCACGACCGACCCCGCGAGGTCGAAGCGTACGCGTCAGGGATCGCCGCCTACGGCGAGAGTATCGCTGCACAGATCGAGAGCCAGACGGCTATCGTGAACGTGCTGGAGGTCGTTCTGGGCACCGAGTACGCCCAGAACATGACTGCGACAGAACACTTCCGGAACGAGTACGGCGACCGTCTCTCCGACGCGGCCGAGACGGAACTCGATGCGATCGACGACCTCCTGGAGGCCATCGCCGTCACGCGCCAGTTCTTCAAGACGCTCTCGTTCCAGCAGGACTTCGCCCGACTCTCCCGCGTGGTCGCTTACAGCGGTCTCGTCGCCCTCGCGGCCAGCATCGCGTTGGCGCTCATCTACCGTCCCGACTCGGTAACTGTTCCGGCGGGGTCGCTCCCGCTCGTCTTTAGCCTCGGCGTCGGCGTCATCGTCGCGCCGCTCGCCGTGTTCATCGCGTACGTGTTCCGGGCGGCTACCGTCGCTCGCCACACCGTTTCGGTCGGACCGTTCGTCCCGCCCGAAGAGCGCTCCGACAGCGGGTGAGCGGTGAGCCACGCTCGCAGGCCGCAGCACTGAGACCACTCGCGGAGTAGCTGCGGGTGCCCGCGTCGGGAGAGAGCGCAGGTACCGTAACGGAGGGACCACCCGATGGGAAAACTCCGCAAGGGGATGAGAGAGTGGCGACGGCCCCCGCGCCACATCCGACGACGTACCGTTCGCACAGGACGCCACCTCATCTACGGCGCTGACCCGTCGGATCCCCCCCTCTTCGCCGCCGCTTCGCGTCGGACGAGTGGCAACCGAACAGAGGCCTCTGAGCCGGTTCCCGGCCCGAAATCAGTGGTTCAGGTCTCGCGACTCATCCCGGACACACAGCGTAGCCAAAGCCGCCGAGGCCTCCGACGGCGAGAGGACGGTCGCTCGGCGCGTCTGAGAACAGTCCGCGTCCGGGGACGGCGACACCGAGGGTGCTGGCGCTGCCGTCACGTGACGGACGACCCGGGTCGACTCCCGGCCGACCGGCTCCCTTGGAGCCAGTAGACTCCGGCGACGATGACGGCGACGACGAGGAACGCGACGACGGACTGGGCGAGCGAGTGAGCGTCCAGGTACACCCGGTTGGGCACCATCACCACCGGGATGAGGAGCAGGGGGGCGAACCGCCGGTCGACGAGCGTCAGGTAGAGCGTCGGCATCAGCGCCATCGTCACGTGACCCGAGAAGTTCCAAAACGGCGAGAGCGCGATGTACGGGACGGTGGCGGCGACGAGTGCCACCATCATCCCCGGGACGGCCTCCCCCCAGTCGCGCCACCGCCAGACCAGCCAGACGGCGACGGCGGTGATGAAGAACCCCCCGGCGACCAGCGCGTCCACCTGCCACTTGTTCCCCTGGGTCGTCTCCATCAGCCCCGACCCCGTGACGAGCATGTAGGCGGCCGTCGGGAGCAGCGCGAGCGCGCCCGCGCCGACGAACGCGGCGACCCGGGTGGCGAGCGTCGACTGGTCGACGTCCTGCCGGTTCCACTCCCACCAGATCAGAAGCAGCGTGGCCCCCCCGACCATCACGCCGGGATGGAAGACGTACGGGTACGCTCTCATGACCGTTTCGAGCAGGCTCATGTCGGCCGTCCATACGAGAGGAGAGCGCTAAACGCTTCTGGGATGACACGGCCATCGCTGCCCGGTCGGCGCGGGCCGGCTTGTACCGGCCCGGTCTCACTCGACAATCGGTGTACCGGAGAGACGGCCTCGGCACTCATAGGGCTCGTCACGGCCGGGTGCCACCCCGGCTCGGAGCGGACGTTCGTCATCGGCCGCCCGACTCTCGACCCGCCCGGAACAAACCACTTTCTGCTCTCGTCCGTCCGCCCTCTCTCTCCGACGCTACCGTCCGAGCACCTGCTCCGGAACCGCGTACGGCTGCCCGCAGCCGTGGATCTCTAGCTCGCAGTCGGGACACGCGGTGTGTTTCTTTCGCCGGTGGGCGACGGACTGTCGCTGTCTCTCGGGGTCGGCCTCGAGCCGCTCGCGCACGTCGTCCGGGAGGTCGACGAACGCGACGACGTCGCCCTCACAGACGGGACACGTCGAGTCCATACCCCCACGTGTCGAGGCGTCTCACAAAACGGAATCGATTCGCCCTCGGCTCGCGCTTCCGGCGGCTCACGCCTCCGGTGGTCCCTCGACCGGGACCGTCCGCGGCTCCGACCCGGTGAGCCACAGCAGGTAGCGCTGGTCCGCGTCGTGGGGATTGACGTCGCGGTGGACCACCCCCGGCGGGAGGTGGAAACACTCGCCCGTCCGGACGAGCGCCCGGTCTCCCGGGCCGGTCCCCCACTGCATGTACCCCTCGCCCTCGACGACGTAGCCGAAGACGTGGTTGTCGCCGTGGTGGTGCCAGTTCGACTCGACGGCTCCCGCGGCGTGGCCGCGCACCTGCTGGACGGGCGCGTCGGGGAAGGGGGTCAACCGGGCGAGGCCCTTCAGCATCCCCGTCGGAACGAGGTCGGCGTCGCCGGCGACCCTGGGACGCACCGCCGGCAGTCGCTCCGGCGGGTCGGCGTCGACGACGAGCGGCCCCTCGCCGGCGAAGCCGACGAGCGCGACCTGCGCCTCCTCGTCGCTCACCTCCAGGTGGACGACGGCGGCGGGAATCAGGAAGAAGTCCCCCGGTCCCATCTCGAACCCATCGGCGTCCCTCGGTCCGAACTCCAGTCGTGTCCGTCCGTCGAGGACGACGCCGTAGACGGTGTGTTCCCCGTGGTGGTGCCATCCCGAGGACGCCCCCGGCGACAAGCGCGTCCGACAGAGGTCGAACCCCTCGACGGCGAAGACGGTCCCCGTCGTGGGCTGTCCGTCTCCCCCGGCATCGCTCGGTCCGCTCGCCCTTACGACGTTCACTCCCGGATTCGTCGCCATTTACCTCTCGAACAGACGACAGGAACAGGAATAAACGTTGTCGCCCGCGTTCGTGCACCCTGCCCGGGGCGACGCTCCCGACGCGTTACTCCTCGTCGCCGTTGATGTTGACCGTCAGCACGGGGACCGGAGCGTTGGCGACGACGCGGGCGGAGACGCTCCCGACCATGTTCTGGCGGTAGTTCGCGCCGTGGGTGCCCATCGTGACGACGTCGATGCCGACCTCGTCGATGTACGCGAGGATCTCCTCGGCGGGGTCGCCGCGGCGGAGGACCGCTATCGTCTCCACGTCGTCTGCCAGTTCCGCCTGCGCGGCGGCGGTGGCCTCCGTCCCTTCGCCTTCGAGTTCGTCGACCACGTCGTCGACGAGGTCGGGCGCGAGCGTCAGAAAGGCGCGGTCGTCGACCACGTAGAGCACGTGGACGGTCGCGTCGTGTCGCCGCGCGAGGTCGAGCGTGTGCCGGTAGACGTCGCCCATCGACTCCGTCCCGTCCGTCGGCAGCAGGATGTCGTCGTACATCAGTCTCGTTCGGGGAGAGGGGGTCGGACGGGAAGAACGCTGTCATCCGTTCTCGGCTGCCGAGAACGGGGTCGACGGAGTCGGCCGACAGGCTCTTTCCCGACCGGGTCCTCCCTCTCTCGATGGCGCTCCCGCCGCGGACCGAGGCGGACCTCAGACGCGAACTCACGGGGCTGGTCGTCGAGAGCCTCGCCGTCCGCCAGAACCTCGCTCGCCGGAGCGTCCGCTGTGCGGTCTGTACCGCCGCCGGCGACCCCGCCGACCGCACCGTCGGCGACGGAGTCTGTGTCGTCCTCCGGGAGTACGAGGGGTTCACCTGGGAGATTCAGGACATCTACTGTCCCGACCACGGCGCAGACCGGGTCGCCGACGCGGTCGGCGTCGAGGCCGACGACCAGGCGGTCGTCTCCGCACTCTTGGAGGCCGCCGGCTACCACTCGCCCGACGGCCGGTACCACCCCGAGGCGCTCACGCTCGGTGCCGTCGAAGTCGTCGACTACAGCCCGGCGTCGGACGGCTACCGCACCCCCGACGAGTAGCCGTGGTGTGACCCGACACGGCTTCTGCGACGAGAGCCGACACGAACCCGTGACTTTGTAGTCCGTCGGTGCCTACCGGAGACGATGACGGAACCCGTGGCGACCACGGACGCGAACGACGTCGTGTTGTACGGCGGCAAAGGAGGGGTGGGGAAGACGACCTGTGCGGCCGCGCACGCCCTCGCGCTGGCCCGGGAGGACAGCACGCTCGTCGTCTCGACCGACCCGGCGCACTCGCTCGGCGACGTCTTCGAGCGTGACCTCGGCGGCGACCCCGTGGAGGTCTCTCCCGACCTCTTCGCGGTCGAGGTCGACCCCGAGACCGGACAGGACGCGTACCGCCGCGTCGTGGAGGCGCTCGCCGGCGAGTTCAGGGACGCGGGGCTCAGGCTCTCCGACGACGACCTCGAACGACTGTTCGAGGCCGGACTCATCCCCGGCGGCGACGAGGTCGCGGCGCTGGAGTACGTCGCTCGGTACGCGGAAAGCGACTACGACCACGTCGTCCTCGACACGGCCCCGACCGGGCACACCCTTCGCCTCCTGGACCTGCCCGACGTCCTCGCGGAGACGCTCGGCGTCGCCGGCGACGTCCAGCGTCGAGTCAGGAGCGCGGGTCGAGCGGCCAAGAGCATGGTCCTCGGTCCGGCGGCGTACTGGGGGTCGGGGGGCGAGAGCGACGAGGTGGCGTCGCTCCAAGAGCGCGTCGCCGACGTGGGTGCGCTCCTGCGGGACTCCTCCCGGACCCGGTTCCGCGTCGTCCTCACCCCCGAGCGGATGGCTATCGCGGAGGCCGAACGACTGGTCGAACGGCTCTCGGAGGCCGACATCGCCGTCGACTCTCTCGTCGTCAACCGCGTCTTCGAGAACCGCGAGGGCTGTTCCTGCGCTCGGTGTCGGCGCGACGCCGAACGGCACGCCGCGCGTCTGGACGAGATCGACGACCGCTTCGACCTCCCCGTCCGACAGGTCCCCGAACTCGACGGCGAGTCGCAGGGGCTGGACGCGCTCGAACGCGTCGGCGACTCCCTCTGACCTTCTGACGCGTCCCTCTGATCACTCCCCCGCCCGTTCGCGTGCCGCGGCCACCACCAGCGGGAGGGTGATGGTCGCGTCGGCGACGACGGTGACGTTCCGCGCCCCCTTCTCCAGTTTCCCCCACGACCGCGCCTCGTCGAGCGTCGCCCCCGACAGCCCGCCCGTGTCGCTCGAATCCATCGTCAACTGCACCGCGTAGTCGTACGCGTCGGGGACCGTGAGCATGGTCTGCAGGACGTAGTTTTTCGGAACGCCTCCGCCGACGACCATCGCGCCCGCGGAGTCGGCCGCGAACGCCAGGTCCGAGAGGTGCGACATATCGCCGAGGGCGTCGAGCGCGAAGTCGGAGGTCTGGCCGTAGATCCACGCCTGGATGCCGAGCACGGAGTCCTGAATGGCGGGCACGTAGATGGGAACGTCGCAGTCGTACGCCGCCGCGGCGATGCCGGCGTCCTCTTCGACCCCGCGCTCGCGATTCCCTTCGAGGTTCGCCCGGCCCAGTTCGTGGGTGAACTCCCGAATCGTCACCCTTCGCTCGACGTTCGGGAAGACGTTCGCCCGCAGGTGCTTCTCGAACAGCGTGAAGTGTTCCTGGGGGAGGTAGACGTTGTAGATACGGTCGACGCCCTCGTCGCGGAGGCGCTCGTCGTGTTCGCGCTCGCTCTCCGCGTCGGTCCGCTCCTCCACGCGGTGGTCGTGGGGTCCGACGCTCCCGTGGTGGTGCTTGCCGCCCACCGCCTCGATGGCGTCGTGGGTGAGGTTCGCACCCGTCGTCACCAGCGCGTCGATGTGGCCGTCGCGGATGAGGTCGACCACGACCTGTCGCATCCCGGCCGGCACCATCGCGCCCGCGAGGCCGAAGAAGTTCGTCACCTCTGGCGTGAGCATCTCGGCGTAGACGTCGACCGCCCGCTCGACGCCGGCGGCGCCGATGCCCGCCTTCCCGTACTCGTCGACGAGTTCGCCGACCGTCATCCCCGCGCGGACCCGCGTGTGGCCGATGGGGTTCTCTTGGAACGTCTCTCTGTGTCCGTCGCCGTCTTCCTCGTGATCTCCTCCGCCCGTCTCGTCGGCTTCCGGGGCGTCGTCGTCGCGCATGACTGGGGATGTGGCGGGCCGGCGTTTGAACGTCCCGGTCCGCTTCAGTCGACCTGGACCGCCCTCTCGCTCACAGCCCGGTCGGATGCTCGACGTAGGTCGTCTCCAGCCCCCACTCGGCGGCGAGCGACGCGAGCGCGCGTACCCCGAACGTCTCCGTCGCGTAGTGACCCGCGAGGAGGACGTTCACTTCCGACTCCCGCGCCTGGTGGTACACCTGTTGTTTCCCCTCGCCCGTGACGAGCGTGTCGACGCCCGCCGCGACGGCGTCGTCGAGGAAGTCGGCACCGCTCCCGGTGACGATCCCGACCTCCTCGACCTCCTCGGGCCCGAACGACAGCAGCCGGGTCTCCTGACCCCCCTGGGGGAGTTCGTCGAGTTCCTCCTTGAGCGACCGCGGCGACCGCGGCGTCGACAACCGACCCCGCTGGCCGAGGGGTTCGCCGCCCATCGCCGCGAACGGTTCCCGCTCCGTGAGACCGAGGAACTCCGCGACACCGGCGGCGTTCCCCAGCTGCTGGTGGCCGTCGAGCGGGAGGTGAGAGACGTACAGCGCCATCTCGGCGTCGACCAGACGGGCGATGCGGTCGTACGCCCGCCCGGTCACCCGTTCGATGCCCCCCCACGAGAGGCCGTGGTGGGTGACGAGGACGTCCGCACCTGCCTCCCTCGCCTCGTCGATGGTCGCCGTCGCGGCGTCGACGGCGACGGCGACGTGTTCGACTTCTCTCCCTCTGGCCCCGACCTGCAGACCGTTCGCGCTCGCGTCGATGTCGGCGTACGCGTCGGTCCTGAGCTTCTCGTCGTAGCGGTCGACCAGTGCTTCGAGTTCCATGTCTCGACCCTTGGGGTCAGGGTGTTTGTATCTGTACGTCTCGGCTAGTTTCGACCCCGTCAGACCCCGAGCCACCGAGCGAGCCCGCCGGCGAGCAGCACGAGTCCGCCGCCGATGAACGTCCCGGGGAGCGGGAGAACGAAGAGCAGTACGCCGAACACGAGGACGAGCGATGATATTCGCACAGCGGCGTAGTTGTCCCCCCATCCAACTGTACCTTGTGCTTGCGTGCGTCTCCGTCGTCCGCGGACGCCGCCGGCGTGGCCGCTTCTCGTCGCTCTGCTGCCGTACGTCTTTATCTGTCTCTCTCGCGTGTGTCATGTGACCATGTCTCACGGGGCGTGTCGAACAGTCGGGGAGTACCGGGCATGGTGACCATCGTCGAGGTCCGGGGAATGGCCGTGGGGGGCGATACGGCCGAGGAGCTCCGAGTGGCGGTCACGGACGTGAAGGACTGTCCCCAGCTCAAGTTCGAGGCGAGCTGTCTCGACGAGCCGGTGGTCGTCGACACCGAGACGGACAACGAGTTGGACGACCCCCCTCCGTGGGAGTTCGTACTCCCGGGGGCGGACTGTGCCTGCGACGAGCCCATCGAGCTGACTGCGACCTGTGTCGAGACGGGGGAGACGGACAAGCTGCCGATTGACGCGCTGGACTGCACCGACCCGCGCGCGTGCCCCACGGCGGAGATCGTCTGGGAAGATCTCGGCTGCACCGGTCCCGACCACGAGGTCGCGCTGACGGTGACGGTGACGGTGCCGCCCGACATCTGGACCACGGCGATTCTCCACACGGGTGGCACGCCCGGGGTCGTCGTGCTCAACGGCTCCTCTCCCATCCAGGGAGGCGACGGGGGGGCGACACACGTCCAGGAGTTGACGGTCGTATACGACGTAGACCCCGACGGCGACCCCGCGGTGTTCGAACCGTACGCCGTCCTGAGCGGTCCGCCCGAGTGCGACGGCGGGACGACGAACGTCAGCGACCCCGTCGAGGTCGGCCCGCTGGAGCCGTGTCCCCCCGTAGAACCCGACTGCCCGGACGCCCAGATCGTCGAGGTCGTCCCACACGACGACGAGGACGACGACTGTCTCGACGGGCTCCGGCGGGTCGATCTGGTGTGCTCGGTCACCGTCCCGCCGGACGTCTTCACCTACGCGACGCTCCAGCCCGAAGGCGGGGTCGTCGAGGACGGCTCTCTCAACGACGGGATGGCCATTCTGGGGGGCGACGAGGGGAACACTCACACCGAGACCGTCGAAGTGTGGTACGCGCCGGGTACCGAGACCAGTCCCAACGTCTACCTGCCCTACGTCAGCACCGCTGGACCGCCGGCCTGTGACGACGAGAACGAGGGACCGCCGGTCCAGGTCGGCCCGCTGGCCCCGTGTCCGCCGCAGACGTGTCCGCCGCTCATCGTCGACGACCCCGACGGCCAGACGGGTGCGCCGAGTCCGCAGGTGACCGACCTCGGGTGCGAAGACGTCGACCGCGACGGGAACCGAGAACGGCGGTTCGAGGTCCGGTGGCGGCTCACGCCCGGGACCGTCGTCGAGAGCTACTACTGGCAGTGGGGTGACGAGCCCTCGGACGAGGGGATCGAGGAGTTCCCGGGACCCGTCGACGGCGAACTCAGCGCGGTCCACGCGTACGACGCGCCCGGCCCCTCTCCCGAGACCTACCAGGTCGTCCTCGCCGTCGAGGACGCCGACGGCTGCGAAGACGTCGCGACGGTCGAAGTCACCGTCGAGGGCTGTGACTCGACGTGTCCGACCGTCACCTCCGTCTCGGTCGAACCGGGAGACTGCTCCGACGACGGCCAGCGGCGAACGGTCGCGCTCGACGCGGCGGTCGCGGACGTCGACGTCGGTGCCGGCGTCGAGGAGTACGTCTGGTCGTTCGGCGACGGTTCGTCGCGAACCGTCCCCGCGTCCGACCCCGACGCGCCCGCGACGTCTCACGACTACGAGGCACCCGGTGCCTACGGCGGGACGCTCACCGTCGTCGGCCCCGACGACTGTGCGACACAGCACGCGTTCCGCGTCGCCGTCGACCAGTGTGAGTGCCCCGAGATCGTGGACATCGACGTCGTCCCCGTCGAGTGCGTCGACGAGACCGGGATGCAACGGGTGGAACTCGTCGCGGATGTCACCGGGGACGGGTCGTTCGACTACGTGTGGGACCCCGGAGACGGCTCGGGGGCGCTCTCGGGGAATCCGGCACCCCACACGTATCTCGCCGCGGACGACGACGCCGAGTACACCGTCACGCTGACCATCCCGGCCCGGGAGGGCTGTCTGGAGACGAGTCTCTCCAGGGAGTTCGCTCCCGCCACCTGTCCGACGCCGGACCCGCTCCGGTTCGCGCTCTGCTCGGTGTTCAAAATCGTCCTCCTGATCGGCCTCGGACTGCTCGCCGTCGGCGTCGCGATACTGCTCTGTCCGACCATCGGTAAGCCGATCATCCCGACGGATGTCGCCGTGGCCATCGGCCTCGGACTCGTCGTCGTCGGCGTCCTCCTCGCGCTGTTCGGTCTCGCCGTCTGGCTGTTCTTCGGCTGTGCGACCAGGGGCTGTGACTGGACCGAACTCGGCTGGCAGGTCGCGTTCGTCGTCGGCATGCTGTTCATCTACGCCGGCTTCTGTCCGGCCTGTCCGTGGTTCCTCGTCGGCCTGACGGTACTCGTGGTGGCCGGTGCCCTCTTCGTCGAGTGGCGGCGGAGGTGTTCGCCTACGCCGTGTGACGTGCACGTCGCCCTGCTCTGGGCGCTCGTCGCGCTCGACGTCACCGGGCTCGTGCAAGCCGTCTTGGAGTTCTGTGTCGTCACGTCGAGCCCGATCCCGGCGTTCCTGTGGTGGCTGGTCGTCACCGGACTCAACGTGTACGCACTCTGGTACGTCGAGTCGAACTGCCTCTCGTAGCTGCCGGGTTCGGTCTACCGGTCCGCGTGCCCGCGGTCACCAGTGGCCGACCCGTCGCTCCCGGCGTGGGTGTAGACGAACTCGCGGAGGAGTTTCCCCCCCAGCGCCGCGGCCTGGCCGTCGTCGCGGTCGTTCACCTCGACCACGTCGAAGCCGACACACGCGGGGGCGACCGCCCGAACGACGTCGCGCATCTGTGTGGACGAGAGGCCGAACGGCTCCATCGTCCCGGTCCCGGGGGCGACGCTCGGGTCCGCGCCGTCGATGTCGACGCTGAGGTACACCGGCCCGTCGCTGTCGAACTCCCCCAGCCACTCGCGCACCGATTCGGGCGGCACGACGGTCACGTCCTCCTCCCGTGCCCGCTCCCACTCCTCGGGCGATCCGGTTCGCGCGCCCACGACGACGGCCTCGTCGACGACGTTGAGGACGCGTCGGGTGACGCAGGCGTGGCTCCACTCGTTGCCGTCGTACTCGGCTCGAAGGTCGAGGTGGGCGTCGAGACAGACGAGCGTCTCCGGGTCCGTGGCCTCGACGCCGGCGTAGCTCACCGTGTGTTCCCCTCCCAGGAGGAGTGGCACTGCGCCGTCCCAGACGACGTCGCGGAGGGTTCCCGACAGGAACGAGAGGTACGCCTCGGCGTCGTCCCACGCGCGGACGTCGCCGGCGTCGGCGACGCCGAGTTCAGTGAAGAACTGGTCCGTTCGGTGGTCGTAGTCGTCGTACGACTCGGCGAACTTCCGGATCTCATCGGGTCCGAACCGCGTCCCCGGCTGGAACGTCGTCGAGACGTCGAGCGGCGCGCCCACGACGACGTAGGCCGCGGCGTCACGCTCGGCCGTCGCACCGGGGAACATGCCGTCCCTCAGGACCGGACGATCTTCCGCTGTCCTTCGTACTCGAGGAACTCGATCTCGTCGTCGGAGCTCGCGCTGATGCCGTCGGGGATGCGCATGGTGAACGTCTCGTAGGAGTCGAGGTCCATGACCTGCATCTCGTCGTTGGAGACGGAGAGGACCTGTCCACCCTTGCGTTCGATAATGGGCACCCAGACCTTCGCGTCGACGGGCTGAGAGAGCGAGCGCTTCTTGTTGTCGAAGACGCCCTTCCCTTCGATGCGTGCCTTTGCGCTTCCGTGCTTACCCGGTTTGGCGGTCGAGTACGCGTTGATCTTGCAGGGAGAGTCCTCCATCATGACGTAGCTACCCTCTTGGAGTTCCCGGACCTGCTTCTGCTCTTTCGCCATAGGTGTGCGTTCTTCCGAGGGCAGTATAAACCGTTTGGAACGTCGGTGTCGAGAGAGAGGCGCCCGGTGGTTCGGATAAGCTGCTGTTAACGCCCACTCGGTACCCGCGACGTGTGCATAACTAACCCGGGTCACGGCGCGCGACCGGTCGGACTTCGGACATCGAACTGTTGCCGGATGTCGTATCGAGACCGTCACTGTTCGTCGCGTCGGTCCTGCTAGTCGGTTTCGGCCTCTACGCCGACGAACAGGAACGACCGGCTCCCGTCGACAGACGAGCACGGTTCGTCCGCACCACCGGAGCGCGATCCGACCACGACGGGGACGACCGCAGCCGGTCGTCGCTCGACCCCGTTCCGGTTTCGATGTGTGCGCTCCGGTTCGCCCTCGTCGTCGTCGCGACCCCTCTACTTCGATGCCGGCGTCGACAAGGTCGTCCACGGCCCACTCCTCGCGTGGATCGCCTCGCGGAGCCTCGGGTCGTACTTCCTGCTCGCCGAGGTCGCGTTCACGCCGGCTCACCCGCTCACCGCACCGCTCCGCCGCTGCTGCTCGCGACGCCACTCGCCCTCGTTGCGGTCGCGGTCGCGACGACCGTCTTCGAACTGGGCCACCTCGTCGCCGTCGTGGGCCGCCTCGGATCAGCGGGTCCTCGCGCTGCTCCCGTCTCCCCTCGCAGAGCGGGCCCGACTGGTGGGCGAGCACCTGCACGCCCCCCGCGTAACGCGTCGAGCGAGCCACCCACCTCCGACGGTCGGATAACGCCCTGCGTGGGGTCTAAGTGGTCTATAACTATGCCCTAGGGAGTCGTCGTCCCCAGTGCGCATGCGTGTCCCGTGCCGACGCGGTGTCGTATGGCATTCCCTTTCCGTACCCCCCACCGCGCTTGTCGGCAGTGCTCCCGGGCACGGTGCGCTTGTGCCTCTGACTGTCTGTCATGGGACCTGAGGATGCACGCCGAGTACCTTCCCCGTCGTTCACCCCGTTTTCGCCGTCCCCACTACCGGGCGGTGCCGAGGACTCGGTCGATACGGCTCAGCCCATCCTCCAACTTCGCCGTGGATAGGCCGAAGCCGATACGGAAGTAGCCGGGGAAACCGAACGCGTTTCCCGGCGCGAGGACGACCGACTCCTGCTCGACGACGGCGCGGCAGAACGCCTCCCCGTCGTGGAACCCCGGGGGGACGGCGACGAACCCGTTCACGCCGACGGGGTCGTGCCACGACAGTCCGTTGTCCTCGACCCAGTCGGCGACGATCCCGTGGTGGTCGCGGACGAGGTCGCGGTTCTCCTGCAGGATGCTCCGCTCGCGCCGACCGAGCGCCTGTCGGGCGACGTGCTGTCCGAACTGCGACGGCGAGATGGTCGTGTAATCCTTCCACCGCCAGGCGCGCGTCGTGACCTCCCGGTCGCCCACGAGCCAGCCGAACCGCGCCCCGGCGAGCCCGTACGCTTTGGTGACCGACGTCGTCGACAGCCCGTGGGGTCCCATCGACGCGACCGGTGGGAGGCGGTCCTCGGCGAGTTGGCGGTACACCTCGTCACAGAGCAGGAACGCGTCGGCGTCCGCCGCGAGGTCGTACAGCGCCCGGACGGTCTCTTCGGCGTGGTACCGCCCGGTCGGGTTGTTCGGGTTGTTGAGGACGACGAGACGGGTGTTCGGTTGGATGGCGTCGGCGACAGCGTCGACGTCGAGCGTCCACCGTGGCGGCGTCAGGTCGACGGTCGTGACCGACCCGAACGCCCGCGGCAACTCGTGGAGCGACTGGTACGTCGGGGTGACACAGACCGCGTGGGCGTCGGCGTCAACGAGCGAGACGAAAGCGAGGAAGTTCGCCTCCTGTGCGCCGCAGGTACAGAGCACCTCGTCTGGCTCTCGGTCGTACCGCCCGGCGATGTTCGCACGCAGTTCGGGGTCGCCGTTCGTCGGGACGACGTATCCCAGCTCTCCGGGGTCGGTGTCGAAGCGGTCGGCGGACAACGAGCGGATGCCCGACTCCGCGAGCATGATGTCGGCGTCGTGTTCGACCTCGGCGAACCAGCGTTCGAGTGCGAACGGGGCGATGTCCATGCTCGCGAGTCGGGTGGGGGGTGCAAAACTGTTGGTTCCGTGTCAATGGCGGATTGGAACAGCGCGGAGAACGCACGAGCGTGTCCCGAGTCCGCACCGCTCCGCGTCAGGTTTACACGTCTTAACGCGGCCGGCGCGCGAGGTCTTCACGAGGGAACCGAGTGAAGGCTCGGAGCGACGGAGTCGC
>JBEPYA010000011.1:0-29903 GCA_041641615.1 Salinigranum sp. | reverse complement strand
GGTCCCAATCAGCGACCCCGTTCTAGAACGCTTCGAACCGAGCAGCGCCCTCAATCCAGTGTCTGAAAACCCCAGGAGACTTCTCGTCCCTGTTCTCCGTGACTCCTCGTCCCCGTTTTCGGTGAGGGTACGACCGATCCGACGGTCGCTCGATCTGTTCCGGTGGCGTTTTCGACGTCTCCCACACCGCGTTCGGTGGTCTCGACTCGTCTGTGGGTTGGCCGGTCACTCGATCGTCACCACGGCCGTCCCGCGCTTGTGCCCGGTGTCGACGTAGCGGTGTGCCTCGACGATCTCCGCGACCGGGTACCGCCGCCCGATCACGGAGCGGATCACCCCGGCCTCGAGGAGTTCTCGTAGCTCCCCGAGGTACTGTTTCCGCACACTCGTCGGCTTCATCCCAGTGGCCGCGAAGACGGCCCGTCCGTCGCCGACCAGCCTCGTCCGGGCCACGTCGAGGAGGACCCCTACCGAAGGGACGGTCGTCACGTACAGCCCGCCCGGGTTTAGCGCGCCCTCGAACTGCGCGAACGATCCCCTGCCAACGGCGTCGAAGATCACGTCGTACGTCTCGCCCGCCCCGGCGACGTCGGTGGTCGTGTAGTCGACGACCGCGTCGGCGCCGAGCGATCGCACGAGGTCGACGTTCCTGGTGCTGCAGACGCCGGTGATCTCGGCACCGGCGTGGGCGGCGAGCTGGACGGCAAACGTCCCGATGCCGCCCGAGGCGCCGTTGACGAGGATGGACTGGCCGGGCTGGAGGTCGACCACATCCCGGAGGAACAGCATCGCCGTGAGGCCGTTGTCGGCGACGGCGGCGGCCTCGGCGTCGCTCACGCCGTCGGGTGTCAGTTCGAGCGTGCCGTCCTCGGAGACGCAGACGTACTCGGCGTGCGCGCCCGAGTCGGGCGCGATGGTTCCGAATACCCGGTCACCGACGGCGAAGCGCGTGACGTCTCCGCCGACGGCCTCGACCTCCCCGGCGAACGCGTCCCCCGGGATGGACGTGGGTCGCCGGAGGCCGCTGAAGAAGCGGACGGGAAACGGTCGTCCCTCGCGCATGGCCGAGTTGGCCGGTCCGACGGTGGACGCGCGGACGTGAATCAGGACCTCGTCAGGCTCCGGGGTGGGTTTCGGTGCCGAGTAGAGCCGGAGGACCTCAGGGCCGCCGTACTTTTTGACTGCGACGGCTTTCATTCTCGTGTCGGCCCCGGTCGTTCGTTCGGTGACAGTCGTCGGCATCCTGAGAGAACAGTAGGGCGGCGAGTGTGGTAAGCTGAGTGCTCGGGACGAGGACTGATGTACTCGGATCCGGGAGGAGCTAGTGATGGGGTGGGTCGCGTTCCGGCGCGACGTCTCCGTCGTCACCGTACACGTCTGATACGTCCAGTAACAGCGACGTACTCGCATCTGAAGGGAGAGTCTGCGATAACCTCCCCACTGTTCGACGAGTTCGGGCGGCAGACGTGCTATCGAAGCTCTCAACCGAACACGAATACTCGCCCTCGGAATCGGATTTCGGACCTCTCTCGGTGTGGTAGCGTCTCACCGACGTACCGCCATCTCACCTGGTGAGAGTATTCGCGGGGTGTAATGTCAATGTCTGTGGATGATTATACACTGTCGTGGCCCCTGCCAGAGTACATGGCATCAGAAACCGTCGACGGAACCGACGCCGAACTGCCGACCCACGACCATCCCCTGTTCTCCGCCGTCTACAACACGTGTATGTGGGGGTTCGAGGCGACGATCCTGCCCAAGCACCGAACGGCCCTCTCGCGAGGTCTCTCGGGTCGCGTCCTCGACGTCGGCTCCGGTACTGGCGCGATGTTCCCCTACTACTCGGAGGCTATCGACGACGGCGCCGATGTCGAGCTGTACGGTATCGAACCGGATTCGTACATGCGTGAACGGGCTGAGCGAGTCGCTGCAGACCTCGATCTCCAGGTCGAACTCCACAACGCACCGGCCGAGATCATCCCCTTCCCCGACGAGTCGTTCGACGTCGTCGTCGGCGCACTGGTCTTCTGTACTGTCGACGAGCCCGAGACCGCCCTCGACGAGATCGCACGAGTCCTCAAACCGGGCGGCGAGTTCCGCTTCTTCGAGCACGTCGCCGACGACGGGTGGCGCCGGCACGTCCAGACGGCCGTGACTCCCGTCTGGAAACGCGTTCTCTTCAAGGGCTGTCATCTCGACCGCGATACCCCGGCACTCTTCGTGGGCCACGACGAGTTCGACGTCGTCGAGCTGGTGCGCAGTCACGAGGTCGTCACCCCGCTCCGTGTGATGGCACGAGGAGCACTGCGCCGGCGCCCGGTGAGCGAGTCCGGATGCTGAGTCTGGTTCGAGGTATTTCACAATGAGACGAACCAATGACCGTTCGGAGCGAACGAGGCGACCGTGGGTCTCCATCAGATTCTCGACAGCGGTTGGGAGGCCGGGAAACGCTAGAGACAGCCGGTCTGGACGGTTCTGTGACCGGCAAGTGAGCACACCGTGTTCGACTGGTGAGATACCGTCGCTCAGCCGAGCATAGTTAAGCTGTCGAGTCGCGTAGGATCATGAACGATTAGTCAAAGGGTAGTTCGAATGACAAATAATATTCTCGATGAGATACTCGAGACAACGATGGAACTCGTGGGTAAGCACCGTGCTGCCGACGTGCCACCTGAGCGGCTGAGCACCGACGAACTCCTCGACGTGATCCAGCACCGCGAGCTGCTGGAGCTCCTCGTCGAGGGGCCGCTGCCTCGAGACGAGATCCAGGAGCGGCTCGGGGTCTCCCGTGCGACCAGTCATCGATTCACCCGTTGGCTCCGGGAAAACGAGTACGCGGAGCGGGTCGACCACCGGTACCGGTTGACGGGAAAGGGGGCGGTGTACGCCGACGAACTGTACCGGTTCGAGCGTAACCTGCGGACGGCTACGGCGATCGCTCCCCTGCTGGACGTCATCTGCGAGCATCATCAGGAGTTCGTCATCCCACCGTTCGCCGACGCGACCGTGACTACGGCGACGCCGGAGGATCCACACCGGCCGGTCGCCCGGTTCGTCACGCTGCTGCGTGAGAGTTCGACGTTCCGTGGGTTCAATACGACCCACATGGTACCACCGGCCCTCGCGGAGGTTTACGACCACCTGTTCGACGGCGTCGACACCGAACTCATCTATCTCCCGGGTATCGTCGACAGCCTCGTCGAGACCTATCCCGACCGTCTCAGATCGGCTGTCGACGCGGGTCACCTGGAACTTCGGACCCGCGAGACGCTCCCCTACGGCCTGGCGCTGTTCGACGACCGGGTGGGAATCGCCGGCTTCGACGAGGAGACGGGGACGATGCGCGTGTTCGTCGACTCCGATTCTGCGATCGCCTGCGCGTGGGCAGATCGGGTGTTCAACACGTACAAGAACAACTCGGATCTGATCGAGCTCCCACCCGTTCTCGAATAGTCCCGCTGCCTCCGAAGGACTCATACCCGTCCCGTCTTCGGCATCTCGTTAGCCGAGAAATCAACGGGAGGTCGACGTTTGGGCGGGTCTCCAATCTCTCGGCCGTCCTCCTCGTTGGGTGCGGAGTAGGTGGTAGAATTAGATACTCACTGGTCGGACGCAATGCGTGTTTTCCGATATGTCGTCAAACAGCCGAAAACGGTTCGGTCTGAAACTCTTCGACGGCTCTTCGATGACCCGACACAAGAGACTCGTCGACGGGAGATGCGACCGCCTCCGTTTGGCTGTGTCCGGCAATAGTTCGATTTTCAATGTGAATACTCGCTACTCTACGGGACTAGTTGGACGGTGACGGGAGAGCGTGGCCGTCGCGGATAGGAGAGGTGGATCGGCTCGACGGACGTCCGACTTCCCGCGAGGCGACCCGTCCCCGGGTCACGTCGCCGTCGGCTGCCGGGCTCCCTCTCCCGTCTCCGGTCCTCCGTCGAGCGGCTCGACCCGGAGCGAGACTAGAGTAGACTTTGAAACTCTTCGCAGCCGGTTGCGTCGCTCCGGTCGTCCCAGCGGGTTCACCGCAGGTCCTGGCAATCGAGTGGGTGGATTCTTTCAAAGTCTACTATATTTACTCTCGGCTCCGTACGCTCCGACGGATGGAGTTCCCCGACCACGACGCCGTCGCTTCGCTCCTCGACGCACAGCCGCTCCCGGCGTTCGTCCGCGTCCGTCACGACCCCGCGACGACGACGCTCTCGGAGCCGGTCTCTCGGCTCCGAGAGGGGCTCGCCCGACTCGACCTCGATTCGCTCTCGCCCGGTGCCCGCGTCGCCGTCGGCGTCGGCAGTCGCGGCATCCACCGCCTCGACGAGTACGTCGCGGCCGTCGTTTCCGGCCTCGACGAGCGCGGCCTCGAGCCGGTCGTCGTTCCGGCGATGGGGAGTCACGGCGGTGCCACGGCGGAGGGACAGCGCGAGACGCTGGCGTCGCTCGGCGTCACGGAGTCGCGCGTCGGCGCCCCCGTCGACGCCCGGATGGACGTCGAACGGGTCGCCGAGGTCACCGTCGGCGACACCGCCTTCCCGGTGTTTTTCTCCTCGGCCGCGCTGGCGGCCGACGGACTCGTCGTCGTCAACCGGGTGAAGCCACACACGAACTTCTCGGGGCGGATCGAGAGTGGTCTGTGTAAGATGCTCGTCGCGGGGCTCGGCAAACAGCGGGGCGCGAGTTCGTTCCACGCCACCGCGCTCTCCGAGGGGTACGTCCCGGCGCTGGAGGCCGCGTTCGGGGCTATCGCCGACGCGACACTGCTGGTGGGTGGCGTCGCCCTCGTCGAGAACGCCGACGAGGAGACGGCGCACGTCGAGGCCGTCCTCGGGCCCGAGATCCTCGACCGCGAACCGGCCCTCCTCGAACGCGCATACGAGGAGATGGCGACGCTTCCCGTCGAGGACATCGACCTGCTCGTCGTCGACGAACTCGGCAAGGACGTCTCCGGTGCGGGGATGGACACGAACGTCATCGGCCGCTACCGGGTACTGAACGCGCCCGACCCCGACTCGCCGCGAATCAAGCTCATCTACGCGCGCGGGCTCACCGACCGAACAGAAGGAAACGGCAACGGCATCGGCCTCGCCGACCTCACCCGGCAGGCGGCGGTCGACCAGCTCGACCTGCAGAAGACGTACGCGAACGCGCTGACGAGCGGGTCGCTCGCGAAGTCCAAGCTCCCCGTCGTCGCCCCGGACGACGAACTCGCGCTCCGGACCGCGCTATCGGCGCTCGGAAGCCCCGACCCCGACTCGGTGCGAGTCGTCTGGATACGCAACACGCAGGACCTGGGCGAACTCTACGTCTCCGCGGGTGTCGTCGACGACCTCCTCGACACGGCGACCGTGGAGGGCGAGGTGGACCTCACCTTCGACGACGGGACGGCGCGGTTCGAGCCGTCCTGACCGCCCCCACGTTCGCGTTCGGGTCACGTTCGAGTCCTGTTCGGGACGACACGACCCGACCTCCGCTCCATTTCCGCTACGGCTAGCTTTTCCACCCCGACGGCGGTAGAGCGTGACATGGACCTGAAAATCGAGGGCAACGCGGCGCTCGTGACCGCCTCGTCGAGCGGCCTCGGGCAGGCGTCGGCGACGGCGCTTGCCCGCGAGGGCGTGAACGTCGTGGTCAACGGACGCGACGAGGACCATCTCGACGACGCTGTCGCAGAGATTCGAGACGTCGCGAGCGGCGAGGTGGTCGCCCAGCCGGGTGACATCACCGACGCCGGTGACGTCTCGACGCTGGTCGAGACCACGGTCGAGGAGTTCGGCGGCCTGGACCACCTCGTGACGAGCGCCGGCGGACCTCCCCCGGGGTCGTTCCTCGACACCGACGACGAGGACTGGTACGACGCGTACGACCTCCTGGTGATGAGCGTCGTCCGCCTGGCGCGGGAAGCCGCGCCGCACCTGCGCGAGGACGGCGGGACCATCGTCACCATCACCTCCCGGAGCGTCAAGGAGGCGCTCGACGACCTCGTCCTCTCCAACTCCGTCCGCATGAGCGTCATCGGCCTGGAAAAGACGCTCTCGAAGGAGTTCGCGCCCGAGGTGCGAGCGAACGCGGTGCTGCCGGGCGCACACGAGACGGCTCGCATCCGCGAACTCGTGGAGGCGCGCGTCGAGCGGGGCGAGGTCGACTCCTACGAAGACGGCGTCGCGGCGTGGGCGAACAACCCCCTCGAACGGGTGGGTGACCCGATGGAACTCGGCGACACCGTCGCGTTCCTCTCCTCGCCACGGTCGGGTTTCATCAACGGTGCTGCCGTCCCCATCGACGGCGGGAGTTCGGGGTCGAACCTATGAGACTCGTCGAGTTCGACGCCGCCGAGTCGTACGAACCCGACGAGGGCTGGCGGCGCGTCTCGCTCGCGGGAAGCGACCGGTTCTCCTTCGAGTGGTTCGAGAAGCCGCCGGGGCACGCCTCGCCGATGCACGACCACGAGAACGAGCAGGTGTGCGTCTGTCTCCGGGGCGAGCTCACGGTTGAGACCGAATCCGAGTCGGTCACGCTCGGGCAGTACGACTCGGTCCACCTCGACGCGTGGGAGTCCCACCGGGTCGTGAACACGGGCGACGACCACGCTGTCGGCCTCGACGTGTTCGCACCCGGCCGGTCGTTCGACTTCTGGACCGACCGAGATTAACTCCCCCGTCTTCACTGCTCCCGCCCGACGAGGAGGAGATTGACGACGAGGACGACCCCGACCCCGAGGCCGATCCGTACCCAGTCGGCGCTGGTCGGCGGGACGACGCCGAACAGCCCCGACAGTGGCGTGTAGAGGACGAGCGCGTGCAGTGCGAGCGACGTGGCGATGGCCGCCAGCAGCCAGGGGTTCGACAGCGGCGACTGGCCGAACCGCCGGCGGATCACCTGCACCAGACCCATCTCCGAGAGGACGAAGAAAGTGAAAAGCACCGTCTGTGCGCGGGCGAGCGACCCGAACGTCGAGAGCGACTCGAAGAAGAGGACGACACCCACGGCCGCGAGTGTCAGTCCGATGGCGAGTATCGAGACGGCGACGCCGCGGTCGATGACCCCGTCGTCGTCCGCCCGGGGGTCGCGGTCGAGCACGTCCCCGACGGTGGGGTCGACACCGAGCGCCAGCGCCGGCGGGCCGTCGGTGACGAGGTTGATCCACAGCAGCATGACGGGTGTGAGGATGAGCGCCTCCGACTGGGAGGCGAACAGCCGGGGGAAGAGTACGCTCCCCACCAGCACGCCGACGAAGACGGTGAACACCTCGCCCGCGTTCGCCGAGAGGAGGAACGTGACGAACGAGCGGATGTTGTCGAAGATGCCTCTTCCCTCGGCGACGGCGTCGCGGATGGTGGCGAAGTTGTCGTCGCGCAGCACCATGTCCGAGGCGTCCCGTGTGACGTCCGTTCCCCGCTTGCCCATGGCGACGCCGACGTCGGCCGTTCGCACCCCCGGCGCGTCGTTGACGCCGTCGCCCGTCATCGCCACCGTGTGGCCGTTCGCCTGCAGCGCGCGGAGGACGCGGACCTTTTGTTCGGGGGTTGCCCGGGCGAACACCTCGACCTCCTCGACTCGCTCGCGCAACTGCTCGTCGGAGAGTTCGGCTAGCTCGCTGCCCGTCATCGCACCCGTCGGGTCGAAGCCGACCTCCCTGCCGACGGCTTTCGCCGTCTCGACGTTGTCGCCGGTCACCATGACGACGCGGATGCCCGCCGACCGGCAGTCTGCGACGGCGTCCGGTACCTCCGAGCGGGGCGGGTCGATCATCCCCTGGAGGCCCAGGAAGGTGAGCCCCGTCTCCAACTCGTCGGCCTCGGCGTCGGGGTCGACGCCCTCCCGTCGGGCGAACCCGAGCACGCGCAGGGCGTCCCCGGCGAAGTCGTCGACCGAGTCGAGGAGCGCCCGTCGGTGCCTGTCTGTCAACTCCCTGACCTCACCGTCGACGAGGACCGTGTCACACCGGTCGAGGACGACTTCCGGCGCGCCCTTCGTGTAGGCCGTGTGGCTCTCTCCCTCCCGGACGACGACGGTCATCCGTTGGCGCTCAGAGGAAAAGGGCACCTCCGCCACCCGCTCTCCGTCCCCACTGACACCCGCCTTCCGCGCCGACACGAGGAGGGCGACCTCCGTAGGGTCGCCGAGGTACTCGACTCCCTCCTCGCCTCCCTCTCCCGCACCGGCGCGCTCGGCGTCGTTACAGATCACACCACAGCGGAGAACGGCTTCGAGGTCCGCAGAGGGTGCGGGGTCACCGTCGGTGGCCGACGTCGATTCGTCGTCGCGGCGGAACTCCCCCTCGGTGTCGAGTCCCGATCCGGTCACCTCGTACGTCCCGCTCCCCGTCGCCACGCGGGTGACCGTCATCTGGTTCTCGGTCAGCGTCCCCGTCTTGTCGGTGAGGATGACGTCGACGGATCCGAGGCTCTCGACGACCGGCAGCCGCCGAACGAGGGCGTTACGGTCGACCATCCGTCGCGCTCCGAGCGCGAGCGTCAGCGTCACCACCGCCGGCAGTCCCTCGGGGACGGCCGCGACGGCCAGCGTGATGGCCGTCAGGAGGACGGCGACGACGTTCGCCTCCGTGAGGAGGAGTTGGACGACGACGACCAGGGCGATGAGAGCGCCGACGCCGAGGCCGATACGGCGACCGAGCGCGTCGACCTCGCGCTGGAAGGGCGTCTCGTTGTCGGGGGCGGCCTGCAGCTGGGTCGCGATGTCGCCGACCTCCGTCTCCATCCCCGTCTCGACGACGACGGCGACGCCGCGACCGGCGACCACCGAGGTGTTCATGTAGACCGTGTTCGTGCGCTCGGCCAGCGGGGTCTCGGCGTCGAGCCGCTCGGTGGTCTTCGAGACGCTCGCGCTCTCGCCCGTCAGCGCCGCCTCGCTCGTCGCGAGCGCCTGCGCCTCCACGAGTCGAGCGTCCGCCGGAACGGCGTCGCCCGCCTCGAGGACGACGACGTCGCCCGGCACGACGGTCGTCGCATCGACGACTTTCCGCCCTCCGTCGCGGACGACCGTCGCGTCCGGGGTCGACATCGCGCGGAGTCGCTCCAGCGACCGCTCGGCACGGTAGTCCTGGACGAAGCCGAACACGCCGTTGCCGAGGAGGATGAGCAGGATGAGCCCCGCGTCGACGTAGCTCGGCTCCTCACCTGGAAGCAGTCCCGTCGCGAGCGAGAGCCCCGCGGCGAGGATGAGGAGGTAGATGAGCGCGTCCTGGAACTGCGAGACGAACAGCGCGACCGGCGACACCGACGAGTCGTCGTGGAGTTCGTTCCGGCCGTACGCGTCGAGCCGGCGCGCCGCTTCGTCGTCCGTGAGTCCCGACTCGCCCGTCTCGAGCGCGCCGAAGACGGCGTCGACCGACTTCGCGTGCCAGTCCTGGTCGCTCTCGTCGGTGGGCGTGGGGTGACTCTGCGCCTGGCTCATCCGTGACGCGAGCTGTGGAGGGCGGCGGTTCGCGGTGACTCGGGCGGTTCGGGCGATTCGAGCGGGTCGTGCGGCGTCGGGACGGCCATGGTGGCTGTCGGTACGTCTCGGGCGGGCGGTTTAGCTACTGCGCCGACTCGATGGGGGCTACTCGTGGGGCTCGTAGCCCGAACCGACGTGGTCGTGGTCGGTGTCGGTGTCAGTGCCAGAGCCGTGGCCGTGGAAGTTCTCGAGCAGGCCGTCGCCGAACACGACGACGACGAGCGCCCCGAGCAGGTCGAACACCAGGTCGAGGGCGGTGTCGACCCGACCGTACGAGACGAGGAAGGGGTCGAGTCCGGCCCGGCGGGAGAGCCCGTGGGTGACGTACTCGACGACCTCCCAGAGGGCACCCCCACCGACGACGCTGGCGACCACGTGCGGGCGGGGGTCCTGCCCCGCGCGTCGCGCGACCGCGTGGAAGACACCGCCGAGGAGCGTCGCCGTGTGGACGTGCGTCAGGTGGTCCCACCACCAGATGTCGTCGTAGGGGCCGAGCATGCCGACCGCGTGGGTGAGCATCGCCGTCTCCGTGTAGACGCGCTGCCACGGGCGGAACCGAACGGGATAGCGTCGCTCGACCGCGTCGGGGAGGTAGCTGCCGGCGAGCGCGAGCACGGCGTTGACGACCGCGCCGGGGTCGCGCCGGCGGACGCCGACGACGAGGACCGCGACGATACCGGCGCGAATAGCTCGTTCCGTCGCCCGTGCGGTCGCGTTCGGGAGAGACACGGTGAGTCACCGTCCGGTGTGAATCCGACGGGCAAAAGCGTTCTGTCGGCTCACCCGCGAGCGACCGGTAACCTATACGAGCGTGGGGACGGAAGACGTCCCTGTGACGGACACTGACCGCACGGCGATCCTCGGCGGGACGTTCACACCGATCCACAACGGCCACCGTGCGCTCTTACACGCGGCGTTCCAGACGGCCAGCCACGACGGCTCCGGCGACGGGCACGTCGTCGTCGGTCTCACGTCTTCGGACCTCGCGACCCGGACGCGGAGCGACTCCGATCAGGGGGACCTCCTCGGCTCGTACGAGGAGCGGTGGGCAGCGCTCGACGAGGAACTCGACCGGCTGAGCCGCGCGTACACCGCGTCGTACGAGATCACGGAGCTGACCGACACGCGGGGGCCGGCCGCGACCGACGAGGGGGTCGACGCGCTCATCGCCTCGCCCGAGTCGAAGGCGCAGCGGCGCGCCCACGAGATCAACCGACAGCGCATCGAGGAGGGGTTGCGACCGCTCGAAATTCACACCGCCCCGTTCGTCGTCGCCGAGGACGGCACGCGGATCAGCAGTACCCGGATTCGAAACGGCGAGATCGACGTTCACGGGCGCGTCCTCGACGAGTAGTCGTGTCTCCAGTTCGTGACCGCCGGTCGGTGTGTCACGGGAAGTCGGACACTAACGCTGCCTGAGAGCCCCTGGTGTCGACGCGCTTTCGCCGTTCGGTCCGCGTCTTCGGCGTGTTTGTCGTTCATCATCACCCGTCCGAGGCCGACCCGGCGGCTGTCTCCGTCGATACGGAGTAGGTCGAGATTAGTCGGTGGATGGAGCCCGTTATCGTTCAACCGTTTCTGACAGAAAATCTGACATGTCGTTAGCAAATGAGTAGCAAAGCCACTACCAGGGGTGGATGTGAGCAGGCAATGACACTCGATTTCAGCAACGCACTGGCTGAACGCCCGGTGTTCGTGACCGGTGCGGGCGGATTCGTCGGCTCACATCTCACTGACACGCTCGTCGACGTGGGTGCGGACGTCCACGCGTTCGTCCGCGCGACCTCCTCGGGCGAACTCGGCAATCTCCGAGACGACGCACCGAACCTGACGGTTCACCGCGGCGACCTTCGGGACAAACACTCCGTCGACCGAGCGCTCGTCGACGCCTTCGAGGGGACCGACGACGGCATCGTCTTCCACCTCGGCGCACAGGCGCACGTCGGCGAGTCGTGGGAGCGACCGTACGAGACCTGCGAGGACAACGTCATCGGGACGCTGAACCTCCTACAGTCGGTCGTCGACAACGACATCGACCTCTACAAGTTCGACACGGCCGGCACGAGCGAGGAGTACGGCAACGTCAACAACGCGATGCGCGAGATGTACGACTTCGTCGCCGATGGGGGTGTTCTCCTCTCGGAGCGGTCGCCGGTCAACCCCAAGTCGATCTACGCAACCTCGAAGCTCGCGGCCGATTTCCTCACGATGAACTACTACGACGCCTACCGCGTGCCCGCGGTGACCACCCGAATGTTCAACAACTACGGGCCGCGGCAGAACCCCCGCTACATCACGGGGACGATTATCACGCAGGCACTTGCGCGTCCCGGCATCGAACTCGGGGCACTCTCTCCGAAACGCGACATGTGTTACGTCTCCGACGGCGTTCGCGGCCACATCCACGTCGCCCTCGAAGGCAACTCCGGCGAGCAGTACGTCTACGGCTACGGTAAGAACGTCTCCATCGGTGACTGGGCCGATATGATCCTCCGCGTCGGTATCGACCGTGGCTACTGGGACGACGATCGTCACATCGTCCAGCGCGAAGAGCGGTTCCGCCCCGGCTCCTCGGACGTCGAGGAGTTGCTCGTCGGCTACGACAAACTCAACGCACTGACCGGCTGGGAGCCCGAGGTCACCTGGGAGGAGGGCATCGCCCAGAGTATCGAGTGGTACGCGAACAACCGCCCCGCGTGGGAAAAGCGGGTCGACTGGACCTGAGTGAGGAGTCATATCCGTGACTTCACCCTCACAGAACGGGACAGACGCGACCAGCTACTGGGACGACACGTCGGTTATGGTCACCGGTGGGGCCGGCTTCCTGGGCGGTCATCTGGTGAGCGAACTCGAGTCGCGGTCGGACACCGTCGACGTATTCGTCCCCCGGAGCCGTGAGTACGACCTGCGCGACCGCGCGGCTCTCGACCGGGCGCTCGCGGATGCAGACCCCGACGTCGTCGTTCACCTGGCCGCGAGCGTCGGCGGCATCGGTGCGAACCGAGACAACCCCGGGCGGTACTTTTACGACAACGCCATCATGGGGATCGAACTCGTCGAGCGAGCCCGCCGGTACGGGGTGGATAAGCTGACCATCCTCGGCACCATCTGTGCGTACCCGAAGCACACGCCCGTACCGTTCGCCGAGACCGACCTCTGGAACGGCTATCCCGAGGAGACGAACGCTCCCTACGGCGTCGCGAAGCGCTCGTTGCTGGCGATGTCGCAGGCGTACCGTCAGCAGTACGAGTTCAACAGCATCTACCTGATGCCGGTAAACCTCTACGGGCCGAACGACAACTTCGATCTCGAGACCTCACACGTCATCCCCGCTCTCATCCGCAAGTGTCTGGAGGCGCGCGACCGCGGCGACGACCGAATCACCGCGTGGGGGACAGGGGCCGCGACCAGGGAGTTTCTCTACGCGAAAGACGCGGCTGCGGGCATCCTCGACGCCACGGAGCGGTACGACTCCTCGGACCCGGTCAACCTCGGCTCGGGCGAGGAGATTTCCATCTACGACCTCGTCCACCTTATCGCCGACCTCACCGGCTTCGAAGGCGAGGTCGTCTGGGACGAGTCGAAACCGGACGGCCAGCCCCGCCGAAAACTCGACACCACCCGGGCGAAGGAGCGATTCGACTGGGAGTCCACGACGCCGCTCGTCGAGGGGTTACGCGAGACTATCGACTGGTACGAGGCCGTCCGGTCGGTCGACGCCGTCGTCTGACCGTCGCGCTTCTGCGTTCTGTCGGTCGTCGGGCGGTGCCGACCCGATCCGTCGTGCGAGGCATCGTTCGGACTGATCCGACCGGACTTCTGACACCCTTCGCACCAACCCAAAGAACCACAGTGTCGCTCCGCTCGAACTCGTGTATGGAACGACGCCCCTACGTCGCCGACGCGGACTGGGCGACGGTCGTCCGCAACGTTCCCATCGTTTCCGTCGACCTGGTCGTGTTGGCACCGACATCGACGTCAACATCGGTCGCCTCCAGTGCGCGTGCGCCCGACGGCAGCACTCACGACGACGGCAGTGACGGCGACGGTAACGAGTGGGGGGTCGTCCTCGCCAGACGAGAAAACGAACCCGCCCGCGGGGAGTGGTTCGTCCCCGGCGGCCGCGTCCACAAGGGTGAGCGACTCACCGACGCTGTCCAACGGGTCGCGCGTGACGAACTCGGAACCGCCGTGACCGTCGAGCGAACACTCGGCGCGTACGAACACTTTTACGACACGGCCGACGTCGACGATGCCGGCGGAAAACACTACGTTCCGGTGGGTTATGTCGTTCGGACGTTCGAGGCGTCGTTCGACCTCGACGACCAGCACTCGGCTGTCCGGGTGTTCAGCCCCGAGACGCTCCCCGACGACCTCCATCCATACACTGCCGCGTATCTCGAGGACGCGGGACTAGTCTGAGGGGGGACCCTCGCGCTCGCGGCCTCGATGGTCGATACACGGCGTCGTTTGACGTCGGTGCACGCGACGCCCCTTGAGATCGGTCCCCACCTCTTGAGATCGTTCCCCACCGTTTCTCTCTGCGCCCGTGCGTCGGTCGTTGCTGACGGTCACTCCCGTTATTCTGGTCAAAACTAACCGTCCCTCCTCCGTCTGTACTGGCATGGTACCGCAACGGATTCGATTCGTCCGCATGGTCACGCTGTGGATGGTCGTCGGTGCCGCCGTCCTCTCGATCTTCGATGCGCTCTCGTTCGAGCGACTTTTCGTCGTGTCGTTTCTCGGATATCTCGTTCTGAGCGAATTGACTGCACCCGTCAACCGTGTGGCGAACTGGCGGCGCCGTCTGCTCCCCATCACCGTCGCCGGACTCGTCGGGTTCTGCTACATCGTGGTGATGGCAGTCCGGGATGCCTGGGCAGGAGTCCTCTGATGCCGCTCGACCGACTCCAGCGGAGTGAGTGGTCGCTCGTGTTCTTCACGCTCGTGGTTCTCGTCGCCCTGGTGACAGCGACGGCGACGTCGGCGACGTCGTTCAGTCCGTATAACGGGCAGTGGCACGGCGGGTCGGACCTCCAAGAGATCGCGACGGGTGTCGGTGCCGAGAGCGACGTCACCATCGACGTCGCGGCGTACGACAAGACTCCCGCACCGGGCACCGTCGCCGTCGTGCTCTCGCCCGACCGTCCGTACACCGCCGAGGAAGCTGCTCGGGTCGAGCGGTTCGTCCGGCGCGGTGGGACCCTCGTTGTCGCCGAGGACTTCGGACCTCACTCGAACCGCCTTCTCGGCGATATCGGCGCGACGAGCCGTCTCGACGGGCGCCTCGTCGTCGACGAGGAAGCGTACTACAACTCGCCGACGATGCCAGTGGCTCGCCCCGACACGACGACGACCCTCCTCGCCGACGTCGACACGTTCACACTGAACCACGGCACCTACGTGGTCCCCAACGGTGCGCAGGTCCTCGTCAAGTCCTCGGAGTTCGCCAGCGTCGTCGACGCGAACGGGGACGTCGTCTCGAGGACACTCGGCCCGTACCCGTTCGTGACGGCCGAGCGCGTCGGTGCCGGGAGCGTCGTCGTGGTCGCCGACTCGAGTGCGCTCATCAACGTCATGCTGGACCGGCCGGGCAACGCGGCGTTCGTCCGCAACCTCTTCTCGCGACACGACCGGGTCCTCGTCGATTACTCACACGGCGGGCCCGTCCCACCCCTCGGTCGGGCTATCGAAGCCGTTCAGACCGACCCGACCCTCCAAGTTGCTGTCGGCGTGTTCTGCGTGCTCGTGGTCGGGCTCGTGACCACACTGGTCAGTCGGACATCGCTGTCGCGCTGGCCTCGTTCGTCTCGGACGACTCCCGCTTCATCCCGACCGGGTCGCGCTGGCTCGGGCGGATTCTTGCGATCGAGCCGACGCACTGACTGGGAGTCGCTCTCCGCCTCGTCCGAGTTCGACGAGGCCTCCCTCGTGGCCCAGCTCCACGACAGCCGACCGGAGTGGGACGACGACCGAGTCGAGCGGGTCGCACGCGCGATTCACGAACTCTCCAACGAACTGTCCCCGCCCGACCGGACTGAGCGATAGAGCGGGCACTACACCTCCTTCATCCTCTCGTCTCCTGCGACTCGGTTTCGTCCGCTGTGGGCTCGTCCTCGTCTACTGTCTTAGTCTTGGGATTCGTCTCCGGTGGACCCGGTGTCCCGTTCGTCCGACGCCGACGCGCCAGAACACCGGTGGCCAGTCAACACGCTGGCTGGAGCGGATGCGTTGGACCGTGTTCTCAACAACTCCAGGTGGTGAGCGACGCCGACGTCGCTCTCCGGAGACACTCGGCTGGTTCTCGAGAAGCGCACGACTGGTGGCGTCACTCACACACGGGCAACCGTCACGCCGACCGATCAGTTATCGGTTCCCACCCCTGGTTCCTCGCTCGTGTCCGCGTCGTGTTCGTCCGTGTCCCCTGCCCTCACGCTGGCATCCGCACGTCGACCGACCGGGGCGGACACGGCAGTCTCAGCCCCTGCACCCGTACCCGTTTCGTCAGCCGTCTTCACGTCGCCCCACGTGCAGACGACGAGCGTCACGTCGTCGTCTCTGTGGACGACCTCGGTTCGTATCGGTCGGCTAAGTCCGTGGGCGAGTCCCGTCGCGACGAACGAGACGACGGGATGGTCGAACCGATCGATAGGACCGAGTACACTGTCGCGCACCCGAACCGTGAGTCGGTCGTTCACCGGGTCGTACTCCGGCGTCGCCTCCGACACCAGCTCGAACTCCTCGAGGAGCGCGGCCGTGAGTTGGGTCGCCAGCCTGTCCGGGGTTTCTGCCAACGGATCGCGCAGCGATTCGGTGAATGCCGCGAAGAGGGCGGAGCCGACGGGGTGGACCGCGACGCCGCGTCGACGCCCATCGTCGCTGATGATGAAGACGGACGCGACGTCTTCTGGGAGTTCGTACTCCGCCTGCTGGGGGACGAACAGTCGGACGTTGCTGAGCCCTTCGCGTTCGCTCCCCCCGGCCGTCGGGACGTAGATGCCGACGTCCTGCAGGCCGAGTTCGCCGACGATCTCCGCGAGCGTCTCGGCGTGTGCGAGGTACACTCGCTCGATGGTGCTGACGCTGATGAGGTTGCTCCCGGTCAGGTAGTACGTCAAGACGGAGCTGAACAGGCCGATTCCAGCCAGGGAGAACAAGAGTGTCCGTGACTCCGGAAGGACGTACCCAGCGACCGCCGACAGCACGCCCAGTCCCAGGAAGCCGAGCGCGCTCCGCCTGTGGCGACGCTGTACCGCCCGGTCGCGTTCCTGCCGGAGGCGTGCGTTCTCGAATTCGAGCAGGCGGACTCGTGCCGCCAGACCGGCGTGGTCCCCCTCATCCGAGACCCCCACTTTCGAACTCAGGTTGTCCTCAGTTACCGACGCGGGCTCGTCTGACATTCCCGTCCCTCTCTCTGTGATGACACCAGTTGTATCTTCTCCTGAGACTCTCTCTTGGAGTTCGTTCTCGACTTCCGTAACGCCGGTCGTGGAGTCGGACCACGTCGAGTCTTCCCTCGGTGTGCGTCCGTTACCGTTCGACTGCACGTGAGTCTCCCCGGACCGCCCACGGTGGGCGTCCGCCACGTTCGTCCGTTGGACGCCCACCGGGGTCGGGGGCGGCGATTCTCTCTTCGACGCCGCGGTCGGTATCAGTCTCCAGCGGCGACTCGTCGGCGACGGACGAGACGACGAGCAGACCCCACACGTACAGCAGGGTCGCCACGACGACGACCACGGCACCGACGGCTACGACGACGAGTGTCTCGTCGGCGATTGACGCCGACCCGATGCCGATGGCGAGGACGAGTCCCCCGAGGAGAGCGGTGATTCCGGCCGCTTCGAAGAGACGACGATAGCGTCGCTCGAGTCTCCTCGTGCGGAACGCTCCTCCGGTAAGAACCAGTATCAACGCCGCCTCGACTGCGAGGAGTTCCGGGGAGAGGAGGTCGGGGGTGAGGCGCGCGGGGGAGACGGCAGCGAGCATGAACTGTCCCGCGGCGAAGCCATAGACGCCGGAGAAGGCGTACCACAGGAGGGTGACGGCGAGTGCGACGACGACGCCCGCGGGACCCACGAGGAGACCGAACCCGACGCCGACACCAACAACCCCGAGGAGTTCGACAGGCGTCGGTCTCGTGCGTCGCGTACCACGCGAGGTGAGGCGCACGAGACGCCCACGAGGGGACGGAACAGTGCCGGCACCGACGCCGTCGTGGCCCCCGTTCACACGCTCGGAACGTTCTCTCACCGCCCACCTCCTGCCGGAGATGTGGCCGATGTCGTCGTGATCGCTTCCGTTCTGGACTCGTCCGACTGTGCCGTCCGCACTCGACGGCGACCACCGGCCTTCGTCAGCACTGTGGCGAGCTCGTCACCCGGCCCGACCTCGTAGACGCTGACGCGTGAGTCGGTCGCGAGGCTTCGACGGAACCGTTCGAACTCGACGAACCTGTCGTACGCGACCTGCGGGTTCGCGAGGGCGTCGGTGTCGAACAGCACGGACGGTGTGAGGAAAACGATAGCTTCACCGCCGTCGCGCGTCGCGGCGCGGATGGATTCGCGGAGGGTTGCTCGGTGCGTGTCGTCGGTGAACAGGTACGTAATCGTCCGCCCGGGGTGCTGGCTGCGGAACGACGTGACCAGCTCGTACAGCGGGCCGTGTGATGTGACATCACACCGAGCGGGACGGTCACCACGCGCGAAGAACGGACGGAGCCGCGTCGCGAACGCCGACGCGTCACCGTCGAGTGTTCTCGTGACACGCGACGCGGTGACTGGCGAACGACCGGGGCGAACGTGACCGACGCCGTGGCGGTCCGATCCGCCACCGTTGGCGGCCCGTCCACCGACGGGGTCGGGGTGAAGCGTGTGAATTCGGCGTCGAATCGTGTCGGACCTCATCGTCGCGGGCATCCGGACGAGGGGGCCCGCGTCGTCACAGACGAACAGGCCAACGGGAAGCTGTTGGAGTCGCGTGACCTCTTGGACCGACAGTGCGAGGTGGCGGATGTAGTCGAGTTTGGTACGCCCGACCGGCCCATCGGCCATCGACTGCCGCGCGTCGATGACGAGTCCAGCAGAGCGCCCCCGCTCCATGTCGAACTCGCGGACGTGCAGCCGGTTGAGACGGGCGGTCGCCTTCCAGTCGACGTGACGAATCGAATCGCCCGTGACGTGTTCTCGAATCCCTTTGGGCTCGATTCCACTCTGGATGGTGAGCTTCGATTTCCGCTGGGCATCTTTGATAAGTTCCCTCCCTGTCCGTCCGAGCGCGACCCGCTCGACGTGTGGGGGATTGACGGTTACGGCGACCCGCTCACCGACGGGAACTGTGGCGACGAACAGCTCCCTCAGATCTCGAAGCGTCACCATCGGAGCGTTGAGATGATACCGTCCGGCGACGTCCCACACGAGCGACGTCGCGCCGGTCTCCTCGCGGTCGCCCGCAGCAACCGTCACTGCGGGCCCGGTCGTCGTGCGCCGTGCGGTCATCGCGGTCTCGACTTCGACCGATAGGTCCACGTCGACCGGACTCGGAAGCGCGACCGACACGTCCACCGGCGTCGGCGCGTCCACGGCGGGTCGGGTCGTCGCCGGTCGCTGTTCGACAGTTGCCGTGTCGCGGACGCGGCGTGTGACGCGGACGAACCGAACGAAGCGGAGGAAGAGCCAGCCGAAGACAGCCGCCGCCCCGCCGAAGAGCAGTGGTCGGCCGAGCACCGCTCCCGACACGAGCAGCACCGCACCCGTCGCGGCGCTCCCCCAAAACCGAGGAGTCACGGAGAGACGACTGGTGTTCACACGAGTTGTGGACGTGGAGCGAGTAAAGTTATAGGTTGACTAGATGATTTGTTTCACCAGCTCGACGAGGATCGCAGCTCGACTCAGCGACGGCCAGCGCTCGGCAGTCTCTCCGCTCTCGAGGACAAGCCTCACTCTCGTCAGCCACCGTCCCCTCGCACATCGACTCGTCCACGGATGGGTTACTCCCGGTGCCGTGCGGGGGATCGATAACAGCATCCTAACCGCTCGATACGGGTTCGAACTCCGTTCGAAGAGACGGTGACGCCGATGCCGGAACGGGCGCTACGGGGCTGATTCGTCCGGTATCGGCCGGGAGAGCTGGCTATGACCATCCCTCTGCGGGTATGCGCGTGGTAACTTTGCCCCTTGCTGTACTCCCTGCTGTCATGCACACGCCCGCACCCCGGACCTCGACACCGCGTGGACCGCGTCGGTGGACGGTGGTGCTTCTCGCCGTGCTCCTCTGTACGGTGTCTCTCTCGCCGCTCACTGCTGTTGCGGTTTCAGAGCCGGCCGACGGTGGTGGCGCAGCGTCGGCACGGCCCGTCGCGGTCGGGACGGGGGCTGCCACATCACAGGTCACGACCCCGTCGAACGAGTCGGCTGCCGACAACGGCTCCGAGACGGAGCCGGTCCGTCACCGCGACCCCCGAGGGCTCGTCGAGGAGGGCGACCTCACAGAACTAGAACGAGCACTCGCGGACCTGCTCGCATCGAGTCTAAACGAGAGTTCCGTGGCGATCGACCGTGGCGAGTACGAGCGCGCCCGGTCGGTTCTCGGGGACCGATACGACTCCGTGCTCGAACGCTACGTTCGAGTCACTCGAGAGACGCCCGAACAACGCGACAACACTGCGCAGTTCCGGTCGACTCGCGACGAGCAGTCGGCCTTCGTCGACACCATCCGTACTTATCGCGAGAAACGGACAGAGTACGACCAGGCGAAGCGGGCCGGTGACGAAGGTCGCGCACGCGAACTCGCCCGCGAGCTGAACGCACTCGCCGTGGAGGCCGAGCAGCGCAACGAGCGGCTCGCCGAGGAGTACGACACCCTGGACCGCCGGTCCGACACGGATTTCACGACGGCTAAGCAGTCGATTTCGAGTGTCCAGCAGAACATCTCCGCCGAACAGGCGATCATCCGCGAGGCGGAGTTCGTCGAGACGTCACTCGACATCACGGGTGTGGGTGGGGGCGGTTCGTTCGTCGACCCCATCGTCGTCTCCGGCACGCTCGTCGACGAGACGGGAACGCGCCTCGCGAATCAGACGGTGCTGATCGCGGTCAACGGAACCGAAGTCGAGACCGAGACCGACGGCAACGCCAGCTTCGCCGTCCCGTACCGACCGGTCACCGACGGCCTCGGCGAGCAGCGCCTGACCATCGAGTTCGTCCCGTGGGTCGAGTCCATCTATCTCGGCTCACACACCACGGCTCGGGCCGTCGTCACGCAGAGCACGCCGACGGTCTCTATCGACGACGCCTCACGGTCGACACGATTCGGTGACCGTGTGGTCGTCTCAGGCTCCGTCGCCGTCGACCGTCAGCCCGCGGCCGATGTCCCACTCAACGTGAGCATCGGTGACGTCCGTATTGGCCAGCTCACGTCCGACGAGTTCGGCAACTTCCGCTTCGAGGGTTCGCTGCCAGCGTCTGTCGATCGTGGTGACCAACAGCTGTGGGTCGGGTACCCCTTCGAGGAGCGGGCACTCGCCCCGAACCGGACGGCCACACCCATCGAGGTCCGGACCACGCGGACCGAACTGATTGTCGACGGTCGGCAGGCTGCACTGGAATCGCTCGCTGTCGACGGACGGCTGCTCACCACTGATGGTCGTGCGGTCGCCGACCAGCAGGTCTTTATCTACGTCGCCGGGCAGCAGTCTGCGGTCGTCGAGACGTCTCGGACCGGGCTGTTCGCCACCACCGTCTGGCTCCCATCGTCGACGGCTGGCCGGTCGGCAGCCAGCGTTGTCGCGGTGTTCAACGGAACCGGCAGCAATCTCGAAACGTCGCGAGCGAGCGCTCGTGTCCCCATTGTCGCGATTGGGTCACAGTCGGGCGGCGGTGGTGGGGCAGGCGGTGACAGTCTGCGTGGGAGTGACAGCGGTGGTGGGGAGAGCGGCGACAGTCGTGGGAGTGACAGCGGTGGTGGTGCCGACGGTGAGGGAGAGGGCGGCAGTAGCAGCAGTAGCACTGCTGTCGGTGCTGACGCTGTCGGCGGGCTCTTCGAGGGCGCTGCCGGTCCCGTCGGTCGTGCCGTTCTCGGGGTCGCCGGTCCGCTCGCGGCGCTCGAACTGTACGGTATCAGTGTGCGCGGACTCACGACGACACTGTGGTTCGATGTGGTCGTCGTCTTCGCGGCGCTCCTCGTCGTTACTGGGCTCGGCATCGTCGTGGCCCGACGTCGAACTACCCCCTCGGACGCGCTCGAAGACGACACCGGGGCCACTCGACCCCCGTCTCCCGTGACAGGCGCCGACGAGACCGAGATTCCGACGCTCCTCTTCGACCTCGCCCGCGACCGTATCAACGCGGGTGCGACACGAGTCGGCGTCGAGTACGCGTATCTCGGTGGCCGAATCGCGGTGGCTACTGGTCTCGGGATTCCCAATCGCGGCACTCACCGTCGCTTCGCCACTGCCTGTACGCCGAGGCTCGCGGACACTGACAGCGAGCGGTTCAGTGCTCTCACCGAGCGCTACGAACAGGCGATGTTCGGCGCGCACGCCCCATCAGTCGACGATGCGCTCACCGCGCTCGACGAGGCACAGGGAGTCGTCGCCGACGAACGGTCCAGAGACACGGCTCCATCGGCGGTGACTGCTCCGCTGGCCGACGGTGAACGAGGGCGAACTCCCCTCGACGGGACCGGCACTCACGGGGACTGAGAGGGACGACTCATCCCCGAAACCGAACACGAACGTCTCGGTTCCCCGTCTTGCGGTAGCACCCAGGTATGGTGTCTCTCCGCGTGTTCCCTCACGCGCTATTCGGTCTATAACCAAGTCTGAGCGTCTCGACCCTGTCTCCAGTGAACGTCTCTCACGCAGCCACACAGTCGGACGACGGCGGGGGTGCAGGCCCGACAGTAAGCGTCGTCATCCCGGTGTACAACCGTGCGGAATCTATCACCCGTGCCATCGACAGTGTGCTCGCACAGACACTCGACGACCTCGAGATACTCGTCGTCGACGACGCGTCGAGCGACGCTACTCCGGAGATCGTCCGACAGTACGACGATCCGCGTGTCCGGGTCTTCCGACACGAGACCAACCGGGGAGGGAGTGCCGCACGCAACACCGGCATCGAGCATGCCCGCGGGAACTACGTCGCGTTCCTCGACTCCGACGACGAGTGGCTTCCACAGAAGCTCGAGAAACAGGTCGACTGTCTCCGAGCGCGTTCAGATGAGTGGGTCGCGGCGTACTGCGGATTCGAACGGGTCCGGAGTGGTGAGTACAAACGGGTCCGAAGACTGCTGTCCGCGATTGTCGGCACCCGCGAAAAGAACGGGCTTGAAGGAGGTGTCGAACTCGTCGACGACTCGCTACTCTTACGTGGGTTCTCGACTGGCGGAATGTCGACACTCATCGTCACCCGGTCGGTCGTCGAGGCGATGGGTGGGTTCGACGAGTCATTTCCCCGCCGGCAAGACTGGGAGTTCCGCAACCGACTGCTCAAGTGTGGAAAGCTCGCCTGTGTCGACGAAGTCCTGGTCCAAAAGCACCAATCCAGTGGGCGGCCGTCGGCCGAGACGGTCGAACGGGCGTCGTCACGATATCTCGACGTGTTCTCTGACGACGTCGCTCGTCTCGAGCAGGCGGGTCACGACGTCACTGGAATCCACGCCTGTGAGGTCGCTCAGTGTTACTACGTCGAAGGGAAGTTCCGAAGAGGGACACAGTATCTCCGTCGCTCGAAGGTGAACACGCTTCGACAGTGCTTCGAGTTGGGATTCGCGGTGCTCGTCGGGTGTCGTGTGACTCTCCGCGGACTCTACAGTCGCTTGCAGGAGAAAACGGAATCGTACGCCGACCCAAAGACGTCGCGTCCCTAATGCGGCAGTACGGTGTGTCGAGTTGCGTCGCAGCCGAGGGGGGCTGGCTCAGCTACTCGTGGATCTCGGGGAACGAGATGGGGAGGTCGACGATTTCCGTCGTTGAGGAAACGGAGACAGTCGACAGGTCAGTGTCCTGGAGGTCGGCGAACTCCTGCCAGTCCGCTTTCTCGGGGTTGCCCTCGTAGTACCCACCGGTAATCGTCACGTTCCGGTTGCCGAGATTCTCCGTTCCGGGCCACTGCATGTTGAGGATCTCTCCGGAGCTTTTGATCACTGCACGGTCGTTCTCGATGCGAATATCGTTGACGCCGCCTTCGAACAGATACACTGCGCTGTTGTTGGTCGGGTCCATCACGATGTCGTTGTCGTGACTGTACCAGCGGGTTGGTCCCTCGTTCGAGCGGAGTGCGCCCGAGCGAACACCGCGGATGATGTTGTTGTGAACTTCGATGTCGCTGGCGGATTCTGAGAGGTAGATGCCGCGCTCGCCACTGCTTCGCATCTCGTTGTGGTGAATCGTGACGAACGTCGCGTCGTTACCGCCGATGAACATGTCCTCCGCGTTCAGGAGCGTCATCTCCTTGAGTTCGACGTTCGTCGATCGCTTGATGTTGATGTTCGCCTGGGTCCCGTAGACGCCGTCGTCAGTGTTGTTCGACGCGTCGTAGTCGTAGGTCCCACCGATGACCGTGAGATCCTCGAAGCCTAAGAACCCGAACATCCACGGAATCGGTGACCCCTGGTCGTCGAGCGTAATCGAACCCTCGCTCTCCCAGGTGACTCCGACGAGCCCCGAGTTGTTCTTCTGCGTGTTGATTTCGTAGTCACCCGCCTCGATGAAGACGTGGTCGTTGTCCTGTAGTCCGTCGACGACGGCGTCGAACACCTGATCAGCGTCTCCGGAGGCGAACTCCGACCCGTCGCGAGTCGCAGAGGTCACCCCGTTGCTCGTCGAGACTCTGATGTTCGCCGTGGTGGTGGTGTCGGTGCTCGAAGAGGTGGAGTCGGTGGTGCTCGCCGTGCTGTCGGGGTACGGAATCTCGGACCACGTCTCTCCATCGCCGACGTACCGGCGGCCGGTGTCGGTGGCGATGAACATCGTGCCCGAGTAGGGGACGTAGGTGTCGCGGTTCGCTTCGACGTCGACGACGGGGACGTCGCGTTCGAGCCGGTTGAAGTTCTCGTTCAGTAGCAGATGCCAGTCGAGTGTTCCTTTTGCAGGAGTGTTGTAGCTGTGGTTTGCAGTCATGGTCGTGTTTCCTGGTCGTATGTGTCTTGGGAGTGGCTCTCGGTCGACCGTCGACTAGTGGTCCCAGTCCGCTGGGTCCTCGCTCGGGCCGACAGGTCGGGGCGCTGACACACACCATCGTGTGTCGCGTCCACCGCAGCGAGGGTAAATAAACCGTACAGGACGGCGGTCGCTCGGAGCAGTAAGAGTCGGCAGGACAGGACCAGGGAGCCCGGAACCAGCCTGCAGCTTCTCTCATCACGCTCGCTGCGTTCGCGTGCCATCGCACTCGGTTAGAAGTCTATTAATTACATAAACTTATTGTTCCTAAAATATACAATAACTTCGGAGTTTAAGAGTTTCGTTGGTATTTTTTGTGGAATTTACTCTCGTTCGGGAGCACGCTTGAGACGTGTGAACAGTTGAATTCGACCTCGTACACCACCGTTTAATACATAGTTAATGTCTCGAATGGCGACGGCTCTCTATCGTGCGGTCCGTGACGGCGCGTTCGAAGCGTTTCGGAAATCAGACTGGTTCCAGCGAACTGCGCTCTGGGTCTCGCGTTCTTACTGCCGACCTGCGACTGCTGTCTCGTGAACCAGCACGACTTCACCGTTGTCGTAGATGCGGTCGGCGTTGGGTGCGAGCTCGGACTCCGACTCGCTCCACGAGTGGTACGATACACCCACGACGGTGAGCTGGTCGAGCTCGTCGGCGATATCGTCGTCCGGCTGGTCGATGACAGACGAGTAGAACGCTGCGGTCGCCCTGGTCTCTGCGCCGTACGCATACCGCACCGGCCCGGCGTGGTTCGTAAGGACGAACGTCCGTGCCGACGTCTCGTAGCCGTCGAACTGCAGGTAGGGCAAGTCGTCGACCGGCTGGTGCGTACGGATGGGTTCCGTCTCGCCGACGATGAAAGCGGGGAACTTCATCAGTGTCGATGTGACGGCGAGCAGGACGACGAGGACGACGATGACGCGGACCACTGTTCTGGCCGTCGGCCCGGTGAGAACGCGCCCGACCTGGTCGTGGACACGATAGCATGCGTCCAACAGCGAAGACCGCCCCGTCGTGCTGGGATCGGGACTGACGGGAGTCTCGTGCTGTCCGTGGAACACCCAGAGGAGCCCCCCCGCGTAGATGAGCGCGTACGGCAGGGCGAAGAACGTCAACACGCGGCTCGGGTTGACGAACGTCGCCACCAAACTCGTCGCGAGCACCCCGAGTCCGAGCACGCCGCTGGCGAGAATCACGATCGTCCCGAACCGGTCGCGTCGACGCAGCCAGCCGAAGACGAACAACCCGAACGAGAGGATGAACAGCCCTCGGAGCGTCCACTCCGCGAGGAACATGTTGTAGCCGTACGTCAGCCCGATTAGTCCTTGAGTGCTGGTATCACTACTCGCACTCCCGGTCGGCACGTCGCCGGAGAGGCGTGTCATGATGACCAGCGCCTCTCGTCCGATGACTACTGTCGCAGCACGGATGGAGCCACCGATGTACGTCATGTAGCCGAACAGCGCGACCACGGAGATGAGGAGGTAGTTGAGGATGCTCCGACGCGGTCGCTGGAAGGCGAACGCGACGGCGACGACGGTGAGTACCACGAGGTAGAACGCGTACGTCGTCAAGTGGCTCATCGCCAGGACGGTGATCAGCAGTGTGTATACGACGATGTTCTCCTTCGAGAGGTGTGTACTGAACCACTCTCTGATCAAGAACGAGATGACGAAGAGGAGCAACAACAGAGCGACGTTCAGTGTCCTGAACTCGACGCCGAATCGGAACATCCCCCAGTTCGTCCCGAACACGAACGTCGCGAACAACGCGGAACGAGCATCGAGGAACCGACTGGCGATGCCGTGGTAAAAAACCAGGATGCTGGTCAGGAACGTCACGAGCGGGAACAGACGGGCGACCGCAGAGACGGACGTTCCCGTGACGTCTGCGAGTGCCGTCGCAACGACGTAGAGTGCGACGAAGTTGACCGAGCTCTCCGGAGCGAAGACGACCCGGCCGTCGACGATCGTCTCTAGGGTTGCGGCGATGTGGAGCTGGACGTCAGCGTACCCCACGGGATGTGAGGAGCTGAACGCGAGAATGCCACCGAGGCCGAGAAACAGCGTGGCCACGTAGAGCATATCGAGCCTGGACGGCGGGCACTCACCCCGAAGCAGTCGACTGAGCGGGTAGGCGACGAACATCGGGACCAGGTACAGCGTGGGTACGGAGAGGACGCTGGCGGTCCGGAGCGCGAACGCGGCGACTCCGAGGAGGCTGACGAACAAGAGCGCCCGCTGGAGGTCGGTGATCCCGCTCACCTCGACGCTCGTCTCGTCGTCGTATCGGCGGCTGTACTCTGAATCGAGTCGTCCTACTTCGAGACTCGTCGCGTGCGAACTGCGGCGCTCGCGTGGGGTTTCGGTCACGACCGTCCCCCGCGGTTCCGGACCACTCGACTCCCGGTGTCGGGTTCGTGCTCGGGGGGCTGACCCCGTCCCTCGTAGATTTCGATGCTTCGTTCCGCGATCTTCTCCCACGAGAGTCGCTCGCGCGCGTAGGTGACTGCTCGGGCGGCGTGGCTCGATCTGAGCGTCTCGTCGTCGAGGTACTGCCGGAGTTTGGCGACCAGCGCCGGGGCGTCCCCGCGCGGGAAGACGAGCCCATTGTCGTGCGCCGTGAGGAACGTCGTCGCCTCGCTGTCACAGACGACGATCGGGAGCCCGGTCCCGACGGCTTCGATGATGGCGATGCCGAGTTTCCCCGGCCAGACCCCGACGTCCGCCGCGTTGTAGTACGCGCCCAGTTCCTCGTGCGGGACTGCTCCGTTGAAGCGTACGTGTTCGTCGACGCCGAGCCGTTCTGCGAGCGCGTGGAGGGACGCGATGTACGACTCGTCGCCCCCACCGAGGACGAGCAACTCGGGGTCGCTGCGTCGGCCTCCGGACCGGTGCTGAGACAAGTGGGCGAACGCCTCGATGAGGATTTCGAGGTCTTTCGTCGGCTCTATATTACCAGCGAAAATAACGAGTTGTTGGTCGGTATCGATACCGAGCTCCGCCCGGACCGCGGCACGTACCGCACGATTCGGTGTGAAGCGCTCGGCGTCGACGCCGAGCGGGAGCAGTGAAATCTGCGCCTCGGGAACCCCGAGCGTCTCCCGGAGAAACACCTCGCTCTGTGGGTTCACCGGGAGGAAGCCATCAGCACGGCGAACGAGGAGCGGAAGGACGGTCCGTCTGAAGCCCTCGAACGCGACCCGCTTCAACGGCGTGTCGAGAGTGAAGTTGTCGTTGTCGATGTGGACGTCGACGTAGAGCGCCGCGCTCGACCGCTCGGCGTACGCCAGCGTCTGGAGCGTCCGTGGGGAGACGAGGTTGTGGAGGTGGATAACGTCGGGATCGAGCGCGTCGAGTGAGGGCCAGAGGTCCGCGAGTAGAACGTCACCGAGAGCAGACACTTCCAGTCGGGAGTCGAGCCGACAGACAGGAACTCCGTCGTGGAGCGTGGTTCCGAGCGGGAACCGGTCGGCACCGACATGGTCGCGGAACTTCGCTGGGAAGCGGCCACTCGTCAGGACGGTCACGTCGTGCCCGAGCGCCCGCTGTTTGGCGGGGAGATAGTTCTCCTGATAGCCCAGCCCGGGGACGAACGGGTGCAAGACGTGAACGATTTTCATGCGCTGGGTTTTCGTGCGTAGTCTCCGGTTCTCTTCAGCGGCAATCGGGTCCGTTCACTCACTCAGATGATCTCGCTCATGAAGTCGATCTGTGCTTGCTTCTCCTCCATGAGTCGCTCCGTGGCGGGTTCGATGAGGCCCTGAGTGATGTCACCCATCCCGACCCGCTCGAACAGGTGCGCTCGCGGGGTGTCGCACGAGAGGTGGGCTGGGTGGCCGTATGCGAGAGTCGCCACGCAGGCGTGCACGCGGTCAGAGTACGTGGCAGCACTGCCAGCGTACACGTCGAGGTACTCGGTCGGGACGTCAGAGATGAGCACGTTTTCCCGGTGGTAGTACTCGTTGTGCATCTCGCGGTACTGCGCGAACGGGAAGGTGAACCAGAACGAGTGGTGCGGGCGAACGATGGTCTCATCGGGATGTACACCCAGTTCAGCGAGGTCGGGCTCCGGTCGTTTGTCGAAGTTGAGCGCGACGTACTCACCCAGGTCGAACGGCATGGGGTCGTAGCTGTGGTTGACGAAGAACCCGTTGTCGATGCCGTTGTAGCTGTGATCGGCGACGTCGTGGTACGCCTCGAACGTCGGGTCGTCGCGCGAGATGAACGCGTAGGGCTGAATGCGGTCCAGCCACTCACGGGTCTTCTCGATCTCTTCTCGGTTGTACGTTTTGTCGGTCATCCCGACGCCGTAGAGGATGATTTCTGCCCCGTGCTCTCTCGCTTCGATCAGTGCTTCACCGTGGAGACTCATCCACTCGTCGGCCAGACAAGTCCCCGACTGGACGATGTAGTCTGCGTCGGCGGCGGCGAGTTGATTGAACGCGTTGTTGGCGTCACCGGCACTTCGGAACACCATTCCCCGAAGTCCACGCTTCATCTCCGACGAGACCCAGCGACCGAAACTGCTGGTAATGAAGACCTCGGCGTCGGGTGCTGCCTGTCCGAGCGAGTACGTTGATCCGTAGTCGATGAACGCGTTTCCGATGTTCGAGATCCATCCACCACCGTGTTGGACAATCGTCTTCGTCGTGGCCATTGTTGGTATCCCTCCTATCGAGTGTCTCAGATAAAGTTCGGCACGCACTATCGAGCGTTATACGGCTCATACCACGCACAGTCGGGGGTATCGGTGATCACCACTGCCGGGATGCCACCTGAACACTCCGACCGAGAACTCGTCGGTACTCGACCCTGACTTCGACGAAACCAGGTAGGAGACTGAACGAGCAGCTGGAAAAGTAGTGTGAGACTGAACGAGTGGGTAGCACTCAGTCGTGCGGGTGAACGCACCCCTCATACAACTCCTCGAGCTGTCCGACGACGGCGTCCCAGGAGAACCGGTCGTGGACGAGTGCCGTGCCGGCATCGCCGTACTGTGCTCGACGGTCGTCGTCGTCGAGCAGCGTGCGAACGGCGGCGGCGAACGAGCTGGCATCGTATTCGGACACGAGGCCCACTTGGTCGTCGAGCCATCCGAGTTCTTCCTCGACGAAGGTCGTTACCACCGGAACGCCGGCCGCACAGGCCTCGAGGAACGTCATTGGGAAGCCAGTGAACCGTGGTGTGACGAAAACATCGGCAGTAGCCAGTGCGGCGAGTTTCTCCTCCCACGAGACGTACCCCGCGAACACGACGCGCTCGTCGAGGCCGGCGTTGAGGACTCGGTT
>JBEPYA010000010.1:18700-29986 GCA_041641615.1 Salinigranum sp. | reverse complement strand
GGCCTCGACTCCCGACGTGTCCGGTTGTTCGGTCGTCTTCTCGGCGAGCGGTTTCGCGGACTCTGCTTTCGCCTGCGTGACCGTCCCGCTCACCGACCGCTTGAGTTCGGGGAGGTCGTTGCTCTTCTCGAACTTGTCGGCCTCCTCGAGCGTCGAGGGGGCGATCGACTCGATCTTCGCCGCCAGCGCTCGTTTGAACGCCTCCCTGTCGAAGGCGTTCGGCTCCTCGGCGGCCATCTCGCCGACCTGCGCCGCCTGCGCTTTGGTCTCCACCTCGTCCGACGGTCCCTGTGCGGCCGCCTGCGCGTCGGCCGTCGCCGCCGCCGCCGGTGGGTGTGCGCGCTCCTTCCGGGCGACGCTCTCGACTCGTTCGACCACTGCCGCGAACGCCGGGTCTTCCTGGGGTGAGCGCGGCGCTGTCTCGCCCGTTGCCCCCTCACCCCCACCCGGTTCTCCGCCCGAACCTGCCTCACCTTCGGCGGTTTCAGCTTGTTCTGATGTTTCCTCGGTCTCCTCACCTCCTTCGGCGTCGGCCGTCTCCGTCTCCGCTCCCTCGGCGACTGTCGCTGCTTCGGGCGCAGTGGCAGCCTCCTGAACGTCCGCCGCCGTCTCCTCGCCTTCGGACTCTTGTTCGCTCTCCGCGCTCGGTTGACCTTCCTCCAGTACCGTCCCCAACTCCCCGTTCCGGCGGAGTTCCTGCACCGTCTGGTTCCCGACCGTCCGCTGGAGCGTGTGAACGGCGTGTTCATCTCGGGTCTGGGCCGGCCGCCGTGACCGTTCGGTGCGCACGTTCGTCTGATCGCTGGTGTCCCGGTGGGTTCGTTCGGCGGCCATTGACCCTTCCCGCGAGACGGTCAGCGTCGACCCGACGACACCACCGCCTCTCCATGGGTCCGGCGTGTCACGCTCCACACCGTCTCGACGCGTCCGTCCTGCCACCGACGCTTCCCCGAGAGACGAGTCGCTGACAGGATTCGACGATGACCTGTCACCAGCAATCGAGATAAGCGTTACCACTCCTCGATCTCCCGTGTCGAGTGGGGAACGCAACCGATGAACCCGTGCCGTCGGTTAGCGTGTGCAGAATATCTGCCGCTTGACTGGATATAGATATAAGTAATTGTATAAGTCTCGGCCGATTCACGGGTCGGTGACCTCCACGGAACCGCTGGCACCGCCCCCCGGTATCGATTCAGTTCTGCTCTGTACCAACACTTAAAAGCTAGTTTTCGCTCGATTAGAGCCCACAATACGCGTATATCCTCGAAACAACCGATCGCTACCGAAAAGGACGGCCGTCTGATATCCATGGCTGTCCCTGATTCCCAGCGGTTCGATATTTAACTATTTATCTAAACGATATCGACACTACCTCGCATCAGTCGGGATGACAGTCCGGCGTACGAAACCGAACCGGAGGAGTTGGCGGCGGTCAGGCGACCGACCCCGGCGGAGTTACCCGCTTTACCGTCCACACCGCCAGCTGGTAGAAGGTATACGAGCCGACCATAATGACGAGGACGACCCCGAACATGTAGCCCAGGTCGCCGGTCTTCCAGCCGAGGACGATCTGGTAGCCGATGCCCGAGGAGGAGGCGATGAACTCGGCGATGATGACGCCTACGATGGAGAGTTGCACCGTTGATTTGATGCTGCTCGCGATGTTCGGGAGCGCGCGCCAGAACCGGAAGTACTTGACCATCTGCCACCGGCTCGCCCCGAGCACTGTCCCCAGGTGTTCGAAGCGCTCTTCGAGTTCGTTCATCCCGGTGATGGTGCTGATGAACACCGGGAAGAACCCGACCCAGGCGCCGAAGGTGCTGACTCCGTCGATGGCAAGGTCCAGCTGGGCGTCGGCGGCCTCGACACCTGGGAAGATGTAGGCCGACGGGCCGGTGAACGAGAGCAGGGTCACCTCCCCGCCGACGAGGAACCAGATGATGAACATCGGCGCGAGCACCGGGTGGGGGACCGCGTACGCGAAGATGACGAGCGGCATCGTCATCTGTCTGAGAGTGTATATCTCGGCGATGACGATGCCGAGACTCACGCCGAAGATCACGGCGAGGAGGAACGCGACGAAGACCGACGAGAACGTCTCCATGACCTGCATCGAGATGGTGTCGGCCTCCGCGGTGAGCGAACTCACGGTGTAGGGGATGTCCGCGACGATACGGTTGTTGTCGATGAAGCGGGCGATGAGTTCCCAGAGCCCGAGGAACGCGATTCCCGCGAGGACCGTCGGGAGCTGTCGGCGCGTCCACCGCTTCACCCTGGCCGACCGCCGTTCGGAGAGGACCGACATGGTCACTCGTCCCCCATGATGGACGACTCCCGCCAGAAGATCATGCGGCTCTCGATGAGATACACGACCAGGACGACGGCCGTACTGACGATTCCGAGGACGAGGACGATGGAGAACGCGCGGGCGATGCTCGTCCGCCCGATGGCAGAGGCGGCCTGCGACCCGATGCCGAAGGTGCCGCTGACGAACTCGCCGACCACGGCGCCGATCATCGCCAGGATGAAGCCGATCTTCAATCCGTCGAAGATGAACGGGAGCCCCTTCTTGAAGCGGACGTACTTGAACTCCTGCCAGGTCGTCGCGCCGTACACTTCGAGCATGTTCTCGGTGTCCTCGTCGATGCTGCGGAAGCCGTCGATGGCGGCGATCAGCATCGGGAAGAACGCGACCCAGGCGGCCATCACGTAGTTCGCGAGGTAGAGCGCCGAGGTGTCGTAGAAGCTGACCCAGTAGATGACAAGCGGCGTCATCGCGATCCGCGGGACGGTGTTCGTCCCGATGATGAACGGCATCAACGCGTCGAGGACGCGCTGGCTGGCAACGAGCGGCATCGCGACGAGGAGCGACAGCGCGAGCGCGAGCAGGTAGCCGACGAGGGCGGCCGTCAGTGTGTTCGGCAACGCGGCGACGATGGCGGGCCAGATGCGCACGAGTTCGGTTACCACCCCCATCGGTCCCGGGAAGTACTTGGGGTTGAGATCTACCACCGTCGTGACCACCTGCCAGAAGGAGAGCAGGAGGACGATGCCGAAGCCGGAGAGCCCCCAGCGCACCCGTCTGGAGTCCCCGAACTCGAACCCGGCGACCCCCGGTATCCCGTGTCCGAGCTTCCGTGCGGCGCTCCCGATCATTTCAACCCTTTGAAATGCTGGTGGAGTTCGGCGGACAGTTCGACGAAACGTTCGGACCCTCGGGTCTCCTCGTTTCGGGGCCGTTCGAGGTCGATGTCGATGACGTCGGCGACCCGGCCCGGTCGCGGGGAGAGCACCACGACGCGGTCCGAGAGGAAGACGGCCTCGTCGAGGTCGTGGGTGATGAACATGATGGTCTTCTCCGTCTCCCGCCAGATGCGGAGGAGTTCGACGTTGAGTTCGTCCTTGGTCATGGCGTCGAGCGACCCGAACGGCTCGTCCATCAGGAGGACGGAGGGGTTGTAGATCAGCGCCTGGCTGATCGTCACGCGCTGTTGCATCCCGCCCGAGAGCTCCTTCGGGTAGGCGTCGCCGAACCCTTCGAGGCCGACGAGCGAGACGAGTTCGTCGGCACGTTCTCGGTAGTACTCCATCTCCCGGTCGATGGCCCCGTTCTCCTTCAGGATCTGGACGGGGAGGAGGATGTTCTTCCTGACCGTCCGCCACTCGAGGGCGACGGGATGTTGGAACACCAGACCGACCTCCTTCCGCTCGTGCTGGGGACTCTGAACGTCGACGCCGTTTATCTTCACGGAGCCGTTCGTGGGTCCGAGGATCCCCGCAGCCATGTGCAACAGCGTCGTCTTCCCGCACCCCGAGGGCCCGACGACCGAGACGAACTCCCCGCGCCCGATGTCGAGGTCGATCCCCTGGAGAGCTGTCACGGACTCCGTCGCCGGCGAGTCCACGCCGTACACCTTGTCGACACCGCTGAACGAGATCATCTCGTCCGCGGACTCGGTGTCGCTCTCGTTCGGTTCGCGTGCTAAACTGTCACTCATTCTCATGGTTGGGTCGTTCGTGGCTCATTATAAGTGTAACTGATTTCCAGCGGTGGCTCCGGCGGTCGGGGCGGGCGTTGTGCGTCGTCGATACGGATTTCTCTGAGGAGTATCGAAGCGTCGCGTGGTCCCGGCGAACCACACGGTGGTGAGCGGTCAGTTGCCCGACTCGGCCTCCGCGAAGAGGTCCCAGACGAAGCCGGCGTTCTCCGCCAGCTGGTCCCACTCGCTGTCGGTGAACGTCACCTTCTCCGTCTGCTCCCACGGCTCCGAGATGATCATGTCGCTCGCCGCAGGGAGTGCGTCGGGGTTGTCGACCAGCGCCGGCCCGGCGTTCTCGAGGACGTTCGTGATTCCGTCCTCGGTGAAGTACCCCAACCCCTCGTCTTTCATGTCGAGCGTGACGGCCTGCGCACAGTTCACGGCGTGCTGGCCGGTGAGTTCGTCCTCGGTCCACGTCTGAAGGTTCGGGTTCACCTCGTTCTTCAGGTAGTCCAGGTACTCCGACTGGTTCAAGAGCCCCCACTTCAGGGCCTTGAAGTAGCCGGTCATGACCTGTCCCATGAACTCCGCGGCGTTCTCCTTGTTCTCGTACCACCCGTTGTTCACCCAGATGGGGTAGCCGGGGAAGCCGCCGAACGCCGTCAGCGGCGTGACGCCGAGCTCGGCGTCGACCTCCTCCTGGTAGACCGGAAGCAGGTCGATGGAGCCCCAGACGGCGGCCACTTCGCCGTTCGCGAGCCGCGGCGCGGCGACTTCTTCGGTCCCCTCCTGGAGCGTCACCTCGCTCTGGTCGACGCCGACCAGGTTCGGGTACACCTGAATCGTCGCCGCGGCGAATCCGGACGCCGCGAGGATGGTCTTCCCCGCGATGTCCTCGCGGCTCTCCATCATGTCCTTCCGCCAGATGAGTGAGAGGAGCGGTCGGCCCCGGGCCAGCCCCACGACACTCATGTCGAGCGCCTCGGTGTTTTCGGTCTCCGGGTAGACGCTGATGGCCGTCGTGATCGACGTGATACCCATGGGTTTGTTACCTACCCCGATGTTCTGGGACTCGGTGTCCGACCCGTTCCCCCGCGTCGCGTCGATGTTCGGGACGCCGGCGTCCTCCCAGTAGCCGCGCCCCTCCGCGACGTGCGCGTGGCCCCACGACGGCTCTTTCTTCCAGGGCGTCGTGAAGACGGCCTGTGTGTCATCCATCGATCCGCCGCTCGTCGTCTCCTGCCCGCTCGTCTCCTCGCCTCCGCCGCCACTGCCGCCGCTCTCGCTGGTACTGCTACCCCCGCCGTTTCCGCCTCCACTACCTCCGCTCGACCCGCCCCCACCACCGCCACCGCCGCCTCCCGCACACCCGGCGAACATCACCGCGCCGAGTGTGCCGAGCGAACTCCGAACGAACTTCCGGCGGTCGATGGATCCCGGGAGGACGCTGTCGAGGTCGTCGATGAGCTGCTCCTCGGCCGTACTCCGGTCTCGATCTGACATACAGCCGTGTCATCTATGCCCCTGATATATATAATTATGGATAGTGATGGTAGCTCCGTTCCTCCCGATGGGCTCTTCACGCCGTTCACCGGTCGAAACGGCGGTTTCGGTCCGGCGCTCGCGCTGCTATACATCATTATAAATTGTTCGAATATATCGAACGGCGAGTCGGCTCGACGTCGGCGAGAGCCCGGATCGGGGACGGATATTACGAACCTAACACTGTAACGATTGGGGCGAACGGTATACGGTTCGAGATGCTCGAACGAGACGGTTGCGACACACCCCGTCCGGCGGTCGGATCAGACCAGCGTGAGTTCGAGTTCGAACTCGCTCACGATGTCCGTGACCGTCCGTGCGAGTTCGGCCTCCCGCTCGTCGCCGGTGATCGCGTGGGCCGGACCGGTGACGCTGAAGCCCCCGATGACGTCGCCCGACCGTCTCGTCGCCGCGTGACCGATCCCGTAGAGCTCCTTGAAGTTCTCCGCGCGGTTGACGGCGTAGCCCTGTTCCCGAACCGTCTCCAGTTCCGCGGACAGCGCCTCCCGGTCGGTGATAGTGTTCTCCGTCTCTCGGGGTAGCCCCCACCGGTCGATGATCTGCTCGACCCTCGACTCGGGGAGCCCGGCGAGGATGGACTTCCCGACGGCGGTGCTGTGCAGGTAGAGACGGTTGCCGAGCTGTTCGTGCGCCCAGCCCATCTTGTTTCCCGACGCGGTGTGCAAGAAGACGGCTCTCCCGTCCATTTCGACGGCGAAGATGGACCGGAGCCCGGACGCCTCGAACAGCCGTTCGGTGAACTTCCGCGCCAGGACGTAGCCGGAGTCGCGCGTCCGAACCTTGTTCCCCAGGCGGAGGAGCTCCGGACCGAGCGAGTAGAAGTCCCCCTCTTTGATCACGAACTGCTTCTCTCTGAGCGTCGTCAGGTGCCCGTGCACCGTCCCCTTCGGCATCTCCATCCGCTCGGCGATCTCGGAGACCCGAGCCCCGTTGGCCTCCTCGAGGTGTTCGAGGATCTCGATCGACGTCGTGGTGGTTTTGAGCGTCTTCGAGGTGCGTTCGGAGGTCATACCGTACGACTGACGTCCTATGTATATAAAATTCGGGATATTCGAACGAATGGGGTGATCGGTCCCCGGTCGTCGCACAGGAGCCACACATGGGCCGCGCGCGTCGCGACCGAACGCGCCCGGCAGGGGGACGAACGCCGACGGACGGGACCGCGGAGTGGGGCCCTGAAGGGAACGACGCGGCGTTCAGTCGGCGACCTCGACCCAGCCGCCCTGTTCACCGGACTCGTACGCGGCGTCGAGGACTCTGAGGAGTTGCACGGCGTCGTCGACGGTCGCCGGGACGTCGCCGGTCTCGTAGCCCGCGAAGTACGCCTCGAAGTAGTCCTGGACGAAGTCACCCCACGCCGGGAAGCGGTCGTACGTGAACTCGAACTCGACGGTTCGTTTCCGCGTGGCCGTCCAGTCCGCGCTCTCCGACGTCATCTCGAGCGGGATCGTCGGCTCGTGCTGGAGAGCGTCGTGGTGTAGCGGCGTGAGCGCCTGCGCGTCGGTCCCGTAGAGGCCGAGGTGGGTGTCCTTGCCCCGGTCGCTCAGGTAGTAGCCGGTGTGGTACGTCCCGAGCGTTCCCTCTCTGGTCTCGAACTGGAGGACCGCCCCCGCTTCGACGTCCGTCTCGACCGCGTCGTGGAACGAGGCGTTGACTCTCTCGATGGGGTCGTCGAGGATCCACGGTATCACGTCGACCCAGTGGGGACCGATCCACTGGAGCGCGCCGCCGCGGCTCGTCTCGCGGTCGTAGATGTAGTGGTCGGTGTTCCGGTACGCGAGCTGTGAGGCGTTGAATCGACCGTCGACGGTCCACACGTCGCCGAAGAAGCCCTCCTGGACTCGCTCGCGCAGCGCCATCGCGACGGGGTTCCGTCGGTAGTACATCGTCGGCGCGACGGTGACGCCGGCTTCGTTAGCCCGCTCGGCGACGGCTTCTAAGTCGGCTGCGGTCCGGGCGATGGGCTTCTCGCTGACGACGTGGACGCCGTTCTCGACGGCGCTCTCGATGATCGCCGGCGTCTCGTCGCTCCGGTAGGTGATCCAGGCGACGTCGACGCTCTCGTCCGCGACGAGTTCGTGGGGGTCCTCGTACACCGCCGCCCCCGCGACGAGGTCGGCGATGTCCTGTCCCTCCGTGGTTATCTCGTCGGGTCGGTCGTCCATGGCGACGATGTTGTTCACGTCGACGCGGCGACCGGGCTCACACACCGCGGTGACCGTGGCGTCGAGTTCGCTCGCGACGGCGAAGTACGGGTCGCGGTGGTGGTGGTCGATACCGATGTAGCCGATATTCACACCCATACAACGCAGTGACAGAAATCAGTATATGAATGTACTGCTATCGGAGATTCTGGTGTGTTCGTGTCCGCCGTTCGCGCCGAGCGCGTCCCTCGGGCGCACCCCCTGTGTAGTTCTCCGGTGGACCAGGTCTGTCTCGATAGCGAGGGTTTCGACGGCTCGTGATCGGACCCTGTGGGTCCTTCCCAAAACGTTATTACCATCGGGCCGAGTCTTCTCGGCGACAACCACTCCTATGCAAGAGATCGGTATCATCATGAACGGCGTGACCGGCCGGATGGGGACGAATCAGCACCTCATCCGCTCCATCCTGGCGCTGCGCGAGGAGGGAGGTGTCGAACTCCCGAGCGGCGAACGAGTGCTCCCGGACCCGCTGCTCGTCGGACGGAACGAACGGAAACTCCGCGCGTTGAGCGAGGAACACGGAATCGAGCGGTGGACGGTGGACCCCGACCTGGAGACGTGTCTCGACGGCGACGACGAGATCTACTTCGACTCACAGATAACGCCCCGTCGGCCCGCGGGCGTACTGAAAGCCATCGAGGCCGGGAAGGACGTCTACTGCGAGAAACCCCTCGCACTCGATCTCGAAACGGCCATCGAGGTCGCACGGACGGCCGAGCGGAGCGACGTCAAACACGGCATCGTCCAAGACAAACTCTGGCTCCCCGGCATCGTGAAGCTCAGGCGGCTCATCGAGCAGGGCTTCTTCGGCGAGATCCTCTCGGTTCGCGTCGAGTTCGGCTACTGGGTGTTCGAGGGCCACATCCAGGACGCCCAGCGCCCCTCGTGGAACTACCGCGCGGAGGACGGCGGTGGCATCATCGACGACATGTTCTCCCACTGGAGCTACGTCCTCGAGAACCTCTTCGGCGGGGTCGAGTCGATGCGCTGTCTGGAGAAGACACACATCGACGAACGGGTCGACGAGTCCGGAGAACCGTACGAGGCGACGGCCGACGACGCCGCTTACGCCATCTTGGAGCTCGAGGACGACACCGTCGCACAGATCAACTCCTCGTGGACCGTGCGCGTCAACCGCGACGACCTGCTCGAGATCCAGGTCGACGGCACGGAGGGGAGCGCGGTCGCCGGCTTGCGCGACTGCAAGACCCAGCACCAGTCGAACACGCCGAAACCGGAGTGGAGCCCCGACACGCCGAAGGAACACGACTTCTACGAGGACTGGACCCGGGTCCCGAACAACCAGGAGTTCGAGAACGCGTTCAGGCTCCAGTGGGAGAAGTTCATCCGCCACGTCGTCGCCGACGAGCCGTTCCCGTGGGACTTCGCCGCCGGCGCGCGCGGTATCCAGCTGACCGAGGCCGCCCACCGGTCCTCGGCTGAGGGACGACGCGTCACGCTCGACGAACTCAGTATCGGAGAGCGACCGACCACCGCGAACGACTGACTCTTCTCGGGGTTCGTTTCCGAGACAGACGACCGAACCACTGCCGACCGACCGCGGTGTCGACACGTTGCCCGACCGTCTCGGGACGTCTCGACCGACGCGGGGTTACGCCGTCTCGTGTGGCGACGGGGCCACGAAGTCGCCCGCCTCGAACTCGATGGGAGAGGGTTCCTCGACGACCCGGAGGTCGTCGCGTTCGCGGGCTTCCTCGACGAGGGCCGGCGAGGCGTACAGCCGTTGGAGGTGCATCGTGTCGGCCGCACGGAGCAGCCGAACCTCAGCGGAATCGACGATGCCGATGGTCGACACGGCGGCGACGAGCCCCGCCCGGTCCGTCTCGACGACGGGAGGAATGCGGACCCCCCGCGTCGTGACCGCCGTGAGCGCGTTGATGAGCGTCGTCGGCATGTCGATCTCGTCGAGGAGGGCCGCGTGGACGAAGTCGGCCGACCCCATTCCCATCGCGTTGCCGTGAGTCGTCTCGGTCAGTCCCCGCGTGTAGATTCGCTTTATCTCCGGGCTGTCGGGCTCGGGCTCCTGAATCGCGAACGGCCGGCGGCCGATGACGTTCGTGTCCATCCCCTGGCCGCTGATGTCCTTGCCCTGCCTATCGAGGACCAGCACATCGACGTCGTCGAAGGGGAGCGTCGGCATGATCTCGTACGCCGTTTCGAGGAGTTCGGCCTCGCGGTCGAGGAAGCCCTCCGGGGGGACGCCCTCGAGGAGCGACGTCTCGTCGCGCTGGTCTTCGAGAATGGCCACGCCGCCGACGACCGGGAGCGCGTCGAGCAACTGCGCCGTGATCTCGGGGATCATCTCCCGGAGCGACCAGTCGACGGCCCAGTCGTGCGCGATTTTCGCGCCGCGCTGCTTCCCCATCCCGATGACGAGCATTTTCGAGAGGCCGCTCTCGACGGTCCCGTCGAAGTCCGTGTGGGGCTTGATGCGGTTGATCGGCACGATAGCGTCGGCGCCGACGGCGTTCGCGTCCGCGACGACCGGGACGTCGCGGTCGGCCGTCCGCCCGACCTCCACGACCTCCATGCTCGACCGGATCTCACACCCGACGTTCGACTCCTCGACGCTGAGGCTGGCCAGCATCTCCCGCTGGCCCTCCCCCGTCGCCCCGCCGTGGCTCCCCATCGCGGGGAACACGAACGGGTCGTACCCGCGTGCTTTCGCCTCCGCGACGACGCCCGCGACGATGGTTCCGAGGTTCGCGATCCCGCGGCTCCCGACGCCGAGTGCGATCTCTCCCCCGTCGGGAACGCCGTCGAGCGGGAGCGACCCGAAGGCGCTCCCGGCGCGGTCGGCGATCTCATCCGGTGGTATCGGGCTCGTCTCCCAGACCTGTTCGATGAGTCCGAGTTCGGGGAGCGGCGTCTCGCCGCAGGCCTCGCGGATCGCTCGCTCCGGGACGACGAGCGAACTCCTCGACTGAGTGGGTTCCATACGCATACGCTGTCGGGGTTGCACTATAAATATGGCCCCTGGCGGGGGGACCCCACGCACAACGCTTATCGCGTCCGCCCGTGTTGCCGACGGTATGACGGTCTCGGTATCAGACACCACCTTCCACGTCATCGACCTGCGGACCCGTCTCCCCTTTCACTTCGGGAACGTCGAGGTCACCGCGATTCCGAAGGTGTTCCTCCGAATCGACGCGACCGTCGACGGACAGACCCAGACGGGTGTCGCGATGGGCGGGCTCATCCCCGGCTGGTTCTTCAAGGACCCGGCGATGAGCGTCGAGACCGGCTATCGGAAGATGATCGAGGTCTTTCAGTCCGCGGCGCGCATCGCGCGAACCCACGGTTCCGAGTCGACGCCGTTCGACCTCTGGCGGGCGGTGTACGACCGCCAGCGGGTGTGGGCCGCCGAGACGAGACATCCGCCGCTCCTCTGGACGTACGGCGTCAGCCTCGTCGAACAGGCGCTCGTCGACGCCGTCTGTCGGGCCACGGGCGTCTGCTTCGCACGCGCCGTCCGGGAGAACGTGCTTGGGATCGACCGCGAGGAGGAGCTGTTCCCG
>JBEPYA010000010.1:0-18690 GCA_041641615.1 Salinigranum sp. | reverse complement strand
GTACGACGAGCTGGAACCGTACGACCCCGCCGACCTCCTCCCGACCGAACCGAACCGCTCCATCGCGATCAGGCACACCGTCGGCCTCGACGACCCCCTGACCGAGACCGATGTCACCGCCGAACGCCCCGATGACGGCCTCCCGCTGACCCTCGCGGAGTACGTCCGGACGGACGGCGTGGACCACCTAAAAATCAAACTGTCTGCCGACCCCGACCGGGACGCGACCCGCCTCCGACGGATCGGCGACCTCCTCGCCGACCTCGGGGTCGAGGCGTACCGCTGCACCGTCGACGCCAACGAGGGGTACGACTCCGCCGCCGAGTTCAGGCGGCAGTGGGAGACGCTCCACGGAGACCCTGCGCTCGCGGACCTGTTCGACCGCGTCGCGTACGTCGAACAACCCCTTCCCCGGGACGACGCTTTCTCCCGGGAGACGGAAGACGTGCTCACTTCGTGGAAGGACGCGCCTCCAGTCATCATCGACGAATCCGACGACGGACTCGACAGCGCGGGTCGGGCGCTGGCGCACGGCTACGCGGGGACGAGCCACAAGAACTGCAAGGGCGTGTTCAAAGGCGTCGTCAACGCCTGTCTCGTCGCGCATCGAAACCGAACCGACGACGACCGGACGTACGTCGTCAGCGCGGAGGACCTGACGACCGTTGGCCCGGTGGAACTCCTTCAGGACCTGGCCGTCGCGGCGACGCTGGGCGCGACACACGTCGAGCGAAACGGCCACCACTACGTCTCCGGTCTCCGCGCGTTCCCCGAACGGACGCGAGAGGCGGTTCTGGCCGCCCACGGCGACCTGTACCGTCGGAGCGCCAGTGGCTTCCCAACGCTCGACATCGACGGCGGAACGGTCGAACTCGGCACGACCGTCGACGCGCCGTTCGGTCTCGCCATCCCGCTCGATACGAGCCAGTTCACGCCGCTGGAGGCGTGGACGAGCGAGCTAGCCGAGTAGACGGTCTGCGCGTCCCATGCGGGTGACCGACCGTTCGGTGACGAGTCGAGAGACGAACACCGTGTGACGCACGCGAAATGTCTAATTGTATATATCCAAGTTCGGGGCAGACGACCAACAGACGGGCCTGCAAGTGAGTCGTCCCGAGTCGAGTGCGCTATCGGCCTGATAACCCGTCTGCGGTTTTCTCGCCGCGTTCGACCCCTCGAGTCGTTGCGGGCGTCGTGGTTCTCCTCGACCGACCGCTTCGTCCGTGTCCATCTGTTCGATTCGGACAACTGCATCGTATTCGACTGCTCCAGGGAACACTGTACGGTTCGACCTCCTCTTCGTTCGGGAACCCCACGGAACTTCGGCTGACGCGGTAAAAGTTATAATTGATTGGACCATCGCGCCTTCGGATCACGGGCGTGCTGGAACGCCAAGAGCCGGAAGGGTTTCACCCTCGCGCGGGGACGTATGAACAGAACATGCCGTCGTTCGGTGCTTCCGCGGTCGGCGACGACGCTCCCGACGACGCCGTCGACCTCGGGTCGGGGGCGATCTACCAGTACTACCACACCCCCTGGAGGGAGGTTCGGGAGTCGCTCGCGGCGGTGGCCGAGGCGGGCTACGACGCGATTCAGGTGCCGCCGGCCCAGCGGAGCAAGCGGACCTGGGACGACCCGGAGCCGCGCGGCTACCAGCCCATCGACCACCTCGACTTCGACGGCGTGTTCGGGACCGAAGCGGAGTACCGTGCGCTCGTCGAGACGGCGCACGAACACGGACTGACCGTCGTCGCCGACGCCGTGTTGAACCACATGGCCGCCGGCGTCGAATTCGAGGCGTTCCCTCACGTGGGCTGGGACGACTTCCGCCACCGGGGTCCGATCAGGGACGACGAGGACCCCTGGGAACTGGAGAACCGCGACCTGGAGGGGTTGCCCGACCTCAGACAGGAGTCACCACGGGTCCGCGCGTACCTCGAACGCTACGTCGCGAAGTACGCCGACTGCGGCGTCGACGGCCTCCGCTGGGACGCGGTGAAACACATGCCGCCGTGGTTCTTCCGCGACCACGCGAACCCCTGGGCCGCGGCGCGCGGCCTCTTCACCGTCGGCGAGGTGCTCCACGGGTCGGTGTCGTCCTGCGAGCGCTACCTCGAAACCGGGATGACGGTGATGGACTACCCGCTCTACTTCGTCATGCGCGAGCAGGCGTTCAGTCGGGACGGCGACCTCCGTACGTTGGACGGAGCCGGCGTGGTTGACCGCCACCCGCATCGATCGGTAACGTTCGTCTCCAACCACGACACTGCCCCGCCCGCTCACGAACTGCTCGCGTACGCGTTCGTCCTCACGTACGAGGGATACCCCCGCGTGTACAGCGCCCGCTTCGACCCCGCCGACGGTCGGATCGCCGCTCTCCTCGGGGTCCGCCGGGATTTCGCGCGGGGGCCCGCACGCACTCGTCACGCCGACCGCGACGTGCTCGTCTTCGAGCGCGAGGGGAACCTGCTCGTCGGCCTCAACGTAGCCGACGCACGACAGACCGTCTCGGTCCCGACGTCGTGGCCGGCGGAGACCCTGCACGAACGCACCGGGAGCGGCGAGGCGGTGACCACTGACGACGACGGTCGGGTCGACCTCGTTCTCCCGCCGGAGGGGTGGGTCTGTTACGCGCCGTGACTCCCGTCACAACTGGTCGACGGTGAGCGGTTCCGCGGCGTCCCAGTAGCGGTCGAACAGGGCGGTCGCCCACTCGTGGACCTCGGGTTCGTCCACGTCGACCGATGCGCGGAGGACGCCGCTGTCGTCGCGCAAGAAGAGGTGGACGACCGAATCGGCGACCGTCATCGCCACGGGGACGGGGTCGTCGACGATTCGAACCGACGCGCCGTCGGCCGTCAGTAGTTCCCGTAGTCGCGCTCGGAGCTGTGAGTCGTCGGCGAGGGCGTCGATAGCGCGCGCGGAGAAGACCCCCTCGAACCGCTGGTCGCTGGCGGCGGTCCGTTCGGCGACGACCTCCAGGCTCTGTTCGTTGAACGCGTAGGAGACGATCCGCACGGTCGAGGCCTCCTGGACGAGGTCGAGCGCGCGCGTCACCGGCGCGTTCGGGCGGACGCGACTCGGCGTCGTCACCGTCGCGGCCGTCAGGTGGGCGAGGTCGAAGGTGATGGCCTCCGACGGGAGCCACCGGACGACCGGTCGGAGGTCGGCGTCGGTCTCGATGATCTCGACGAGGTCGTCGAACCCCCGCGAGACGAGCTTGCCGGTCACGGTCGCCCGGTACGTGCTCCCGTCGCGTTCGATCCACACCCGCTCCTCGAAGTCGGAGAGGACGCGCCCGAGCGTCGGCTGTGAGGCACCGGTCAGTTCGACGAGTTCGCCCCGCGTGTGCGGCCCGGCCGCGAGGTGGCGGAGCACCGCCACGCGGTTCGGTGAGAGCGCGAGGAACTCGATCTCTTCCAGTGCCGCGTCCATGTCCGCCCCTGTGCGTGCCGCGGCTAAACCGCTTTCGAGTCGTGAAACCGTTTCACGCCGTGCTCCCTCCGTGCCCCCGCCCGAGTGTTTCTTCCGGTGAAGCGATTTCTGAATCCACGTAAGTGGCTCCGTCCCCTCTCATCGGATACGATGCGTTCACCCCGTTCCTCTCAGCAGGTCGGTTCGCCCCCCGGGGAGGTGTCGCCGTGAGCACGCGCCGTCTCCTCGCGCTGTTCGCCCTGACGAGCCTCCTCTTCGGCGGGACGTTCGTGGCCGCGAAGGCGGGGCTGGCTTACTTCCCTCCCCTCCTGTTCGTCGCCCTCCGGTTCGACGTCGCCGCGGTCGTCCTGGCCGCGTACGTCCTCGTGCGGTCGTCGCGCGAGGAACTCCTCCCGACGTCGCTCGCCGACGTCGTCGCGATTCTCGCGACCGGCGTGTTCGTCATCGGTCTCGCCAACGCCCTCCTGTTCGTCGGCCAGGAGCACGTCACCAGCGGCGTCGCCAGCGTCGTCTTCAGCCTCAACCCCATCTTGACCCCCGTGTTCGCGATGGTCTTGCTCCCGAGCGAGCGGCTCTCGACCCGCGGTGCCGTCGGACTCCTCCTCGGCCTCGCCGGCGTCGCCCTCGTCGTGGGGGTCGACCCGACGAACCTCCTCGGCGGGGACGCGCTGTGGAAGGGCGTCGTCTTCGCGGGGGCGGCGGCCGGCGCGCTGGGGACGGTCCTCATCCGGTGGGCCGACTCCTCGCTCTCGACCACGGTCCGGATCGCGTGGGCGCTCCCGGTGAGCGCGCTTCTCACCCACGCCGGAAGCGCCCTGTCGGGCGAATCCCTGGCCGAGATCGCCTGGACGCCCGAGGCGGTCGTCGCGCTCGGGTACGTCGGCGTCCTCGCCGGCGGCGTGGCCTACCTCGCCTACTTCGGCCTCCTCGACGAGGTCGGTCCCATCCAGGGGAACCTCGTGTTCTACGCCGTTCCCGTCGTCGCGACGCTCGGCGGCTGGGCACTCCTCGGCGAGTCGGTCTCCGGGGCGACGCTCGCCGGCTTTGCGGTCGTCTTCGCCGGCTTTGCCGTCCTCGGGAGCGACTCGCCGCCCGACGAACTCGAAACGTGGTACGCGGCCCTTCGCGTCGAGGTCGCCGCCGAGGACATCGGCTGAGTTCCCCGCCCGACGTCCACGCTCGCTTCCGCTCAGTTCCGCTCGGTTCTCGTCACCTCGCGCCGCTCCCGCGCCGCGCGCGCCTCGTCGATGGAGTCGTTCGACACGAGCCTGTCGACCTTCCGCTCGAACTCCTCCTCGCTCAGGTCGCCGTCGACGTACTGCTGTTTCAGCCGCGCGAGCGCCTGCTCCGCGCGCTCGTCCGCGGAGGGCTCCGGCGGTGCCAGCAGGTCGGAGAGGCCGACGATCCTGAGTGGAGAGTACTCCTTCTCCGCGCGCGCTGCCAGCGCCGCGATACGCTCGCTGCGGGGAAGCGAGGCGTTCTGCACGAGCACGTAGAGGAGCCCCACGAGCGAGACGGCGAAGAGGGCGGTCAGGACGGCCAGACCCAAGAGCGTCGGGAGCGCGAGTTCGACGAGCGTCGACACGACAGGCGCTCCCGTCAGGAGCGCGGTGTAGACGACCAGTCCCACGTAGCCGACGAGGACGACCGCCAGTCCGCCCGAGAGGAGGACGCCCAACGCGGCGACCCAGAGCCACTTGTTCTTGAGGAGACCCATTCGTGCCGGAAGGGGTGGAGCGGTTGTAAGCCTCTCGCGTCCACCCGCTCGGTCCGCCACTCCCCCGCCGTCCGGCTACCCCATTTAATCACTAGTGAACACACAGAGTGAACACAACTACTGAACATTCTCTGTCCGCTCGACTCGTCGAGCGTCGAGACCGCCGATCGGTGGAGGGTTTCAGAGCCGCGCGAGTCCAGGGTGCGTCGATAGCATCCACGGACGTCGAGCGAAGGCAGGGCGACGGGCTCCGCGTGGAGTGGTTGTCACACAGATTCGAGGCCGAAGCCCACGACTTCCGTTGTGGGTAACTTACCCGGTAACCGCGACGTTCGTGATCTCGAATCGTGCGCCACCGTCCCGACCGTCCGTGACGTCGATCCCCCACCCGTGTGCCCTCACGATCTCGTTGACGATGGTGAGTCCGAACCCCGATCCGCCGGACTTCGTCGAGTTCCCGCTCTCGAATATCGTCTCGCGGGCGGACGCCGCGACCCCGGGTCCATCGTCTTCGACGAAGAACCCGTCGTCGAGCGAGCCAACCGTAATCGTCGTCGTCTCCCCCTCGTCCGCAGCGTTCTGGAGCAGGTTCACCAGAAGCTGTCGCACTCGCTCCGGGTCGCCGAATATCGTCTGTGCCGTTTCGATTCGGAGCTGAACGTCGTTCGAGACGGTGGCGTCCCACGCGTCGCGAACCACGTCCGGTAGTTCGACTGGTTCTCGGTCGCCGATCGTCTCTCCGGCCTGCGCCAGCTCGTAGAGGTCGTCGATCAGGACCCGCGTCCGTTCGATCGTGCGTCGACACCGCTCGAAGTGTTCGGGGTCGCCCGTCTCCTCGGCGAGGGTGAGCGTCCCCTCGAGTACGGAGAGGGGCGTCTTGAGATCGTGGGACACGATAGCTGTGAACGCTTCGAGCCGCTCCCGCTGACGCGTTCGTTCGTCTTCGGACGCTACTCGGGAGGTCACGTCCCTGAGTATCGAGAGGTGTTCACCGGGCACGATGTCGCTCGTCGCCGCGTATTCGGTGAGCCGAATCTCCCCATCCGGCCGCAGGAGGGGGAACGTCCCACGTGCGCCGCTGTTCTCCTGGAACGACGACCACGCATCCCCGAAGTCGTACTCCTCGACCGCGAACTCCGCGGCGGACCGCCCGACCAACTCCTCCCGCGTGACCCCGAACAGCTCACACGCGGCCGGATTGGCGTTCACGTACGTCCCCTCGTCGTCGGCGATGACCATGGCGTCGAACGCCTCCTCGAAGACAGCCCGAAACCGGTTCCGCTCCTCGTCGACCTGCTCCTTTCGGGCCTCCTGTGCCGAGATGTCGACGACGACCCCGGTCACCGTCAGTGGTGACCCGTCGTCGGCTCGCTCGGTGATGCCCCCGACGTCGTGGAACCAGTGGTATTCACCGTCGGCCGCCTCGATGCGGTATCGGACGTCGTATCTCTCGGCGGTCCCTTCGAAGTGATCCCGCATCGCCTGCATGGTACGGTCGTAGTCGGCTGGATGGAGTAGCTCGGTGAAATCCTCGACGTGCGAAAACCGGTCCGGGTCGTAGCCGAGCATCGTCGCTTTTCCGGCGTTGAACGTCACCGACTCCGTGGGAACGTCCACCTCCCACCACGCGAGGTCTCCGACGAGCATCGCCCCCTCGAGCCGATCACGGTACTCCTTGAGCTCCTGTTCCCGGTTCTTCCTCTCGGTAATCTCGCGAGCGTACAGGACGATTCCCCCGATGGTCGGGTCGTCGAGGAGGTTCCGTGCGCGTGCTTCTATCCAGACGTCCTCGCCGTCGCTGGTTTCGTGACGGAACTCGAACGTGTTCCGTCCGTCCGGATCGGTCTGCAGGGCGGCGAGGTCCTCACGCAGCCGGGACCGGTCGTCGGTGGGGACGGAGGCGAAGACGTCGGTTCCGACCAGCTCGGCGGACTCACGCCCCAGGATCCGTTCCGTCACGGAGGTCGCGTACTGGATCGTCCCGTCCGGGGTCACGATGAGAATCGCGTCCGTCGCGTCTTCGACGAGCGTCCGGAACCGCTCTCTGGTCTCTTCGAGTTCCACGTGTGTACGGTACTGTGAGACGGCGTTCTCGATGCGGTTGGCCAGCACTGCGTACTGGTCCGTCCCCCGCGTTTTCTGCATGTAGTCGGTCACTCCGGCGGAGATGGCCTCGCTGGCGATCTCCTCGCTTCCCTTGCCCGTGAAGAGGATAAACGGGATCGTCGGATCCATCTCACGAACCGTCCCGAGGAACTCTAATCCGTCCATCTCCGGCATGTCGTAGTCGCTGACGATACAGTCCACGGGGTCGGACGTCAGTGACTCCAGCGCCGCTCTCGGATCCGATTCGCTCACGACGGTCATTCCGGGGCTCTCTCGTTCGAGAAACGTCGATACGAGTTCGAGCAGATCCGGACTGTCATCCACGTGGAGAACCCGAACTGAGACGCTCATATCGATGAACAGCCGAGACCACCGGTCATAATAAGAGTTCTGAACGGTCACTTCTCTGGAATAGTTCCGGATGCCTGGTCGCGTGCAGTTCGGACCGCCGCGACCGGACTGCAGCGACGGAGCGCCGACGACCTCCCTGTGTCGGGCGCTCCGTCGCCGTCGCGGGACCGGCGATCGTGACTTGTCCCGGGTCCGGGGAGAGACGCCGACCGCGTGAAGGTTCACTTCTCGGTGAGGTCTCGGTACTCCTCGGGGGTGAGTTCCTCGAGGACGCTCGACCCCGACCCGGGCTTCGAGTCCCACTCCCACTCCTCGTGCAGTCGGAGTCGGCCGTCTTCGAGCGTCTCGATGCGGTCGACGGAGTGCCCGGTCGCCGTGGCTCCCTCGACGGTCAGATGCGCGTACCGGAATTCGAGCGTCTCCCCCAGGTGGCGGCCGACGAGGTGACCGAGCCGGATGGCCCCGCCCTTGTACCGGGCGTGTACCAGGTCGTCGGACTGGTCGAACCGGAAGTACGTCTCCTCGTCGACCTCTCCACCGGTGGTGTTCGCCGTCGACCTGAACACGCGCCCGTCGACCGAACCGTCGTCAGTCGTGACCATCGCCGTAACGTCTGCGACGCCAGCATATAGCTCTCCGGCCCCCGCCGAGGCGACGCGTATATCCCGGTAGAGCCGAGTTCTCAGGCCGAGAGCCCATGCCGACCCACCCCGCACCACGCACCCCGCGAACCGTCGGAATCCTCGGCGGGATGAGCAGCCAATCGACCGTCGAGTACTACCGTTCGATCGACGAGGGCATCAACCGACGTCTGGGAGGCCACAGCGCGGGCGACCTGCTGATACGCAGCGTCAACTTCGCCGACATCGAGCGGTGCATCCGGACCGACGCGTGGGACGAGGCGGGCCGACTGCTGGCTGCCGCCGCGGCCGGACTCGAAGCCGGTGGCGCGGCGTTCGTCGTCATGGCGACGAACACGATGCACCGGGTCGCGCCGCGGATCACGGCCGCCCTCTCGATCCCGTTCGTCCACATCGTGGACGTAACCGCGGACGCGGTCCGTCACGCGGGGTTCGACACCGTCGGCGTCATCGGCACGCGAGCGACGATGGAAGCGTCGTTCTACCGCGAGCGGTTCGCCGCCCACGACATCGACGTCGTCGTCCCCGACGCGTCGTCGCGCGCAGAAGTAGACCGCATCGTCTTCGAGGAACTGACCCGGGGCGAGATTCGAGACGACTCGCGGGCGTTTTACCTCGACGTCGTCGACGAACTGGTCGCGGCGGGCGCGGCGGGGGTCGTCCTCGGGTGTACGGAGATCGAACTGCTCGTCGACCAGTCCGACTGCCCGGACACGCCGCTGTTCGACACCACCGCGCTCCACGTCGAACGCGCCGTCGAGTACAGCCTCGCGCCGACCCTTCCGGTCGACGCGAGCGACGACGCCTGACTCTCTCGTCGCCCGAGGAAGAGGCGCGAGTTCGGTACTTGGTCCCAGTTTTGATATACGCGGGCTCACACTCGACGACCCGTTTCGGACGGCGGTCCGGCACCGCTTTTCGGGTCGTTTGGTACTTCAATCGATTATGAAGGACTCTTGAACTCCGTCCGGATGTCTCTCTGCTCACGATGAAGCGCGACCCACGCTGCGCCGCACGACAATATCAATTCTGGTATTCAGAAGGACAGGGTTATACCGGCCGTGTGTGAACCGACGAGTATGTGTCCCCGCTGGTTGACAGCTCTCTCCGATGACCTCAATTCAGGCGCATCGACGTCCGAGAGACCCCCGTCACGCCCGTGGGGGGTGAGACGAGCGAACGCACCTGAGTATGAGTGACCGCGCACAGACGACGCAGGACTACGCCGTCGGTATCGGCGTGTTTCTCCTGACCGTCGCGTTCGTCTTCTCGTACGTCCCGTCGGCGCTGGGTGTCGCCGAGACGGCGGACGCGGGAGCCGAGAGCGCGGTCGCCGACCGGCTCGCGACGGACCTCGTCGCGACCCACTCCGTCGACGGTTATTCCACCCGGCTCGACGAACCGGCCGTCTCGGCCTTCTTCGCTAACGGGTCGATGTCAACGATACGGGCCGACTACGACCTCGCCGACACGACGCTCGCGAACGTCACTCTCGAGTACGCGAACGGGACGGCGGTCACCGGCTGGGACGTCTCAGCCGGCACCGCCTACGCGGATCAGGAGGCGGCGGTCCTCACGCGGCTCGTCGTCGTCGACGGCGTGCGGTACCGACTGGTGGTGAGGGTGTGGTGAGCCCCGAGGACCGCGGACAGGCGTTCACGCTGGAGGGCTTCGTCGGCTCCATCGTCCTCCTGTCGGCGGTGCTTTTCACGCTCCAGGCGACGGTCCTCACCCCGACGACGGGTGGACAGGTCTCGGAGGCGACGCGCACGCAGCTGTCGACCGAGGCGAGCGACCTCTTGAACACGCTCGCGGACGACCCCGACACGAACTTCGCGGAGGCCGTCCGCCAGTGGGACTCGACGGGCCAGACGTTCGACGGCGCGGTCGACGAGTCGTCGGGGTACGGTTCGGACGGCCCGCCGCCCGAGGTGTTCGACGGTGCCTTCGAGGAGACGTTCACCGACCGCGGCTACTCGTACAACCTCGTCCTCCACTACCGTGGCGGGAACGTCTCCAACGTGAGTGAGGGCGGCGGAACGCTCCCGCTGGTGTACCGGGGACCGCCGGCGCCCGACGCGGTCTCGGCGAGCCGGACGTTCGCCCTCTTCGACAACTCGACGCTCGACCAGGCGGTCAACGACGACGACCGACAGCTCTGGGAGTACGACACCGACCCCTCCGACGGCGACGACGGCTACTTCCCCATCCCCGACGCGGCCCCGGACAGCCCGCTGTACAACGTCGTGGAGGTGCGGCTGACGGTATGGTGAACTCGACCCTGACCTCGAACGCTGACTCGCCTCGTGACGACAGGGGGCAGCTCATCCTCGTCGGCGCCATCGCGCTCGCGTTCGTGATCGTCGCGCTCGCCGTCGCGTTCAACGGCGCGCTGTTCGCGGACACGCTCGCCGACTCGGAGGCGCGACCGGATCTGACCGCGGCCGAGCAGGTTGACCGGCAGGCCGCCCGCGACCTCCCGCGGCTCCTCCTCTACCTCAACCACCGGGAATCCTACCCGGACACGTCGACGCTCGACGCGACGGTCACGGCGAACGTCTCGACGTACGCGCGGCTCGCCACGGAGGCCCGGTTGCAGGAGCGCCCGGGCGTCGTGAACGTCTCGCTGGAGAACCGGACGTACGGCACGCGGGTGGTCCAGGCGACCGACGGTCCCTTCACCGAGGAGGGGACGCCGGGCGGCGACCCGAGCTGGCAGCCCGTCCCGGCCAGCGACCGTCGGGCCGTCGGCTGGGCCGTGTTGAACCTCGACGCCGCGAACGTGTCGGACGCGGACGGCGCGGACCGGTTCACCGTCGAACTCACCGACGCGGACGGCGACACGGCGACGCTATACCTCTCGCGGAACACGACGACGGGCGACGACTCGCGGACGATCGACGTCGAGACAATCCTCTCCAGCGGCAACGGGACGAGCCCTCAGCCGTGTCCGTCGTCGCAGGGGCGGCTGCTCTTGAACCTCCGGACGGGGACGAGCTTCGGCGGCGGCTGCTCGTTCAACCTGACCGGGCCGCTCGACGGGCCGTACGCCGTTCGGTTCGCGAACGGGGACGCGGCGACCGGAACGTACGCGTTCGTGGCAGCGGGGGCCCCGCCGAACACGCTCGCCGGCGGGACGTACGCCTGTCCGGACGCGACCGGGCCGTGCAACGCGCCCGTCGTCTGGGAGGCGACGGCGGTCACGACGTACGAGACGCGGGCGACGACGACGCGGAGCACGCGGCATGTGGAGGTCTACCCGTGAGCGTGCGGCCACTCCCGGGACCGAGACGGCTGTGGGACGAGGACCGCGCGGTGGCGACGACGGTCAACTACGTCCTCGCCATCGCGCTCACGACGATACTCGTCAGCAGCCTCGTGGTGACGGCATCGGGCTACGTCGACGACCGCCGGGAGCGCGCGGCCCGAGCGGAGCTGGAGACTGTCGGCAGTTCGCTGGCCGCGGACATCGCCGAGGCGGACCGGCTCGGCCAACAGGGGATGAACGTGACGCTGCGGGCCGACCAGCCCGACATTTCGACCGCCGCCAGCTACACCGCGGCGCTCACGACGAACTGCCCGCACGACGCCTGCGTGGAGCTTCGGAGTGTGGACCCGCCGGTGGAAGTCGTCGTCCCCGTCACGAACGAGACACTGCTGTCCCTCGGGCGGATGGACGGCGGCTGGACGATCACCGCGAACGGGACGGCGTTCGCGGCCGATCCCGTGCCGCGGACTCACGCTGTCGGCCCGAACATCGGGGTCGGCCGTGACGTCTCGGGACGCCTCTCCGCCGGTGACATCGTCGACCCGACGAACCGCGCGCCCATCCCGGGGTTCGCCTACGACCCGTACATCCCGTTCCCCACCGAGACGGTGCTGTTCGTCAACGACACCGCGGACCTCGACGGCAATCTCGACTCGTTCACGTGGGACTTCGGCGACGGCTCGCCCAAGACGAGCGGCGGGGTGGTCACCCACTCGTACGACGAACCGGGCCGCTACACGGTGACGCTCACGGCCACCGACTCCGAGGGAGCGGCGGACAACGTCTCGAAGCAGGTCGTCGTCTCGGGACTCGTCTACCAGAAGGACGCGCTCGCGTTCGACGAGGACGGCGACGGCTACCAAGGCGGGGTGAGCTTCAGCGTCCGCAACGACTTCGACGCCCCCGTCTACGTTGAGGACGTCCTCATCGACCCCGAGTCGAACACGAGCATCGTCGACTCGCTGAGCGACCGCGACAGCGCCGAGATCACGAGCGACGGGACCGCCCGCGACAGCGTCGAGGTGTACGTCGGCGGCAACGACGCCGCCTGGGTCGATTACGGGCAGGACGGCGACACCGACACGGCCGCGGGGATGTCCCTTCCGTCGGGCGGCCGGCTCGTCGCGCTCGCCGACGACCAGTCGTCGCCACAGGTCGAGAGCGGCGACGACCGCGCGCGCATCAACCAGAACAGCGTCGCCACCATCGAACTCACGGAGTTCCGCGAGGACGTCAGCATGGTCGGGCGGAACATCACCGTCGGCCTGCGGTACACGGTCAACGGGACGTACTACGCCTCGCGGTTCGTCATCGAGCCCATCAGCGGCCCCAACGCCGAGTTCGGCTACGCTCCCGGGGATCCGACCGTCGGGAACCCGGTAACGTTCAATGCGGCGGGATCGGACGACCCGCAGGGGAGCATCACCACCTGGGAGTGGGACTTCGGCGACGGCTCGACCGGGTCGGGTCAGACGGTCAACCACACCTACACCGCCCCCGGCCTCTACATCGTCGAACTCACGGTCACGGACGACGACGGCTACCAGGATTCGACGACCCGGCTCGTCTTCGTCGAGGACGGCAGCGTCGTCTGGGCGGAGAACATCAACGGCGACGAGTATACCTCCCAGGACGGCATCCGGTACGAAGAGGACTACGGCGACTACTGGGACTGGTCGACGTCGCAGCCGGTCGCGAACACGCAGGACGACTTCCTCTACCGGACCGGGGTGTACTACTACTACGACATGACCTACACGCGGAACGTCCCGAACGGCGAGTACGAGGTCACGCTGAAGTTCAACGACCCCAGCGACGGCGCCCGGATGGACATCGAGATGGAGGGGAACCTCGTCGTCTCGAACCTCGATGTCACCGACGAGGCCGGCGGCTCGGACACGGCGCTCGACGTCACGCGAACTGTGACGGTGACCGACGGCCAACTCACCGTCGAACTCGAAGACGACGGCGGCTACACGATCCTCTCGGGTATCGTCGTCAAGGAGATTGACGATGACTGACGAGCGCGGGGTCAGCGACACGCTCTCGTTCGTCCTCGTGTTCGCGCTCGTCATCAGCGGCGTCGGTCTCGTCACCGTGTTCGGGATGTCCTCGCTCGTCGACGCCAAGGACGGCGTGAACGCACAGACGGCCGAGCGGGGGTTCGTCGTCCTCGCGGAGGACATCGACGAACTGGAGCGGAGCCAGAGCCCCGTCCGGACGAGCGACATCGCGCTCACCGACGCCACCCTCGCCGTGACGACGGGGCCGAGTATTGAAGTGAGCGTCGGCGATACTCCGTTCTCGGAGACGTTCGACCTCGACACGCTGGCGTATCGGACCGAGGAGACCGAGGTGTCGTACGCCGGTGGCGGCGTCTTCCGGACCCAAGAGGGAGGCACGGCGGTCGTCTCTCCCCCCACCCTCCGGTGTACGTCCGCGGCCGCGACGGTCTCGCTCGTGCGGCTGACCGCGGAGGGATCCGAGTCGGTAGCCGGGGGGACCGCACGCGTCGCCGTCACCCACAGCGAGACGCGGCTCGCGTTCCCCGAGACGCGCGCGCCGCAGTCGGTGACGAACGTCTCCGTCACCACCACGGACGAGCGGTGGCAGCGGGCGCTCGCCGCCCGGCCGGGGTGGACCGCCACGGGACCCGACACGCACACGTGTTCGACCGAGCGCGTGTTCGTGCGTGTGACGACCGTCTCGGTCGACCTGGAGTGACCTCGATGACCGACCGTTCCCCCTCTCACGACCGATCCGCCGGAACCGACGACTCGACCAGCCGCGGCGCAGCGGGCGTCGCTGCGGGTAGGGGCAGCAGGTTCGGCGCGGACGCGCGAGCGGCGAGCGAGACCGTCGGGACCGTGCTGATGATCGGGATGGTGATGGCCGGTGTCGTGGTCGTCTCCGTCGCCGGCGTGGTCGCGCTCGACTCCCTCCGGACCGACATCGACCAGGAGGAGACCGAGGTCGACGTCCGCGAGGTGGACAGACGCCTCTCGTCGCTCGCCGGCGGCGGGGCGACGTCGACGGAGCTCATGTTCTCACGGGAGTCGGTCCAGTCGGTCGAGGTGAAAAACGGCACTGCCGGCGGGTCGATCACCGTCTCGCTCAACGGCGGCGTCTGCGCCGTCAGCCTGCCGATGAGCTCCATCCGGCACGACGAGCGCGGTCAGACGACTGTGTACGAGGGCGGCGGCGTCTTCCGGATGTCCGACGGCGGACTCGGCGTCGCTGTCGTCTCACCGCCGGACCTCTCCGTCGAGGATGGCACGGTGGACATCACGACGCTCAACCTCACGGGCGGCGTCGGGAGCGACCGGGCGACCGTCGTCAAGCGGGGCGAGTTCTCCGCGGCGCAGAGCGAGGCGTTCGAGTACGACCTCTTCAACGGTGCCGACGAGTGCCGCCGGCCGAACAACGTCACCGTCACCGTCAGGAGCGACTACTACCGCGGCTGGGCGAAGTACCTCGAACGCGAGAGCGGTACGTCGGTGACGGTCGACCCCGCGGCGTCGACGGCAGAGCTCCACCTCTCCAGCGCGGACCTCCCCGACAGCACCAACGACAGCCGCAACGCCGTCGTCAACCTCTCGGACCCGTCGATGGCGACGGTCGACAAGGCACAGGGGACCATCGCCGTCGACAAGAACGCCTCGAACCGGTACACGGCGACGGCGCGCCCGCTCGCGGAGGGCGTCCAGGTGAGCACCGTAAAGAAGTTCGAGACGAACGTCGCCTACCGCCGCCCCATCGACGTGGTGTTCGTCTTCGACGAGTCGGGGTCGATGAACTGGGACCAGGCCGGGAACTGGTGCGCCCAGCCGGGGACGCGGTGGGGGAACGACAACCCCCCTGGATGTACGACCCGGATGGACATGGCGAAGTCGTCTGCCAAGGGGTTCGTCGCGAAGATGAACGAATCACGCGACCGCGGCGGGGTCGTCGGCTTCTCCACGGAGGACCTGAGCCGCTACGTGACGACGCCGGACGGCGAGTACATCACGAGCGACTTCAGCAGTTCGGGCCTCAATGGCAGCATCGACGACCTCGTCACCGGCGGTGGAACGGCGAGTGCCACCGGATTACACCGGGCGAACGTCGTCCACGACCTCAAGGGTGAGAGTGCAGGCGAGCGCATCGTCATCCTCCTGAGCGACGGGCAGGACGACGGCGACGCGCCCGACCCCCTCGTCGAAGCCGAGGTGGCGGCCGCGAACAACATCACGATCCACACGGTCGGCTTCGGCGACGGGGCGGACAACGCGACCCTGCAGGCTATCGCCGACGAGACGGGCGGTTCCTACCACTACGCCGCGGAGGGCGACGACCTCGACGAGGTGTTCAGCGAGGTGTTCGCGACCATCGCGGAGACGGATGTCATCATGAACGAACCGGTGACGCTCGAAACCGGCGTCGGCGCGCAGGTGTACTCCCCCTCGCTCGGCGGGAACACGGATTACGTCGCCACGGCGAACGGCAACGTCAACGTGAACGACCCCACGTCACCGGCGTTCCGGTTCTCGATGACCGCCGCCGACGGCAACATCGTCGACGTGCACGCGACGACGTACGACTGTGAGACGTACGAGGTGACCGGCATCGTCCAGGAGAACGCGACGAGCGAGGACCTCGTCGAACTGCGCTGTACCGACCTCGACGAGTCCTCCGCCACGGAGCTCCCGCCGTCGAACGTCTCGGTCTACCTCGACGGCGACGATGCCGGCCCCGTGGTCAACGAATCGAGCGCCTGGTGGGAGGGCGACATCCGCAACGACACCTTCCGACAGGGCGAGAGCGACGCGCTGATCGACGCCACCGACACGTTCACCCTCGCCAGCAACCAGGCCGTCGTCGTCTTCGAGTTCGGCACGAATGATGGGGTGCCGAAACGACTCGTCATGCTGTACGAGATCGGCCTCTCGGAGGAGGCGGCCACGGCGAGCGTCGTCACCATCGACGTCACGACGGCTGACGTCGAGGACTGACGCTCACGGTCCCTCCAGGAAGCCGCCGTCCCCGCGTTTCAAGCCCCCGATGCGAAGAACTCCACCGCACGGGGCCACGAGTCCGCTTCGGCCGCGGCGGTCCCGGCCAGTGTCCCCCCGAGCGGTCCCGACGGTCGGTTCGGCCACGTCGGGAGGAACGGTACGCCGACGCCGTGTCCCGCCCCGTCGTAACTGTGGTGTTCGTATCGGTACTCGTAGCCCATCGCGTCAAGACGGGATTCGGCCCGGTTCTGGAGGTACCGAGACGGCCAGACGCCGTCCTCGCCGGCCGAGAGGAGCAGAATCGGTGCGTCGACCTGTTCGAGCGGTATCTCGGCCCCCCGGAGCGTCTCGCCGGGGGTCGTGTCGAGCCACTGCTGGTAGGAAGACCGGAGATCCGGACCCGGCTCGAACGCCTCTCGCGAGGGGTGTGCGAGCGGTTCCCCGTCGAGCGTCCACGCGGCGGTGTCCGGTGACTCCGGGGAGACTGTGAGGTCGTCGGTGAGCACGACCGCGTTGAACAGGAGACCCGAGCCGACCCAGTTGACCACGGCACCGACCTCGTGACGCGTCCCGACCAGGAGTGCGAGTTCGCCACCGCGGGAGAACCCGCCGAGGCCGACCGGGTCGTCCGTCGTCGCGGCGTGACCGGCCAGCCACTCGACGGCCCGGTCCGCGTACTCGACCGGGACCTCCACCAGTGCGTCGGGCAGGTTCGGCTGGGCCGGCGAGAAGTACTGGAGCGCGAGGACGGCGAAGCCGCGGCTGGCGAGCGCACGGGCGGGTGCGACCGACCGAGTGCCGCTGGAGCCGTGAAACAGGAGGACGCCGGGAGCGGGACCGTCGCCCGGTGGCTCGACCAGTGTACCGACGACCGGCTCTTCGACCTCCGTTTCTTCGCTCCGCGGATCGGCGACGTGACGGTCGACGGTCCTCGTGGCGACCGCTCCGGCACCGCGCCCCTCGGGGACGACGCGGAGCGTTACCGACTGGGTTCTTTGGTCAGCGTCGTAGCGGCGGCGGCCGAGGTCGTCGGGTTGCATCGACCAGAACAGCCCCATGCCCGCCCGCGTCTCGTACGTCCCGCGAACCGGGCGGGCGTTTCGGAGGCGGACCCGGCCGTCGGTCGGTTCGAACAGGCTGCGGCCGGTCCACTGCGCACCGGAGCCGTCCTCGGCGTGTGCCTCGACCCACACCGCGTCGGTGTCGAGACCGTCAACGGCGACGTCGAGTCGTTCGGTGACGGGTACTGTCTCGGGGGCGCTGATAGTCGTCGGGCCACGCCGGTTCCCGACGGCGTCGACGCACCCGGGCAGCGACACCGCAGCCGTCCCGGCGACCGCTTCGAGGTAGCTCCGTCGGCGCATCATCGTTCGCTCCCTCGACGCGCAGGGTTACGAGCCTATCGGCGTTCGATTCGTGTGGCCTCTCGGGACGCGAACGCCTTTGTCGCTCCGGCCGGTGTATACCCACGTGAACCGTACGGTCGTCTACCACCTCGCGATGGGACTCGTCGGACTCAGCGTCGGAGCCGTCGCGCTCCACGCACTGTTTACCCGCGGGGTGAGCGTCGCGTCGGCAGCGCTCGCGGTCGGCGGCGTCGCCTTCGTCGGACAGACCGCCTACTTCGCCGTGTTCACCGACTCGTGGCGGCGCGACCAACCCCGATGGGCGGTCTGGCTGACTGTCGCCGCGGCCGTTCTCAGCGTCTCGGGCGCGCTGCTCACGCTCGTCCCGTGACGCCCTCCTCCCCCGAAGCGTGTCGTCCTCCTCTGCCGTACGCTCGACCCCGGAGAAGTGTGCCTGCCGTCGAGTGGACGCCACACCCCGTCCGACGCCCGACGGGCGTCTCGATGTCCGACCACCTCCGTCCGACGATCCCCCCGACGCGGTCGCGTCGGGAACGGTCGGTTCCCGCGAGCGCGAGAGGAACCCCCAAGTAACACCGGGTTCGAGAGGTGACTGTGACACGGTCCGAACCACGCGTGGTCACGGGGCTCATGCTGGGGGTGTTCCTCGGCCTCGGCGTCGATACGATCGTGATCGTCGCGGCCCTCTGGCACGTCGGCCGGCTCTCGGGCAGGATCGCGGGCGCGACCGCCGTCCGCCGTGCTGGCCGTCTTCGCGCTCTGGGTCGGCGTTCGCTGGCTGCGGCTACGCACGGCGCGGGCTCGTGGCGAC
>JBEPYA010000009.1:0-35181 GCA_041641615.1 Salinigranum sp. | reverse complement strand
ACTTCCTCGACGCATTCGAGCGCGTCGTCGACGACGCCATCGACGACGAGGTGAGCGCCGTCGTCCACGCCGGCGACCTCTTTCACGACCGTCGACCGGCGCTTCCGGACCTCCTCGGGACGCTCTCGGTCCTCCGTCGGTTGGCGAACGCCGAGGTTCCGTTCCTCGCCGTCGTCGGCAACCACGAGTCGACGCGGGGTGGTCAGTGGCTCGACCTCTTCGAGCAGTTGGGACTCGCGACTCGTCTCGGTCCCGAGCCCGTCGTCGTCGACGACGTCGCCTTCTACGGTCTGGACCACGTGCCGACGTCGAAACGGGGGGACCTCGACTACGCGTTCGAACCGCACGAGGCCGACTTCGCGGCGCTGGTCGCCCACGGCCTCTTCACGCCCTTCGCCCACGCCGACTGGGAGACCGAGACGGTGCTGGAGGAGGCGACGGTCGACTTCGACGCGGTCCTCCTGGGCGACAACCACGTCCCGGGAACCGAGCGCGTCGCCGACACGCCCGTGACCTACTGCGGGTCGACGGAGCGCGTCTCCGCCGCCGAGCGCGACGGCCGCGGCTACAACCTCGTCTCCTTCGCGGAGGGGACGGTCGACATCCGTCGACGCGCGGTCGAGACCCGGCCGTTCGTCTTCGTCGAGGTCACTCTCGGCGAGGGCGAGGGCGAGGAGCGCGTCCGCGAGCAGGTGCGGCAGTACGACGTGGAGGACGCGGTCGTCATCGTCGAGATCACCGGCGACGGCGACCCCGTCACCCCGGCGGCCATCGAGACGCTCGCGACGGAGCGAGGAGCGCTCGTCGCACGCGTCACCGACCGGCGGGAGTTCGAGGCCGCGGACGAATCCGGAGCCAGCGTCGACTTCGCCGACCCCGACGCCGCGGTCCGCGAGCGGGTGAGCGAACTCGGCCTCTCGCCGGCGGCGCTCGACGTCGACGACGCGGTCAGGGGGGACGTCGCCGACACGAACGTCCGCGAGACGGTGAAACGCCGGGTCCGCGACCGTCTCGACGAGGGCGTCTCCGGGTTCGAACCGGCCGAGAGCGGTGCCGAAGACGGCGACGACGCGACCGACGGCGAGGCCGTTACGGACGTCGAGGTACCCGAGGCGTCGACAGCGTCCGCAGCGAAGACGCCCCGAACGGCAGACACGACGGGCGCGCCGGACACAGCCAACGGCGAGGTCGAGGTCGAGAACGACACGGAGGTCGAAACTGAGACGGAAGTCGCCGGCGCGTCGGACGCGCCGGGCGAAGCGGACGACGAACCGTGCGAAGCGGACGACGAGCCGGGCGAAGCGGACGACGAACCGGGCGAAACAGACGACGAAGCGACCGCGGAGCAAGCGGGGCCGACGCGTCGGAACGGTGACGGCCAGGTGTCGATGGAGGACTACCTGTGAGGTTCGACCGTATCCGGCTCACGAACTTCAAGCCGTACGCCGACGCCGACCTCGGTCTCGACGACGGCGTGACGGTCATCCACGGGCTGAACGGGAGCGGGAAGTCCTCGCTGCTGGACGCGTGTTTCTTCGCGCTCTACGGCGCGCGGGCGCTCGACGAGACGCTCGATGACCTCGTCACGACGGGGGAGGACGAGGCCGAGATCGACCTCTGGTTCACCCACGACGGCACCGCCTACCACGTCCACCGTCGTCTCCGCCGGTCGGGTGAGCGCATCCAGACCGCCGACTGCACGCTGGAGGGACCCGACGCGACGTACGACGGCGCACGCGACGTGCGCGATCGAATCACCCGAATGCTTCGGATGGACGCCGAGGCATTCGTCAACTGCGCGTACGTCCGCCAGGGAGAGGTGAACAAGCTCATCAACGCCACTCCGAAGGAGCGGCAGACGATGCTCGACGACCTCCTCCAGCTGGGGAAGCTCGAGGAGTACCGCGAGCGCGCGGGACAGGCCCGTCTCGGCGTGGAGGACGTCAGAAGCGAGAAGCGCGGCGCGCTCGACCAGCTCGAATCCACCATCGAGGAGTACGAATCGCGCGACCTTCACGAGGCGCTGAACGCGCTCACGACCGAACGCGAAGAGCTCGACGCGAGGATCGAACGGTACGAGAAGCAGCGCGAGCGTGCGCGGAAGACGCTCGAAGAGGCGACGGCCGTCCTCGAAGAGTACGAGGAGACCCGCGAGGAGCTACAGCGACTCGACACCGAGGTCGAAGACCTCGAATCGAAGGTCCGCGAGACCGAGGCCGAACGGGAGGACCTCAGACGGACACTCGGCGACGAGCGGGACCGGATCGAGGAGCTCAACGAGGAGATCGAGGCCCGACTGGCCGAGACCGACCTCGACGAGGCGACCCCGGAAGCGATGAAACAACGGCGGGAGACGCTCTCGACGCGCGTCGAGGAGACGCGGGAGACGGCCGCGGACAAACGGACGAACGCGAAGGCGCTGGAGACACAGGCGGAGAACCTCCGGACGAAGGCCGAGGACCTGTCGTCACGCGCCGACGAGAAGCGAGCGGAGGCGTCGGAACTCGACCGGAAGGCCGAGACCGCGACGGAGGAGCTCGAAGAGCGACGCGAGCGCGTCTCGGAGCTGAAATCGGAGGTCGAGACACTCCGGGAGACGTTCGAGGAGGCACCGGTCGCGCTCGGTGACGCTGCCGAACACGTCGAAACCCTGCGCGAGCGACTCGACGAGACTCGCGACCGTCACGGCGAGGTGGCCGGCGCGCTCGAAGCCGCACGGAGCCGAGTCGAGGAGGCCGAGCGCCTCAGAGACGAGGGGAAGTGTCCCGAGTGCGGCCAGCCCGTCGAGGACTCCCCGCACGTCGAACGGCTCGCGGACGACCGCGAGCGGGTCGAAGAGCTCGAAGCGGAACTCGCCGACCTCGAAGCCGAGCGCGAGGCGTACGAGACAAAACTGGAGGAGGCGGAGACGCTCGTCGAGCGCGAACAGCGCGTCGAGTCCATCGAGGAGCGACTCGAAACGCTCACCCAACTGGTCGACGACCGCGCCGAGAACGCCCGGGAGACGCGTGAACGGGCCGAACGACTCAGAGACGAGGCCACCGGTCTCGTGGAGCAGGCCGAGTCGACCCGCGACGCGGCCGAGACGCAGGCCGACCGCGCGGCGACGGTCCGCGAGGAGGCGTCCGAGCTCGGAGCGGAGGTCGAGGCGCTCGAAGAGCGTCTGGAGCGGCTGGCGGCGCTCGACGACAGACTCGATGCACGCGCCGATGCCGAGGCGACCGTCGAACGGCTCAAAGACCGACGCGAGCAGCTCGCCGAGCTGAACGCGGAGCGGAACGACCGCCTGACCGAAAAGCGGGAACGACGGCGCGAGCTGGCCGACGCGGTCGACGAGGAGCGAGTCGAACAGGCCCGCAACGACGAGGAGCGCGCCGAGGACTACCTCGAAAAGGTCGACGAGGCGCTCGACGAGCTGACGGCGGAGCGTGACGACCTCCAGAGCCGCATCGGGAGCGTCGAGGGCGACCTCGACCAGCTCGAACGCCTGCGCGAAAAGCGTGACACGCTCGCCGCGCAGGCCGACGCGCTGGCGTCGCTCCACGAGGAGACCGAGTCGCTGGAGACGATGTACGGCGACCTCCGGGCGGAGCTTCGACAGCAGAACGTCGAGACGCTCGGGCGGATGCTGAACGAGACGTTCGACCTCGTCTACGGCAACGATGCGTACTCGCACATCCGCCTCGACGGTGAGTACGAACTCACCGTGTTCCAGAAGGACGGGACGGCGCTCGCTCCGGACCAGCTGTCGGGAGGCGAGCGCGCCCTGTTCAACCTCTCGCTCCGGTGTGCCATCTACCGGCTGCTCGCGGAGGGCATCGACGGGGCCGCGCCGATGCCGCCGCTCATCCTCGACGAGCCGACGGTGTTTCTCGACTCGGGCCACGTCTCCCGACTCGTAGACCTCGTCGACGAGATGCGCTCGCTCGGCGTCCGCCAGATCGTCATCGTGAGCCACGACGACGAACTCGTCGGCGCGGCGGACGACCTCGTCAGGGTCGAGAAAGAGCCCACGTCGAACCGGTCGACGGTCGAGCGGGTCGACGACCCGACGCTCGCGGCGGTCTCCGGGGATTAGGTCGGGATTATGAACGCAGGGCGGCGACGGCCTCGCGGGTCGTCTCGGTGGCGTCGTACCCCCGTTCGCCGGCGGCCTCACACTCGCGGACGAGGCCGGCAGCACGGAACTCCGCGAGCAGGCCGTGCAGATCGGACTCACAGAGGTCGTACGCCGAGAGGAGATCTCTGATGGGGAGCGGTCCGCGATCGGTCAGTTCGACGAGGAGGCCGAGCGCGTCCTCGGTGTGGGCCGCCGTCACGACTCTCCGAACCGGTTCGGGAACGCCGCTCGCCGCCACCGCGAGCGCCGACAGCCCCTCGGCCTCGGTGAGTTCGTCGTTCGGGAGGTACGTCTCCTCCCCAGTCTCGGGGTCGCGGACGAGCGTGGCGTCGCTCGACCGCTTCACGAGGAGATACCGCGTCCCGTCGCCGTCGCGGACCGTTCGCATGCGTGGGGAAAGTCCGGCGGCGTGTTTAGCCGTTCCGCTCGGCCGCGTCGGGAGTGGCTTCGTCCGGGGTGCGGGATGCGTCCTCGCCTTCGGTCGTCTCCTCGGCCGCGGGGCTCGTCGGGGCGTCAGCGGCGTGGCCGTCTCCGTCCGTCCCGTGGTTGGCGTCCCCGTCTGGGGTCTCGGCTCTCGAACGTGCGGTCGAGGTGGACTGCCGGAGGCTGGCGAGGACGGTGGCGAGACGGAGAAGGCCGACGAGGAGCGTCCGGCCGCCGAAGAACCACGGCATCGTGCCGGGACTCACCCCGAAGACGGCGACGTCGACGTCGGCGAAGACGACGCCGATCCGGAAACACCTCGAACGTGTGGGGTCCGACGTCGCCCTCGCCGGTCGACATCTCGGGACCTGCGGCAGGTCGCGCTCGGGACTGTCCCAGCGTGACTCCGCGTCGAGTCTGTCAGGTTCGTCGGTCACGGCTCGAACGCGAGTATGCGGGGCAGGCCCGAGAGCAAAACAGTTCGGCACCGAGGCGGGGGTCGTGGCCGGCGTCGTCGTGACTGAAGGGTCAGGCCACGTCGGTGAGTCGCACCGTCCGCGTCGCCTCGACCCACGCCAAGGGGTTCTGGGCGTCGAAGAAGACGGTGCCGCCGTCGACCTCGTATGTCTCGACCTCGACAGCGGGGTCGTGGTCTGCGGCGCGATCCCGTCCATCGGATCGGGTGGATTCCACCATATGTAGACACGGTATGACGTAGCATACCATAGGTCTTTCTTTCGTGACGGAATTTGTCTCATGCAGTGTCAGTCCCCCCGAATCAGACCGTCGGAAAGACGGGGTTTTTACCCCGCAGTACTGAAGGGACGTTCATGACGCAGACGGGACTCGCGGACTTCTCTTCGCCGCCCGACGGAGCCGACGATGGAGGCGGCGGCGACCCGGTCGACGAGGCAGCCATCGCCGAGGCCGTCGCCGGGAACGGCGGGCCGCAGGTGACGGAGGTGGTCGCGGACGACCACGCGGGGTATCCCGACGCCGACGGCGTCGTCGACCTGATGATCACGCAGGTCGACTACACCATCGAGGGCCAGGGACGCGACGAGTACCCCGTCATCCACGTGTTCGGGCGCACCGCCGACAACACGCCGGAGCACGTTCGCATCCTGGGTTTCGAGCCGTACTTCTACGCGCCGACGGAGAGCCTCTCCGACGCGGACCTCGACCGCGATGTCATCACACGGACCGAGGAGGGATACGAGAGTATCCGAGGGGAGGCGCTGACCAAGATCTGTACCCGGACGCCGCGCGACGTCGGCCAGATCCGCGACGAGTTCGACCACTACGAGGCGGACATCCTCTTCCCGAATCGGCTACTCATCGACAAGGACGTCGGCAGCGGCATCCGCGTGCCCGAACGACGCCTCGAATCGGGGGCCATCCAAGTGCCCCACGAGGAGGTCCAACCGAGAGACGTCGACGCCGACCTCCGCGTGAACACCTTCGACATCGAGGTCGACGACCGCAACGGCTTCCCCGAAGAGGGCGAGGAATCCATCGTCTGTCTCACCAGTCACGACTCGTACGACGACGAGTACGTCGTCTGGCACGCCGTCGCCCCCGAGGGGAACGGCGCGTCGGTCGAGTCGCTTCCGGGGTACGAACCGCTGCAGGACGGCACCGACGTTCGGGTCCGGTCGTTCGAGACGGAGACCGCGATGCTCGACGCCTTCCTCTCGTATCTCGAAGAGACCGACCCCGACGTCCTGACCGGCTGGAACTTCGAAGACTTCGACGCGCCCTACCTCCTGGACCGGCTCGAAGAGCTGAATCCGGGGTGTGAAGAGGACCTCGCCATCGAGCGGCTCTCGCGCGTAAACGAGGTGTGGCGCGGCGGGTGGGGCGGCCCCGACGTGAAAGGGAGAGTCGTGTTCGACCTCCTCTACGCGTACAAACGGACGCAGTTCACCGAACTCGAATCCTACCGACTCGACGCCGTCGGCGAACTCGAACTCGACATCGGGAAGGAGCGCTACTCTGGGGATATCGGCGATCTCTGGGAGCAAGAACCCGAACGGTTGCTGGAGTACAACCTCCGCGACGTGGAACTGTGCGTCGAAATCGACCGGAAGCAGGAGGTCATCGCCTTCTGGGACGAGGTGCGCTCGTTCGTCGGCTGCAAGCTGGAGGACGCACCCACGCCCGGCGATACGGTCGACATCTACGTGCTGCACAAGGTCCACAGCGAGTTCGCCCTCCCGTCGAAGGGGACGGTCGAGAGCGAGGAGTTCGAGGGCGGTGCGGTGTTCGAGCCCATCGTCGGCGTCAAGGAGAACGTCACCGTGCTCGACCTGAAGTCGCTGTATCCGATGTGTATGGTGACCATCAACGCCTCCCCGGAGACGAAAGTCGACCCGGAGACGTACGAGGGGGAGACGTACCGCGCACCCAACGGGACCCACTTCAGACGAGAGCCGGACGGCATCATCCGGGAGATGGTCGACGAACTGCTCGACGAGCGCGAGCAGAAGAAGTCGCTGCGGAACGACCACTCGCCGGGATCGGAGGCGTACGAGCAGCTCGACCGCCAGCAGCAGGCGGTGAAGGTCATCATGAACTCCCTCTACGGCGTGCTGGGGTGGGACCGCTTCCGTCTCTACGACAAGGAGATGGGCGCGGCCATCACCGCCACCGGGCGGGAGGTCATCCAGTTCACCGAGAGAGTGGCGAGCGGACTGGACTACCAGGTCGCGTACGGGGACACCGACTCGGTGATGCTCGAACTCGGGCCCAGCGTCTCGAAGGAGGAGGCCATCGAGCAGTCGTTCGACTTAGAGGAGAAGATCAACGCGGCGTACGACGACTTCGCCCGCGACGAACTGGGTGCGGAGGAACACCGCTTCCAGATCGAGTTCGAGAAGCTCTACCGGCGGTTCTTTCAGGCCGGCCGGAAGAAGCGGTACGCCGGCCACATCGTCTGGAAGGAGGGGAAAGACGTCGACGACATCGACATCACGGGCTTCGAGTACAAGCGGTCGGACATCGCGTCGGTGACGAAGGAGGTCCAGCGGCGGGTCATCGAGATGATCGTCACCGGCGAGTCCACCTCGGAGATCAAGACGTACCTCCACGACATCATCGAGGAGTTCTCCGACGGGCACCTCTCGCTGGACGACGTCGGCGTCCCCGGCGGCATCGGCAAGCGGCTGTCGACGTACGAGACGGCTTCGGCGCACGTGCGCGGGGCGAGGTACGCCAACCTCCTCCTGGGGACGAACTTCGGGCGCGGGTCGAAGCCGAAACACGTCTACCTCGAGAAGGTCCACCCGGACTTCTGGCAGCGGATCGAGTCCGAGCGGCCCGAGGTCAGGGACGACCCCCTCTACATGGAGTTCAAGCGCGACCCCGACGTCATCTGCTTCGAGTACGCCGACCAGGTGCCCGAGGAGTTCGCGGTCGACTGGGACAAGATGCTCGACAAGACGCTCAAAGGCCCCATCGCGCGCGTCATCGAGGCGCTCGGGATGTCGTGGGACGAGGTGAAGAGCGGTCAGGAACAGACCGGCCTCGGGTCGTTCACGTGAGCCGGCCCGCCACCGGTCACCAGCTGCCCGTCACCCGTCACACACCCGCCCAGTGACACGGTGACGGCGGCCCGTGCGAGCGGGCGACCGGCCGCCCGATTCGTGGGTTCGGCTCCGAACGGGGACCACAGCTGCCGGCCGTGAGTTCGGGCGCCCAAAATCCGGACGATTGTCAATTCCGTCGTCGGTCTTTTGGGTTTCAGAAAATATATTTCCCCGCTCTGAAGCCGAGGATGGTAAATGCGTAAGCATTATGGAGCCGACTCCCCCAGTTCCGGTAGAGGACCACACTCAACAATGGCCACACTCGAAATCAAGAACCTCCACGCCGAGGTTGCGGAAGAAGACGGCGAGACGATCCTCCGCGGCGTCGACCTGGAAGTGCGCTCCGGGGAGATTCACGCGCTGATGGGTCCGAACGGCTCGGGCAAATCGACGACTGCGAAGGTCGTCGCCGGCCACCCCGCCTACGAGGTCACCGAGGGGGAGATCCTTCTGCACCTCGAAGGGGGAGAGTTCGGCGACGACATCGACATACCCGAGGACATGCGAACGTGGAACCTCCTGGAGCTGGAGCCGAACGAGCGCGCGGCGCTCGGCATCTTCCTCGGCTTCCAGTACCCGGCGGAGATCGAGGGCGTCACGATGACCAACTTCCTCCGACAGGCGCTCAACGCCAAGCTCGAGGAGCGCGAGGAGCTCTTCGAGGGCGACGAGGAGGAGGAAGCGGAAGAAGAGGCCGGCTACGACACCTCGCCGATGGAGGGGCCGGCCGACGACGGGGAGATCGGTGTCGCGGAGTTCCAGCAACTCCTCAAGGAGAAGATGCAGCTGCTCGACATGGACGAGAAGTTCGCCCAGCGGTACCTCAACGCCGGCTTCTCCGGCGGCGAGAAGAAGCAGAACGAGGTGCTGCAGGCGGCCATTCTCGAACCCTCGATCGCCGTCCTCGACGAGATCGACTCCGGGCTGGACATCGACCGCCTGCAGGACGTCTCGAACGGCATCAACGCCCTTCGCGACGAGCAGGGCACCGGCATCCTTCAGATCACCCACTACCAGCGCATCCTCGACTACGTCGAACCCGACCACGTCCACATCATGCTCGACGGCAAGGTCGTCAAAAGCGGCGACGCCTCGCTTGCCGAACAGCTCGAGGACAAGGGGTACGACTGGGTCCGCGAAGAAGTGTACGAGACGGCGTAACCCACGGATAACATAATCATGAGCTCCGAACAAGACCACCTGAAAGAGACAGACACCGAAGCCCGCTTCGAGTTCAAGAAGGAGCAGAAGTCCTCCTTCCAAGCCGAGAAGGGCCTCACCGAGGAGACGATCCGCGTCATCTCCGAGGACAAGGACGAACCCGAGTGGATGCTGCAGCGCCGGCTCCGCGCGCTGGAGCAGTTCCAGAAGATGCCGATGCCGACCGACTGGCCCGGCCAGCCGGACCTCTCCGAAGTGGACGTCGACAAGATCGTCCCCTACATCCGGCCGGACGTCGAGGTCCGTGGCGGCGTCGACGACTGGACCGACCTCCCCGACGACATCAAGGACACCTTCGACAAGCTGGGCATCCCCGAGGCCGAGAAGAACGCGCTCTCGGGCGTCGGTGCCCAGTACGAGTCCGAGGTCGTCTACCAGAACATGCAGGAGCGCTGGGAGGAAAAGGGCGTCGTCTTCTGCAACATGGACAAGGCCGTCCAAGAGCACGAGGACATCGTCCGCGAGCACTTCATGACGAAGTGCGTCCCCCCGAGCGACAACAAGTTCGCCGCGCTGCACGGTGCGGTGTGGTCCGGCGGCTCGTTCGTCTACGTCCCCGAGGACGTGACGGTCGAGATGCCCGTCCAGGCGTACTTCCGCATGAACTCCGAGGGGATGGGCCAGTTCGAGCACACGCTCATCGTCGCCGAGAAGGGTTCGGAAGTCCACTACATCGAGGGCTGTTCGGCCCCGAAGTACTCGGCCTTCAACCTCCACTCGGGAGGCGTCGAGGTGTTCGTCGGCGAGGACGCCCACGTCCAGTACTCGACGGTGCAGAACTGGTCGAAGAACACGTACAACCTCAACACCAAGCGTGCCATCGTCGAGAAGAACGGGCGCATGGAGTGGATTTCGGGCTCGATGGGCTCGAAGGCCACCATGCTCTACCCGGCCTCGATCCTGAAGGGCCGCGGCGCGTCGGACAACCACATCACCATCGCGTTCGCCGGCAAGGGCCAGAACATCGACACCGGCGCGAAAGTGTACCACAACGCCCCCGAGACGAAGTCGACCATCGAGTCGAAGTCCATCTCGAAGGACGGCGGGCGCACCAACTACAGAGGGCTGGTCCACATCGCCGACGGCGCACACGACTCCTCGACCGCCGTGGAGTGTGACGCGCTGATGTTCGACAACGAGTCGACCTCCGACACGATGCCGTACATGGAGATCAACGAGTCCACCGTGGACGTCGCCCACGAGGCCACCGTGGGCAAAATCGGCGACGAGGACGTCTTCTACCTCCAGTCACGCGGGCTGGACGACGACGACGCCAAGCAGATGATCGTCTCGGGCTTCATCGAGCCCATCACGGAAGAACTGCCCATCGAGTACGCGGTCGAACTGAACCGGCTCGTGGAGTTAGAGATGGAGGGAAGCCTCGGGTAACATGAGCACACAACTGCCAGCAAGCATCTCCGAAGAGACGGTACGGACGCTCTCGGACGAGCGCGACGAGCCGGAGTGGCTCCTCGAAACGCGGTTGGAGGCGCTCGCGGCGCTCCCGGAGGCGGACCTCCCGGACGTCATCCAGACGCCCGGCCGCCGGTGGACGAACCTCGAACAGTTCGACTTCGAGGAGCTCGTCGACCCGCTCGCCCAGACCGAAGAGCGCGACCTCGTCGTTCCCGATTCGGATGTAGAGGTCCTCCCGTTCGTCGAGGCGCTCGACGAGTACGAGGAGGTCGTCCGCGACTCCTTCGGCTCGATCATCGACCCCGAGCGCGACTACCTGACGGCGCTCTCGGTCGCGCTGTTCTCTTCGGGGACGCTCGTGTACGTTCCCGAGGGGGTCGACGCCGAGGACGTGAAGATCCGGACGAGAATGGAGGGGCGCTCGCTGTTCAACCACACGCTCGTCGTCACCGAGGAGTCCGCTTCGGTGACGATCCTCGAGCGACAGTCCTCCGAGCCGTACGACGGCGAGGGGACGCGCTACTACAGCGGTCTCGTCGAGATCGACGCCGGAGAGAACTCCTACGTCCAGTACGGCTCCCTCCAGGACCTCTCCGAAGAGACGTACAACTACACGCTGAAGCGCGGCGTCACCGACGCCTACTCGACGGTCAACTTCATCGAGGGGAACCTCGGGTCGCGACTCACGCGCTCGGACATCGAGACTGAACTCAACGGCGACTCGTCCGAAACCAAGATCGTCGGCGCGTTCTTCGGTCACAACGACCAGCACTTCGACGTCAACGCGCGCGTCTGGCACCAGGCCGAGCACACGACTGCCGACCTCGTGACGAGGGGCGTCCTCGACGACGAGGCCCGCTCGGTGTACGAGGGCGTCCAAGACGTCGGTCGCGACGCCTGGGACACCAACTCCTACCAGCGTGAGAACACGCTGATGCTCTCGGACGACTCCGAGGCGGACGCTTCGCCGAAGCTCATCATCCACAACCACGACACGGAGGCGAGCCACTCCGCGACGGTCGGACAGGTCGACAAGGAGGACCTGTTCTACATGACCTCCCGCGGGATTCCGACGCAGACGGCGCGGAACATGCTCGTCGAGGGCTTCTTCGTGCCCGTCCTGGAGGAGATCGCGGTCGACGAACTCCGCGAGGACCTCGAAGAAGCGATCGCGGCGCGCTTGCGGTAAGCGCACGACTTCCGGCCCGCGTGCCGGTTTCGAGGTGTTTTTTCGACGTCAGCGGGTTCGGACGACACGACAGACGGACGTCGTCACGACCCGTCGGTCCGGCCGTTCTGGCCGAGGTTCGTGATGAACCCCTCTAGCCTTCCCTGTTCGTCCGCGGGGGCGACGCCTCCTGACTGCGTTCCCAGACCCGCCTCGTCGTCCCGTCCCGCGCGACGATACGGTCGGTCACCTCGAGGGACTCGTGCGTCGAGAGTCCCTCCTGGACGGTCTCCCACAGCGCGTCGGGTCGTCGGGGTCGAGAACGTCGTCTCCTCAGACGACCCCGCCGGCCTCCAGCGCCGACGCCGGATAGCCGGTGAGTTTCTCACACTCGCCGCCGACGAACTCTATCGGCCACTCGGGGGTGAGACGACAGCGGTAGACGACGCCCGGGAGGTTGCTGATGAGCGTCTACCAGCGTCCGGGTTCGCCGTTCGAGCGCTCGTCGCGACCGATCGCCCTCGACGGCGTTTACGATGCGGTTCGCCAACGTAGCGTACTGTTCGCGCCCGCCCCCGTTTCTGAAGATAGTCCGTGATACCCGCGGAGATTACCTCGCTCGGGTGTATCACCGTCTCGACCGAGAGCGAGTCGTTCTCCCGTTCGGGGGAACTCGGCCACCAGTTCACAGAGGTCGGAGTCGTCGTCGCGTAGAGCACACGAACGCGTGCCGGGTCGTCGGTCGGACCGCGGAGAGAGAACGAGGGATGCACGACGAATCACTCGGAAGCCTGACGATACGTCGGCGCAGACGACAAAACTGTTCCCTATCGACGGAGGGAGGCGACGAGCGACGACGAGAGCCGGTTCGTGGCCCCGTTCTGGCGCGTCGCCTCGCCGTCTGCGGCCGGTGCGGGTCCCGAGAGAGTCACTCGTCCCCGAGTCCCGCCGGTGTCGAGTCCATGAGCGACAGCGCGAGTTCGCATCTCCGGGTGTCTCGGCGTCTCACCCAGTCGCGCTCCTGGTCGTACGCGACGACCCCCGCGTCCTCGAGCTTCGGGACGTGCGTGTGGTACAGCGAGAGGTAGACGGCCTTGACCGTCTCCTCGTCGACCTCCCGAAGCGGGACGCCCGCTTCACACTCTGCGACCTCGTCGGCGAGCGTAGCCAGACTCAACTCCCGGTGACGCTCCAGATAGTGGAGCGCCCGACGTCGTCGCGGGTTCGCGAGTGCCGAGAACACCCGCGTGAGCGACTCGGAACCGATGGAAGGGCCGGCATCAGTGGGAGTGCGGTTTGTCATGGGAGCGGCACGTAAGTGGTAATCACGAGGACGCATATATCTTCGGAAGTTCACCTAGATACAGTATATGCAGTTCATATCGAGTGAAATAAAAATCTCGTACTCGATTTTCTAATATCTGATGACCGAACACGGCAAGGCGTGTCGATATTCGAGGGAAGTGTAGGCATAGATACGAATATCGAATCACGTGACCGACCTCAGTGAAAAATGTCTATCTTTTTCACGAGATACAGGGAGAGTGAGTCATGAGTGTGTACCACCTCGACGACATCGACAAGCAGTTGCTGGCGTTGTTACAGGACAACGCGAGGTACACGGCGACGGACCTCGCCGAGCGGATCGGCGTCTCGGACAACACGGTCCACAACCGGATGCGACAGTTGGAGGGCGAGGGCGTCATCAGCGACTACCGTACAGTGTGTGACTACGACCAGGTCGGGCTCACGCTGCACTACCTGATCGTCGCGACCACGAGAATCGTCGACCGAGGCGAGGTCGCCGCCCAGGCGCTCGACATCCCGCAGGTCGTCGGCGTCACCGAGCTCATGACCGGCCAGGGGAACCTCCACATCAGGGTCGTCGGAGTGAGCGACGAGGACATCACGCGAGTCGCCCAGCGACTGGACGAGCTCCGCCTCGAAATCATCGACGAGCACCTCGTTCGGGCCGAACACGACAAGGCCTTCGACTACGGGCAGCTCGATACGTTGCTCGACGAGTGATCGACGCGAGACGCGGCGCTTTGCTTCAGAGCGAGCCCAGCGGGACGCGCTCGCCTCGTTTGTCGCCGCGGAGCCACACGTAGTCAGTGGCGTCGAGCTCGACCGTCACGCGACCGTCGGCGATCTCGGCGTCGCCGGGCCCGACGACCGTCGTCGTCGCGTCGGCGGGCGCGTCGAAGTCGACCGTCACCGCCCGCGGTTCGGCCGCGAGGTTGTGTGCGGCCAGCAGCACGGTTCGACCCTGGTCGATGCGGTGGACCCACACCTCCTTCGGCTCGACGTCGACGATAGAGAAGTCGCCCGTGGAGATCTCGGTACAGAGCGTCCGGGCGTCGACGAGGCGGCTGATCCGGTTGAGGAGCGAGTCGGGGTCGGTCCGCTGATCGGCGACGTTGATCTCTTCGTAGCCGTACTGCCCCTCGTCGATGACCGGGTGGTAGAGGTCCTCTTCGCTCGCGGTCGAGAACCCGCCGTTCGTGTTGTTCGACCACTGCATCGGCGTCCGCACCGACTCGCGTTCGGGGAGGTCGAGGTCCGCCCCCATGCCGATCTCGTCGCCGGAGAGGACGACCGGCGTGCCGGGGAGCGCGAACATGAGGCTGTGCGCGCAGGCGATGCGGTCGTGGTCTCCGATGTAGAGGTCGGCGAGGCGGAGGCGATGGCCGCGGCCGAAGATCCACGAGTCGCCCTCGTCGTCGCCGAAGAAGTCACGTGCGTGTGCGAAGGCGTCCCACGGGAGTTTGAGGAGGTTCCACTCGTCGTGGTTGCGGAGGAAGTTGGCCCACTGGCCCACCTCGGAGACGTCGGGGAGCACCTCGAAGGAGCGGTAGAGCGGCCAGGTGTCCTTGACGCCGACGGCGTACGTCAGGTGCGCGTTGAGGACGAAGTTGAACATGAGGTCGAACCCCTCGCCGTCGCCGAAGTACCTGTCCAGGTGTTCGGGTTCCTCGTCGGCTTCGGCGATGAGGATGGCGTCGGATTTGGCCTCCTCGACCCACGAGCGCATCCGCCGGAAGAAGCCGATGCCCTCGTCGAGCCTCGTCGCGTTGTGGCCCTTCGGCATCATCATCGGGTGGGCGGCGTCGATGCGGAAGCCGTCGACGCCGAGGTCGAGCCAGAACTCGAGGACGTTCCGGATCTCCTGTTGGACCCGGGGGTTGGCGACGTTCAGGTCCGGCTGGAAGCCGTAGAACTGGTGGAAGTAGTGCTTCCCCGCCCGCTCGTCGTAGGTCCAGACGCCGTCTTCGTACTCGGGGAAGATGTTCCCGCGCTTGTGCGCCGACTCCAGGTGGCTCGTCCAGAGGTAGTAGTCGTGGTACTTCGAGCCGGGGTCCTCGCGGGCACGCTGGAACCAGCGGTGCTGATCGGAGGTGTGGTTGAACACCATGTCACAGAGGACGCGGATGCCACGGTCGTGGGCGGCCTCGACGAAGTCGACGAAGTCGCCGAGCGTGCCCACCCGGGAGTCGACGCCGTAGTAGTCGGCGACGTCGTACCCGTTGTCCTTCAGGGGGCTGGGGAAGAACGGGCGGAGCCAGACGCAGTCGATGCCCAGCGTCTCGAGGTAGCCGATTCGGTCGGTGAGACCCTGGAAGTCGCCCCAGCCGTCGCCGTCCCCGTCATTGAACGTCTTCACGTCGAGCGAGTAGATGACCGCGTCCCGGTACCACTCAGGGTCGCCGTGTCGTGTGCGTGCCATGTTCGGTTCCACCGGCGGTGTGTCCATAAACCGGCGGGGTTCGAGACGGCGTTCGTCTCGCGACCAGGGTGGCGGCTGGGCAGGCTGAGACCGGCTCAGGTCCGGACGCGGAACGACCGGGAGACCGAGACGCTTCGGCCGCGGAGTTCGAATGCGAGGTCGACGTCCAGGTCGAAGCGGAGGGAGACCTGGTCGTCGGCTTCGTCGTCCTCCCCCTCGTGCGGATGGGGACACGGCATCTCCTCGGGGTCCCACGGGTCCCGCCTGACGCAGAAACACTCGTGCAGATATCCCTCCTCCCCCTCGTGGCACTCCTGTTCATCGAACTCGTCTGGGGGGACGCGTTCTCACCGTCTGTCCTCCGGGTCGACCGAGGTGTCACAGTGAAACAGTTCGCAGCAGCACCAGACGTCGTCGGCGGTCGGACACCCCTCCTCGTCGAGCTTACACCTGTACACTCGGACACCGTTCGGCCGCTTGCCAGACTGCAGCGCGCAGTTCTGGGTGTAGCACTTCTTTCACCCCTCCTCGAACGGGATTCCCCTGTCGTTTCCGCGTTCGAGCAGTTTCCTGTTGTCGAGTTGGACTCCCTCGTGACTCATGACACCATGGCCCATATGCTCGAAGGTGTCAAATCAGTAACTGTCACGCCGCCGCGACCGCGACGTGGAGTCTCCGGCCTCGGTGGCGGGAGGGCGCTGTGCGAGGCGGTCGAATCGAGTCTGTGCGTCCTCGGCACGTCGAGCGGTCTCCTCGTCACGAAACGCCAGTTCGAACCGGTCGGCGTCGACGACGAGGTCGAAGACGGCGTCGACCCGACGACCCTCGGAGGGGACGACGTCGACCGGGAGGTCCAGCTGTGAGACCGCCTCGCCGTCGCGTTCGACGACGAACACCGCCCACTCCCCGCCGGGTGCGTCTTCGATGCGGTCCAGCGTCGCCGTGTACGTGCCTGGGTCGACCATCAGTAGCTCACCTCGGCCACGACCTCACCGTCGGGGCGGAGGAGGGTAACGGTGTCGCCGTCGTTGTTCCACACGGGACGACCGGCACCCCAGTAGCGGTCGGTCGCCGTGTCGACCCCGTCGCCGGTCCGAACCGTGAGGGAGTCGCCGGGGGCGAGGACAGTGGCCGAGGGGAAGGTGTAGCGCGCGCCACTCTCGTCGGTGAGCACCCACCCCGAGAGGTCCGCCGGTTCCGAGCCCCGGTTCGTCACCACGACGTACTCGTCGGCGAGGTTCTCGGCGTCGTCGCCGGCGGCGTCGGCGTGGACGTCCGAGATCTCGACGCGTGTGCCGTTCTCCACAGTCGTGCTTCCGACCCCCTCACCGCGGTAGGCGGCGCGGACGACGACCGGGCCGTCCGTGTCGGGGGCGACGGGCGCGTCCGCGCGCAGGTCGCGCGGCCGGGTGGTCGCGGCCGCCTGCGTCGCCACCTCCACGACCGTCCCGTCGCTGGTGGCGACCACCGTTCCGTGAGTGGCCGTCCAGTACGTCGGGATCGAACGGGAGGCGAGTCGCCCCAGCACCTCCTCGTGGGGGTGACCGTACCGCGAGTCGTACGCCGAGGAGACCACGGCGGCCTTCGGCGTCGCGGCGTTCAGGAGCGCCGTGCTCGTGCTCGAACGACTCCCGTGGTGGCCTACCTTCAGGAGCGTGACGTCGAGCGCTTCCTCGTGATTCTCGACCAGATACGGCTCTTCTGCCGGTCCCGCATCGCCCGTGAGGAGGGCGCTCGTCCGGCCGAACTCGACGCGGAGGACGATGCTGTTCTCGTTGCGCTCGCCGTCGGCGAGGTACGGTTGCGGGGGGCCGAGTACCGTCACCCGCGCGCCGTCGAGCGGGATGCGGTCACTCGCGAGCGTTCGGTACAGGGGAACGTCGTGCCGTTCGACGGCGTCGAGGTAGCGGTCGTACGTCGCGGTCGACGCCGCCACGCCCGGGTCGTACACCGCGCCGACGCCCGCGCCCTCGGTCTCGAAGTGTTCGATGACCGCGGCGTGCCCGCCGATGTGGTCGGCGTCGGCGTGGGTCGTGACGAGCGCATCGATGCGGTCGATGCCCCGCGACCGGAGGTAGTCGATGACGTACGCGCCGTCGTCGCGGAAGTCGCCCGTGTCGACCAGCACCGTCTCGCCCGTCGGTCCGACGACGAGCGTGCTGTCGCCCTGGCCGACGTTGATGAAGTGTATCTCCAGGGTGCCGGTGACGGTCACGGCGGTCGCCGTGCGGTCGGTCCCGGTCGTCTCACTCGCGCCGACCTCGGACGCCGTCGAGTCGAGCGGGCCCGCCGACGAACCCGATCCGGCGGTACAGCCGGCCAGGACGAGGAGGCCGACGACGACGAGAACCGAGACGCAGTGAGAGCGACGTCGCATTCTCCCAGAGAAGAACCGAGAGAACTTGAGACTGTGGTGCCTCCCGCTGGAACGGCTCCGAGACGCACCGAGTAATCGGGTCGACCCGGCTGGCGAGGGAACCGCTTAAGTCGGTCACACACCACCCCCCGAGTATGACCGTCAGGGGACGCGTCACGGAGGGTCGCCTCCCGTGAGTGTCGGGAACCGCGTGACCTCGGACCATCAGCTGGCGCGACTGCTGCAGATCGGCATCGTGCTGGAGGAGGTCGTCGAGTCCCGGGCACAGCACCACACGGAGACGCTCGAATCGCCCGACGAAGAGATCGAGGCGCTGCTAGCCGAGGCGGCCGAGGAGTCGGCGGTCCACCGCGAGCGGCTCGAATCCATCGTTGACGAACTGGACGTCGAGACCATCCCGTTCGAGGAGATCAACGCGCTCGTCGAGGCCCAGTACGGCCAGACGAAACCCGAGGACTTCGACGGCATCCTGTACGACCAGCTCTGTAACGAGGAGACGGCGTACAAGTTCTACGACGACCTCATCGGCGCCATCCGCGCCAGCGACGTCCCGTTCAGCATCGACCGCGACCGACTGCTCGACACGCTCGTCGCCATCCGCGAGGAGGAAGCGGAGGGCGTCGAAGCGGTGACGAAGATCATGGAGCGGCGCGAATGACCGGGAACCGGACTCGCATCCGGTCCCTGGACGTCTCGCTCGCACACGACGACCACGACGGCGCTCGTGACCGCGTCCGAAAACCGCAGGAGGAGACCAGATGAACACTGCAGACCAGTACGTCAAGGCGATCTACTTGCTCCAGGAGATGGAGGACGGCCCCGCATCGACCGGCGCGCTCGCCGACATGCTCAACGTGAGCCCCGCGAGCGCCAACGAGATGATCGGCAAACTCGAAGGACGCGGCCTCGCCGAACACGAGAAGTACAAGGGCGTCCGCCTCACCGACGAGGGAATCATCAACGCCCGCGAGGCGCTGAAGACGTACTGCATCATCGAGCGGTTCCTCGCCAACGTCCTCGACGTCGAGGAGTTCCGCGCCGAGGCGCGCGAACTCGAACCCGTCATCGACGAGACGGTGGCCGAACGCCTCGACACCATCATCGAGCGCAACGCCGAGTGCCCGGACTGCTTCGACCCCGAGAGCGACGCCTGCGAATTCCTGGAACTCCCCTCGGAGAACCCCGCGGACTGAGTGTGCGGTCGGGACCGCTACAAACTTAAGTTTCAGATTGATAGGAGAGAGTGCAGTCCCGTGGTGGTGAGGGAACGTGACACGTTTCCGAGGTCCACGGGACGGGCGAAGCGAAGTCCCGTGGTGTAGTGGCCAATCATAATGGCCTTTGGACACGCAACTGGACGTGACCAGGCGTGGAAGCCAGCCATTGACGGCGGTTCGAATCCGCCCGGGACTATCCTGCGAGGGACGGACGTGACGAGCCGATAGTCCACGCGAATTCGAAGCAGGGGACGACGTGAGCGAGGCGAACGGAGTGACCGTGCTTCGGTCCGGAACGGTCCCCTCTCGCCCTTACGATTTCTCCGTCCCCTCGGTCTCTCGCGTCGAGAGGTTCAGCTGTCGCGTCAACCGCTTCGAGACGATGGTCTCGACCATCTCCACGAGGTCGTCGTCCTCGCTGCCAGCGAGGTCGGCGAAGAGGCCGAGCGGGATCTGCCCGCCGGCCATCTGTCGGTGGCCGCCGGCGCTTCCGACGTCGGAGAAGGCCGAATCGAGTACCTGCCCGATGTGCACCCGTGAGTCGGTCGAGCGGGCGCTGAGTTCGACCGCGTCGTCGATGAGACCGAAGACGATGCAGGTCTCGACGCCCTCGACCTCCGAGAGGTAGTCCGCGGCCTGCGGGATGGCGTCGCGCTCGGTCGTCCACCCGGTGTGGGTCAGGAGCGTCGACCCGTGGACCGTCCGGTTGTCGATGGCGTCGCTGATGGCGTCGACGGTCGACTCGCTGATGGCGGGGTGAGCGAGGTTGCGGAGCAGGTCGGTGTCGAGGTGTACGTGGAGGCGCTCGGCGGCCGCGAACTCGGCGCTCGTCGCCCCGCGGAGAAACGTCAGCGTCTCGCGTCGGATGGCGAACATGAGCGCCGTCGCGAGCGACTCCGAGCCCAGGAGGTCGAGGTCGGAGAGGTACTCGGTCATGATGGTCGCCGTCGCCCCGATGTCGGCACGGTGGTCGACGTAGGCGGCCTCGACGCCCTCGGCCGAGTGGTGGTCGATGACGACGTCGACGGTCGTCCCTTCGGGGACCTCGTTGTTCGCCCCCGGCAGGGAGTGGTCGACGAACGCGACGAGGTCCGCCCTGTCGACGTCGTCGACCGAAAAGCGCGTCAGGTCGAGGTCGAGGAGGTTCACGAACGCGCGGTTCTGCTGGTGGGAGATGGTGCCGCTGTACAGCACGTCGACGTCGTCGATCCCCACGTCACGGGCGACGATTTCCAGCGCCATGGCGCTGGCGAGGCTGTCGGGGTCCGGGTTGTTGTGGCAGACGACGGCCAAGGAGTCGTGACCCGCGAGGAACTCGGCGAGAGCAGGTCCACTGGGCATACCCGGCAATACGGTGGAGACGGTCAAGGCTCTGTGGGGAGGCGACGGGTGAGACGGACCGAAACGGGAGAAAAGAGCGGCAAGCGGCGACCGAGTGAGCGTGCGCTCGCCTTCACAGGCGAGACGCCCGGCGGTGCTGAACGCCGGGCGGCGACGTCAGCGGGCGTATTTCACTCGTCGAGGTGTTCGATTCCCTGTTTGGAGACGTTCGCCTTGGTGATGACTTCGGGCATCCAGTCGGGCGCGTCGTCGGGTGCTCCCTCCTTCCAGGCCCATCCGTGGTAGATGTGGACCTTGTCGGTCCCCCGCTCGCGAAGTCGAAGGACCGCCTTGTCGTCGACGTCGTTCTCACTCGGCGCGGGGGGGAGTCGGCGAGCCGCCTTGAGTGCCGCCTGTCGAGGCGTTCGGCCGCTGAACACGCTGTCTTCGGTGCCGTCGTCCTCGCGGAGCACGAAGTTCCGCTTGCCGTCTTCACGGACCATACACCCCATCACACCGTCAAGGTTAATAAAACCACCAGACGGAACCGACCTCCTCGGCGCTGTCGGGCGATTTACGCGCGACGAGAGAGCTCGGTGCTCTCGGGGAAAACCGAGAGACGGCGTCACGAGAGGACGAACTCGACGCGTTCTGCGTCCGCTCCCTTCGTCTCGCGCCCGACGATTTCGACCGTGCCGATCTCACTCGTCGACGCCACGTGGGTCCCCGCACACGCGGTCCGGTCGTACACCGTGCCGTCGGGACCGGCTATCTCGACGATCCTGACTTCGGTGATGGAGTCGGGGAGCAGGTGGAGTCGCGTCCGTTCGGGATCGAGCCGCGCTTCGGCGTCCTCGCGGTCGAGAGCGTACCACTCGACCGGGGAGTCGGCGGCGACGAGGTCGTTCAGTCTCTCTTCGAGCTCCGCGAGCTCGGTCGTCGAGAACCGTGGATACGAACAGTCGAGGTGCGCGTGGTCGGCGTACAGCTGATTGCCGGTCGTCTCCGCGTCGAACCGTTCGAGCAGCACCGCAGAGAGGAGATGTTGGGCCGTGTGGTATCGCATGTGGGCGTAGCGGCGCTCCCAGTCGAGGTCCCCAACGACAGTGGTACCGACGGGAGGTGGGTCGACGGTACCCGTATCGAGCGTGTGATAGATGGTGTCTCGCTTCTCGACATCGACGACACGCCACGCCTCGCCGTCGGCTCGAAGCACGCCGGTGTCGTGCGGCTGGCCGCCGCCGGTGGGGTAGAAACAGGTCGAGTCGAGGACGACGCGGTCCCCGAGGACGCGCTCGACAGTCGCCTCGAAGCTCCGTCTATCGGTCTCGGCGAGGTAGCGTGCGGTGGTCACGACCGGGTGAACGCCCCTCGACCACTTACGGGTTGCTGGACAGTTCTCGTACCGACGAACCTTGACCCAGTATCCGGAGGGTGCTCGACACGACACTCACGTACCTCGGCGATCCGTGACTGTTTCTCCTATCGTTCTTGGAGCGTCGAACTCACGCGACCGACCGTCCCGTCCGTCGTAACGCCTAAGAGTCGAACAACCGTTTTGCGATGTAATGAACTATCAGAGACTATTTCGGAGGGGGAGGTGTTGCTGTGGGCGTTGAAATCCAGGAGTCGCCCGTCTCCGAGAGTGCGTTCGAGGAGATGAAGACGTTCGTGTTCGACTACCTCGACGCGAGCGTCGAGAACGAGGACGACGGCGGACGGATGCGGTGGTACCCCTGGCACAGTGCGGAGTACCGCTACAACCACATCCTCAACGTGGTCGACCTCGCCGCGCACATCGCCGAACGCGAGGGGGCGGACGTCGACGTCGTCACCATCGCCGCACTCTTTCACGACATCGCCAAACTCGAAGCCGACCAGGAGGTCCACGCCGAAGAGGGTGCACGCGTCGCCCGAGAGTATCTCACGTCACACGGCGATTTCGCACAGTCGCTCGTCGAGCAGGTGTGTCAGGTCGTCTCCGAACACTCGTATCAGGGACCGCTCTCGGACGTCTCCCTCGAGACGCGCTGTCTCATCGAGGCCGACATAATCGACAAGGTCGGCGCCAACGGAACGGCGCTGATGCTCCTGCGAATGGGCTACGAGGCGCGGACCCACATGGACGCCGCGGAGATGGTCCAGCGCGTTCTCGAACGCGGCAAGGACGCCTCACGGCGAGTCGAGTCGGACACCGCCGAGAGCCTCGTCCACCAGCGGCTCACACGCGTGAAGTGGTTTCAGGAGTGGCTCGAAGAGGAGGTCCCGAACATGGACCACGACGGGTTCGGCGAGTAGCGGGCGACTCGGGGTCTCAGAGCGTGTCGAGCACGCCGAGGACCCGTTCCTCGTCGGCGCGGGCGGGGCCGACGTCGCTCCCATCCCGGTCCGACTCGCGGTGGTCGGCCGCCGTCGCGAGCATCGCCGACGAGAGTGACGTCGACGTCCAGCCCAGAGCGGCGAGTTTCGTCGTCGACATCACGTGAGGGTACGGCCGGTACAGCGGGAAGTCCGTCGGTGAGAGCCCTCCAGCGGCGAGTTCTCGCTCGCCGGCGGTGACGATCTCGACGTCGGTTCCCATCGCGTCCGCCGCGAGGTCGACGTACTCCCGCAGGGTGGTGAGCCGACGGTCGCCGACGTTGTACGCCTCACCCGCGCTCCCTCGTTCGGCGACGAGTCGCAGGGCCTCGGCGACGTCGGGCGCGTACGCCCGGTGCCAGACGTTCGTGCCGTCACCGGGGACGAGCACGCGGTCGTGTTCGCGGACGCGAGCGAGCCAGTAGTCAGTCCGCTCCGTGTAGTCGTGCGGGCCGTAGACGACGCACGGCCGGACCGACATCGCGCGGACGCCATCGCTCGCAGCCTCGAACACCGCCCGGTCGCCCGCGGCCTTCCGAGCGCCGTACGTGTCCGGGGAGTCGTCCGTCGCCTGCTCGGGCGTACACGGCTCCAGCCCCGTCTCGCCCTCGCGTTTCGGGATGACCTCCTCGCCGTAGGCTGCCCCGCTGGAGACGTAGACGTACGCCTCGGCGTCGGCGAAGGCGTCGACCGCCGTTTCGACCTCGCGCGGCTGGTACGCGACGACGTCGAACACCGCGTCGTAATCGGTCGTCATCGCCGCCGCCTGGAGGTCGGTCTTCACGCCCCGGTCGCCCTGGACGTGGTCGACTCTCGCGTGAGAGGCGAACGGGTTCTCGTGCGTGCCGCGGTTGAACAGCGTGACGTGGTAGTCGTGGTCGAGGAGGTGGTCGACGAGGTGGCGACCGACGAATCGGGTCCCGCCGAGAACGAGTGCGGCGTCCATACCTCCTGCAGTAGGGGCCGACGGTAAAGGGTGTCACCTCGACCGAGGGGCGGACAGGTGGCACGTCTACGGGCGCACGCACGGAACGGACGCGCCACGCACTCGCAGGCGTTCCGCGGCCCCGTTCGGGAGCACACCGCTCGGTGGCCGCGGCATCGAATAAGAACGTTCGGGAACGGCCCCGGGGACGAAAACGGAGAGAGTCGAAGGACCGGCGCGGTCAGTCGTCGCTCGTCGTCGCGACGCCGCCGGAGTCAGTGTCGGCGGCCGACGCGCTCGCCTCCTCGGGGAGATCGGTGCGGACGTCGTCGCGCGCGCGCTCGGCGATGACCTCGGCGTAGGCGTCGGGCATCACCTTCACGAACTGGGCTCGGACCTCCGCCCACTCGTCGAGCATCCACGTCGCGCGGTCGGAGTCGGTGTACTCCGCGTGGTTCTCGACCAGGCGGCGGAGCATCGCCTCGTCCGAGTCGTCGAGCGTCTCTTCGAGGGAGGCCATCCCGGTGTTGGCCTTCCGAGCGAACTCGTCGTCGGGGTCGTAGACGTACGCGACGCCGCCGGACATCCCGGCCGCGAAGTTCTTGCCCGTCTCGCCGAGGACGGCGACGACGCCGCCGGTCATGTACTCACAGCCGTGGTCGCCGACGCCTTCGACGACCGCCTTGACGCCGGAGTTCCGAACCGCGAACCGCTCGCCAGCGACGCCGTTGATGTAGGCTTCGCCCTGCGTCGCCCCGTACAGCGCGACGTTACCGATGAGGACGTTCTCGTCCGCCTCGTACGCCGCAGTGTCGGGCGTCCGGACGATGAGTTTCCCGCCGGAGAGCCCCTTCCCGACGTAGTCGTTGCAAGCGCCTTCCAGCCGCATCGTCACGCCGCTGGCGAGGAAGGCCCCGAACGACTGGCCCGCGATGCCGTCGAAGTCGATGCTGATGGTGTCGTCGGGCAGGCCCGCGCCGCCGTACGTTCGGGAGATGCGGTTCGAGAGCATCGCGCCGACCGCGCGGTCGACGTTCGAGATATCGGACTGGATGCGGACGCCGCGGCCCTCGTCGAGGGCCGGCTGGGCCTGCTCGATGAGGTCGTGGTCGAGCTGCTTCGCGACGTCGGCGTGGCGCTGTTCCTCGGTCTTGTACCGCGGACCCGGCGCGGGCTCGGCGATGACCGCCGAGAGGTCGAGGTGCTTCGCCTTCGGGTGGTCGGTCTCGCGCTGGCGGAGCAGCGAGGGGCGACCGACCATCTCGTCGACCGTCCGGAAGCCGAGGTCGGCCATGATCTCTCGCAGCTCCTGGGCCATGAACGTCATGTAGTTGATGACGTGCTGGGGCTTGCCGGGGAACCGCTCTCTGAGCTTCTCGTTCTGGGTCGCCACTCCCACGGGACAGGTGTTCTCGTGGCACTGTCGGGCCATCACGCAGCCGCCCGTCACGAGCGAGGCGGTTCCGAAGATGTACTCCTCGGCACCGAGGAGCGCGGCGACGGCGACGTCGCGGCCGGTCATCAGGCCGCCGTCGGTCGACACCCTGATGCGCGAGCGGAGGTTCGTCGCCCGGAGCATCTGGTTCGCCTCCGCGAGGCCGAGCTCCCACGGCAGGCCGGCGTTCTTGATCGAAGTCTTGGGCGATGCGCCGGTCCCGCCGGAGTCACCCGAGATGTGGACGACGTCGGCGTTGGCCTTGGCGACGCCGGCCGCGATAGTGCCGATGCCCGCCTCGGAGACGAGTTTGACGTTGATGTCCGCGTCGGGGTTGGCGACCTTGAGGTCGTGGATGAGCTGCTTGAGGTCCTCGATGGAGTAGATGTCGTGCAGCGGCGGTGGTGAGATGAGACCCACACCGGGAGTGGAGAAGCGAACGTGGGCGATCATCTCGTTGACCTTCTTGCCGGGGAGGTGCCCGCCCTCACCGGGCTTCGACCCCTGAGCCATCTTGATCTGGAGCTCCTCGGCGTTCGTGAGGTACTCGGAGGTGACGCCGAACCGCCCCGAGGCGACCTGCTTGACGTTGCACTCCTTCTCGGTGTCGAACCGCTCGGGCGGTTCCCCACCCTCACCGGAGTTGGACTTCCCGCCGAGGCGGTTCATCGCGATGGAGTTGTTCTCGTGTGCCTCGGGCGAGAGCGACCCGAGCGACATCGCCGCCGTCGAGAAGCGCGTGACGATCTCCTCGATCGGTTCGACCTCCTCGATGGGGACGGGGTCGCGGTCAGAGTCGAACTCCAGCAGGCCGCGGAGCGTCTGCAGTTCCTTCGACTGATCGTTCACCAGTTCGGCGAACTCCCCGTACTTCTCGTAGCTTCCGGAACGGACGGCCTGCTGGAGCGTCCCCACCGTCTTGGGGTTCCAGCGGTGATGCAGCCCGGTGGATCGGTTCTCGTACTCGCCCGAGCGTTCGAGGTCGGGGTCCGCGCCGAATCCGACCGCGTGGCGGGTCAGGAGGTCCTCCTCGATCTGCGGGAGGCCGATGCCCTCCGTGCGGATCTCGGTCCCCTCGAAGTACTCCGCGACGAACTCCGAATCGAGGCCGACCGCCTCGAAGATCTGTGCGCCCTGGTACGATTCGACGGTGGAGATACCCATCTTCGCCATCGTCTTCAGGAGGCCGTCCTCCAGCGCCTTCTTGTACGCCGCGATGGCCTCCGCCTCGTCGGCCCCGTCGGGGCCGGCGACGACGTCACAGATGGTCTGGTAGGCGAGATACGGGTTGACCGCGTCGGCACCGTAGCCGACGAGCGTCGCGACGTGGTGGACCTCTCGGGGGTCGCCCGATTCGAGGACGAGACCGGCGTGGTTTCGGAGCCCGTTCCTGACTAGGGAGTGGTGGACGGCCCCGGTGACGAGCAGGCTGGGAGCCGCGACGCGCTCTTCGCCGATGTTTCGATCCGAGAGCACGACGACGGTCGCGCCGTCCTCGATGGCGGCTCTGGCGTCGTCGCGGATGCGCTCGACCGCCGATTCGAGGTCGGTCCCCTTCTCGTAGGTGATGTCGACGACGGCCGACGAGATGTCGCCGTCGAGCCCTTCGATTCCCTCCAGCTGGGCGTCCGTGAGGATCGGCGAGTCGAGGACGAGCTGCTGGGCGTGTTCGGGACTCTCGTCGAGGAGGTTGCGCTGGTAGCCCAGGCGGGATTCGAGCGAGGTGACGAGCTCCTCTCGAATGTAGTCGAGCGGCGGGTTCGTCACCTGGGCGAACAGCTGCTTGAAGTAGGTGAACAGCGGTCGGTTGATGTCCGAGAGCACCGAGAGGGGGGTGTCGTCGCCCATCGACCCGACGGGGTCCTTCCCGGACTGGGCCATCGGTTCGATGAGGTGGTTGAGCTGGTCGTGGGTGTAGCCGAACGCCGCCTGCTGCGCGCGGAGGTTGTCGACCGGGTCGCGGGGACGCAGGTCGGTGTCGCCGACGAGATCGGCGAGGTCGATCTGGTGTTCGCGGACCCACTCGCCGTACTTCTCGTCGGTGAGCTGGTCGAACACCTCCTCGTCGGGGATGACACGCCCTTCGGCGGGGTCGGCCATGAACAGCTGACCCGGCTGGAGTCGACCGCGCTCTCTGATTTCGGCGGAGTCGATGTCGAGCGCGCCCACCTCGCTCGCCATGACGAGCGTGTTGTCCGTCGTGATGTCGTAGCGACACGGCCGGAGGCCGTTCCGGTCGAGGACGGCGGCGACGCGGTCGCCGTCCGTCGCAGCGACGAGAGCCGGGCCGTCCCACGGCTCGACGAGCGAGGCGTGGAAGTCGTACCAGTCCTTTCGCTCCTGCGCCATCTGTTCGTCGCCCTCGAACGCCTCGGGGATGAGCATCCGGAGGACGTGCGGGAGTTCCCGTCCGGTGTTGAGGAGGAGTTCGATGGCGTTGTCGACGGACGCGGTGTCTGACTGACCCGGGTCGTTGATGATAGGCTTCAGCGTCTCCAGGTCCGCGCCGAACTCGGGGTCGGCGAGGTCCGTCTCCCGGGCGCGCATCCAGTTGATGTTGCCCTGGATGGTGTTGATCTCGCCGTTGTGGATGATCCCCCGGTAGGGGTGGGCGAGGTGCCACGCGCCCAGCGTGTTCGTCGAGAAGCGTGCGTGAACGAGGGTGAGCGTCGTCTTCACGCGCTCGTCGGTGAGGTCGGGATAGTAGTCAGCGACCTGGTCGCCCTTCAGGAGACCCTTGTACACCAGGGTTTTTCGGTCGAGCGAGCAGACGTAGAAGCGCTCCGCACCGGTGACGTTCGCCGACTCGGCCGCCTTCTCGACGGCTCGGCGGCCGACGTACAGCGCCCGGTCGAACGCCTCGGTCGATCGGTCGTCGAGGGGGGCGACGAACACCTGTCGAACGTCGGGTTCGGATTCGAGGGCGGTCGTGCCCAGCCCACCGTTCTCCGTCGGAACGTCACGCCAAGTGAGCACCTCGACACCGTGATCGGCGAGTGTCGACTCCACCAGTTCCTCGAGCGCACGGCGGTCGTCGCCGTTCTGTGGCATGAAGAGCGAGCCCACGGCGTAGGTCTCGGGGAGGTCGACGTCGACGACTGCCGCAAAGAACTCGTCGGGACGCTGGATGAGGACGCCGGCACCGTCGCCCGTGTCCTCCTCTGCACCGGTGGTGCCCCGGTGTTCGAGGTTCTCCAGGAGTTCGAGCCCGTCCGCGACGACGTCGTGGGACGCTCCACCGTCGAGGTCGATGACAGCCCCTACGCCGCAGTTCGAGCGCTCGTCCGTGGGGTCCGCGAGCCCCGCCGGCGCGGCGTGGGTGTCTCTGTGTGGCTTGGTCATACCCCCCGATTGTACTTCGCACTTATCAGGCTACTCATCAAGGAATAAGGGTGCGTAAATCACATATAAGGTAATAATATCAATCAGTATCGAATTGGTGGCGAGTCGACGGACGCCGAACGGGACGAACGACCGTGTACGACTGTCTCAGTCCGCGCGTGGCTACGCCGGCAATCCAGGGGAGAGGAAGGTGGGGAGGCGGAGAGAGAGAACGAACAGCGCATCTCGGCCGGAGCGGTCGAGTTGACCGGGCGGTCAGTACGACTTTGCGAAGTACGCCGTCTCCACGGCGTCCTCGCCACAGACCGCACACTCTTCGCCCTCGTGGATGAGTTCGCCCGGTTCGTCGGCGGCGTGGAACGGCACCATGACGATCTCGGCGGCAATCTGGTCTTTGATCTCGGTCTCACACGCCTCGTCGCCGCACCACGGGGCCTTCACGTAGCCGCCGTGCCGGCCGAGCGTCCCGAGGATCTCCGCTCGGGAGTCGGCCTCGCGGACCGCCCCCTCCAGCGTCTCCTCGGCGGCGGCGTACAGCTTGGCGAACACCTCGTCGAGGTGGTCCTCGACGGTGTCGACGACGCCCTCGCGAGCGACCTCGTGTTTCTCGCCGTCGGGCCGATGCGCGAGGGTGAGCGCCCCCTCGTCGACCTCGTTCGGTCCGATCTCGATCCGGAGAGGGACCCCCTTCAGCTCCCACTCGTTGAACTTGAAGCCGGGGTTGCGCTCGTCCCGGTCGTCGAGTTCGACTCTGACGCCGGCGTCCTCCAGCTCGTCGGCGACTCCCTCGGCGTAGTCGAGCACCGCTTCCTTCGTCTCCGACTGCCAGATGGGGACGACGACGACCTGCTCGGGGGCGATGGTCGGAGGGAGGACGAGCCCCTGCTCGTCGGAGTGGGTCATGATGAGCGCGCCGAGCGACCGCCACGAGAAGCCCCACGAGGTGGTGTGGGCGACCTGTTCGTCCTCGTTCTCGTCCGTGTACGAGATGTCGAACGCTTCGGCGAACGACGTCCCAAGGTGGTGGCTCGTCGCGCCCTGGACGCTCTTCCCGTCGGGCATCAGCGCCTCGACCGTCGTCGTGGTGTGTGCGCCCGGGAACTTGTCGTGGTCGGGCTTCTGTCCGCGGAGGACGGGGATGGCGAGGACCTCCTCGTACGTCTCCTGGTACTGGTCCAGTCGGAGGATGGTCTCCTCCCACGCGTCGTCGTGGGTCCCGTGGGCGGTGTGGCCCTCCTGCCAGAGGAACTCCTTCGTCCGGAAGAACGGCTTCGTCTCCGTCGCTTCCCAGCGCACGACGGAGGCCCACTGGTTCACTCTGAGGGGGAGGTCGCGGTGGCTCCGGACCCACTGGCTCATGTAGGGGGCGATGATGGACTCGGAGGTCGGGCGGACGGCCAGGCGCTCCTCCAGTTCCTCGTGTCCGCCGTGGGTGACCCACGCCACCTCGGGGTCGAACCCCTCGACGATGTCTTTCTCGCGTTCGAGGTACGACTCGGGGATGAAGAGGGGAAAGTACGCGTTCTGAACGCCGGTGGCCTTGAACTTCGCGTCCAGCGCGCGCTGGAGCCGCTCCCAGAGCGCGTATCCCCGGGGTCGGGTGATGATGAACCCGCTCATTCCCTCGGGACCGTAGTTCGCCAGCCCCGCCTTCTGGACCACTTCGGCGTACCACTCGCCGGTTCGGTGCGATTTCGACTCGGTGATGCCGAGTTCCTGGTCGTCGCTCATTGCCGGTGCGTTGCGTCAGCGCCGTCTTAAAGACCCCGAAGCGCCCAATCCAGGGTCCAGACGGGGACGAGCCGGTGGACGGAACCGAGAGACTCGGTCGACGTCGGCGACGGTCGTGTGAAGGGTAGCCATCCGGGGGATAGATACTTGTTGACAATCGTCGTACTTCGAAGGGGGATGTCAGCGTCGACCAACAGTCCCGAGCGGTCATCCCGCCCGGGACAGACGACGGGGAGACGACTCGAACTCTGGATACGGCCGGGAGCCCGTGAGGACGAGGCCAGTCGGCTCGTCACGCGGGCCAAGGCGCTCGAATCCGACGGCTGCGTCGAGGCGGTCGAGGTCCGCGAGTGGGAGGCCCACCACGACCTCTCGTCGCGCCTGCACAGCCACCGCGAACGGGAGGCACGGGTGGCACTCCAGGCGTTCAAGCGCTGGGCGTGGCAACACGGCTCCGAACTGGTGGGGTTCGGCGAGCGGCGTCGCGCCGGACGTGGCCGCATGGGCGCCGAGTACGTCACGCAGCGCGTTCCGACGGTTCTCCTCGCGGAGTATCGAGACGGGGTGCTGGTGAACGTCACTCCCTGCGACCACGAGCGCCGAGCGCGGTGTGTCTCCGAGCGGCTCGAGAGGCTCGAATCGGCGGACGAGCTCTCGTCGCGCTCGCGGCTCATCGGCTGACGTTCGAGGGTCTCGGGGGACACGCGGGTCCCCGAGGGAGAGATACAAATCGTCAGACCTGAAGCACAGAAGGCGTCGGGAGTGAGTCACTCGCGTGGAGACGGCGACACCGAGAAGGGGTCGTGTTCGCGCCACGACCAGCCGGGGAGTCGCGTCTGAAAACCCGCCGCGAGCGCCGCGTCGAGATCGTCGACGCCGGCCGTTCCCTCCGTGTGGGTGAAGACGTCCGCGACGTGGAACGTCGCCTGCGCGAGCAGCGCGAGCGGCTGACCGCCGGCGATGGTCGCCGCCAGTTCCCTCCCCAGAACCTCGTCGACCACGAACCCCGGGTAGTCGTCCTCGACGTCGATGTCGCGGAGGATGCCGATGTAAGCGGCGACGTTGACCGCGCGCTCCCCGTCGGCGAAGACGGCATCCACCTCCGCGCGATACTGCTCTTCCGTGACAGGGTCGACGGTGACGCCGAAGACCTCTCCGAGTCGCTCGCGCGTATCGTTGATCACGCCGACGACGCGTGGAGCCCGTGCCCGTGTCCACTCGTACTCGCGTTCGACCCGGTCGGGGGTGAGTCGCATGGGGAGACGAGGCGAGCGAGGCACTTCGGATTTGCGAAGGCTTTTATAACTCGGCGGTGATAGACCCGATTAAGCGGGTTTTCACTGCCTCTTCCCGCACCGCAGTCACGACACTGCACTACTGACCTAGTCGATAATGCACTCTCTCGGGTTTCCCCTCGTCGGCACGCGCTGGACAGAGCGCCCGCCACGGGAACCGAGAGCACCGGCTGCGGCCGAGGAAGAGACAGCCGAACCCGACCCCGATGCGTCCACAGGATGGGCGAATCGCTCTCAGCTATGAGTTCCGTAGACAAGCAACTCGATGAGTTACAAGCAGAGATCGAATCCGAGCTGCCGACGGACATCTCGGTCTCGGACGTAAAGTACGAGGGGCCGGAACTGGTGGTGTACACCAGACACCCGAAACAGTTCGCGCAGAACGGCGACCTCATCCGGCGGCTGGCCTCCAAGCTCCGGAAGCGAATCACGGTCCGCCCGGACCCCGACGTGCTCACTTCTCCCCGAGAGGCCGAGGCGCAGGTGCTCGACGTCATCCCGGAGGAGGCGGGCGTCACCTCGCTGGACTTCCACGAGGACACCGGCGAGATCGTCATCGAGGCCGAGAAGCCCGGGATGGTCATCGGTCGGCACGGCTCCACGCTTCGAAAGATCACACAGGAAGTCGGCTGGACGCCCGAGGTGGTCCGGACCCCGCCGATTCAGAGCGCGACGGTGTCGAACGTTCGCAACTTCCTCAAACAGGAGCGGGAGGAGCGCCGCTCGATCCTCGAACGCGTCGGCCGACAGATCCACCGCCAGGAACTGTCGAACGACGAGTGGGTCCGAATCACGACGCTCGGCTGCTGCCGGGAAGTGGGTCGTGCCTCGTTCATCCTTTCGACGCCCGAGACGCGGGTGTTGATCGACTGCGGCGACAAGCCCGGTGCCGAGGGCGAGGTCCCCTACCTGCAGGTACCCGAGGCGCTCGGTGCGGGCGCGAACACGCTCGACGCGGTGGTGTTGACCCACGCTCACCTCGACCACTCCGCCCTCATTCCCCTGCTGTTCAAGTACGGCTACGACGGCCCCATCTACTGCACCGAACCCACGCGCGACCTGATGGGACTCCTCACACTCGACTACCTCGACGTCGCCTCCAAGGAGGGCCGCACCCCGCCCTACGAATCGGAGATGGTCCGGGAGGCCATCAAGCACTGTATTCCGCTCGAATACGGCGACGTGACCGACATCGCACCGGACGTGAAGCTCACCTTCCACAACGCGGGACACATTCTCGGCTCGGCGGTCACCCACTTCCACATCGGCGACGGCCTCTACAACGTCGCCTTCTCCGGGGACATCCACTACAAGGACACCCGGCTGTTCAACGGCGCGGTCAACGACTTCCCGCGCGTCGAGACGCTCGTCCTCGAATCCACGTACGGGGGACGAAACGACTACCAGACCGACCAGGAAGACTCCGAGCGGAAGCTACTCGACATCATCACCGAGACGCACGAGCAGGGCGGGAAGGTCGTCATCCCCGCCTTCGCCGTCGGCCGCTCCCAAGAGATCATGCTCGTCCTCGAGGAGGCGATGCGCAACGACAAGATCCCCTCGATGCCGGTCCACCTCGACGGGATGATCTGGGAGGCGACCGCCATCCACACCACCTACCCCGAGTACCTCCGCGACGACCTCAGGGACAGGATCTTCCACGAGGACGCCAACCCGTTCCTCGCCGAGGAGTTCAACCACATCGACGGTGGCGAGGACGAACGGCAGGAGGTGAAAGACGGCGGCCCCGCCATCATCCTCTCCACCTCGGGGATGATCACCGGCGGCCCCATCATGTCGTGGCTCCGACACCTCGGTCCGGACCCGGACTCGAACCTCGTCTTCGTCGGCTACCAGGCGCAGGGAACCCTGGGTCGGCGGATCCAGAACGGCTGGGACGAGATTCCGGTGAACGACCGCAACGACGTCGGGCGCTCCTCCACGCTGACCCTGAAAATGGGCGTCGAAACGGTGGATGGGTTCTCCGGGCACGCGGACCGGCAGGGGCTTGAGAACTTCGTGAAGACGATGAACCCCCGCCCCGAGAAAGTTCTCTGTGTCCACGGCGACGAACGCTCCGTGCAGGACCTTTCGTCCGCGTTGTACCACAACTACAACATGCGGACGTTCGCGCCGAAGAACCTCGAGACGTTCCGGTTCAAGTAGTCGAGGCGTTCGGTTCGAGGCGTCGGGATACGGCTGAGCCTCACCGCCGTCCATAGCTTCAAGCCGTACCTCACACACTCTCCCGTATGCGTCTCGCGCTCATCGCTCACGACGAGAAGAAGCCCGAACTCATCGACTTCGCACAGGAACACGAAGGGATGCTCGCGAACTGCGAACTCGTCGCCACCGGCACCACCGGAAAACGGCTCCGCGAGGAGACGAACCTCGACATCGAGCGGAAGCAGTCGGGGCCGCTCGGCGGTGACCTCCAGATCGGTGCCGAGGTCGCAGAAGAGAAGTGCCACGGCATCGTCTTCTTCCGCGACCCACTGACGGCACAGCCGCACGAGCCCGACGTCTCCGCCCTCCTCCGCATCTGTGACGTCCACGACGTCCCGCTCGCGACGAACCGCGCGAGCGCCGACGCCATCGTCGAGGTGATGACCGACGTCTGATCGGAAAGTAACCCTCAGGATACTGTATCGATACGTGATATTTTTGGTTCTCGACGCCTCAACTCGGATATGGTCCCCCGCGGGTCGTTCAGCGAATCGGTCCGAATCGCACTGGTCGTGGCGCTCCTGGTCGCCTACAGCACCGCCGGTTCCGCGGCGGCCACGACTGCCGAGGCGGACGCCGCGCACGCTGACCGCTGTTTCCCGTCGGACGGAACGGAGTTCGTCGTCGGCACCGAGGGACCACAGATACGGTTCGTCGTCCACCTGTCGCTCCTGTCGGCGGTCCTCCAGGGTGGTGAGTCGGTGAACGCGACGGCGACGGACGCGAATCCCGCACCAGCCGCACTCGGCGCGCTCGGCTTCGAGGCCGTCGCGACGACCGAGACCGCACAGGTGGTCTCTCTGCGGACCGGCGTGCTGTTCGAGGGGAGCGAGGACGCCGCGACGTTCCTCTCCGACCCGTTCTCCCCCTTCGCGTTCGCTTTCGACTACCGGCTCACCATCCCCGCGTTCGAGGGGACGATGGCCGACGCCGACTACCGTGCGAGCGACGTGCCGGTCGAGGGACCCGTCGAGGAGGCGGCCTGTTCGCGCTGACCTCGCTGCGCAGTCGAGCGAGACGCGGACTCACATCGGCCGAACGCGAACGCCGACGCCGTCCGGATCGGTGAGTGCGAGCGTGTCGCCGTCGCGGTCGGCCTCACGGGTCGCGTCGCCGTCGAGCGAGTCGCGGAGGGCTTCGACGGCGGCCACGTCGGGGAGGAGGAACTCGAACCACTCGATCCCGCGGTGGTCGCCCGCCGGACGCCGTCGTCCGTTCCACGTGTTCAGCCCGACGTGGTGGTGGTAGTCACCGCACGCGACGAACAGCGCGCCCTGGTACGACTCCGTCCGG
>JBEPYA010000008.1:34382-35196 GCA_041641615.1 Salinigranum sp. | reverse complement strand
CGGCGCCGGCGACGACGTCTTCGAACGAGAGAGCGTACGTCGAGGGGCGCAGTTCGCCCGGCCGCGGTCGTGTCTCGTCACCGGGCGTCGCGGTCGCAGTCTCGGTCGAGGCCGTGACCCGTCCGACGTAGCACCGCTGGCCGCCGTTCCGGAAGAACCCCTCGACCGCCGGAACGAGGTACCGTCGCTCCTCGGGGAGACGGGTCCCGTACGTGCGCGCGAACTCGGCGAAGCTGTCCACCATCGTCGGCTTCGTCCGCCCGCGCTCCGTCTCGCCGAGAAAGCCCGCCGTACTCGTGCTGACCCCCTCGATGGGTTTCGGCCCGCGTGAGACCTCCTCGATGTACACCCCGGGGGTCAGGTACTCAGGCATCGACCCGTCTCCCACCGACCTGTTCATTGAAAATCATGTACGTTCCAACATCTCGGACGACGAATAAGAATATATAGCTTTCTCAGAAAACCGGTATACAGTGCAACGATTGTACGAAAATAAGGAGCATCCATATTTGTATAATAACGTGTGAGTCAACCACACGCAGAGGCGAGCGCGAGGCGGTCGTGCAGCGAACCACCGTCGATGGTCGTGGCCGCGTTCACTCAGACGACCGGGACGTCCCAGCGGGTCGGTCGACCAGCGAAGACGGGTTCCTGTTCGGGGTCGCTCGCGGCCGCGAAGTCCGGGTGCTCCACCGTGATGACCGGGTCCGCACCGGCGACCCGCACCCGTGGGACCCCCTCGACGACGGTCACCGTCACGGCGTCGGTCGCCGGGACGGACAGCACGTACTCGCCGGTGGCGGTCGACACCGTC
>JBEPYA010000008.1:0-34372 GCA_041641615.1 Salinigranum sp. | reverse complement strand
TCGAGTAGTCGACGTCGTCGACCGTGGCCAGGCCGTCGAACGAGAGCGTCGCCCCGTCGACCGGAATCCGCTCACCGTCGGGGTCGGGAGCGGGACGGGAGACCCGTCCCCGGACGACGGTGTGCCAGGGTCGGACGGGGTACGTCGTCGTCGGCAGCAGTGTGAGTTCGAGCGCCGGAAGCGACGGGGAGACGACGCGGACGTCCTCGTTTTGGGCAGGGGGGTCGTCGCTCACGCGGACGGTGACTGACTCGGACCGGTAGGAGGGGTGCGGTCCCACCGTCAGCGTGAACTCCTCGTCGAGCCAGTCCGCCGGCGTGTCGCCGGGGCGGTCCAAGAACAGGTGGAAGCCGCTCCGGTTCGTCGTCGTCGGTTTCCCGAACAGGTCGGTTTTCAGGGGCGGGGCCGCGAGCGGTCGCTCGCCGGTGACGGCGTCGACCAGCCGCACCGCGAAGACGAGGCGGGTTACCGCCTCCAGTGAGCGGGCGTCCTTCGGGTGCCGCGGCGGCAGTCGCTCACGCATCGTCGTCCTCCTGCTCGTCGAGTTCTTCCCTGTTGTGCCCGACGAACCGGGCGTAGCTTTCGACCGTCCGCTCGGTGACCATCGGGCCGGGCGTCGTGACCGTCGGCGGTTCGGGGTCGATGCTGACGGCGCTCACGAGCAGGACGACGGAGGGTTGGTAGGGCGTCTCCGAGAAGGTGCTCCAGACGTCGGTCACCTCCGAAGCCGACTCCGGATAGACCGAGAGGCGGACGTCCTCCGCGCCCGGGAGGACGCCCGTCATCACCGACCGGTCGCGGAGCACCTGAACGGCCCGACCCAGGAGTTTGTGCTGGTCGACGATGCCCCGGCGGTCGCTCGACTGCGGGTAGGCGGTGAGGAGGTAGTAGAGGTCGAGTCCCAGCGGGGGGCGCTCGAAGACGCCCATCTCCCGTTCGACGCGCTCTCGGTTCGTCACGTGGCCGTTCGGCGCGACCTTGTACAGGTAAAGCGTCAGCCGGAAGCCGTCGCCGGCCGTCTTCGGCGACCCGAGGCCGATCTGTCCGTCCTCGACGCGGACCGCCTCGTCGTCGGGTCCGACACCGGGCGCGAGACGTGCCACGAGAACATCGAGGAGCGCCTCACTCACGTCCGCGATGACCGAGTAGCGAGACATCTACGCGCCCCTCGCGCCGGATTCCCGAAAGCGACCGGACCGGTGGCACTCGGTGGGCTTCCTCGCTGGTGTCCAGGGTCCGGATGGCGGCATTTCTCCGGAGATGAGGCTACGCAGTGACATATAGATGTCACCTGTGTAATGGGACAGTCCGGGAAGCGAGATGGACGACACGCGCGCACTGATTAGGGCTGCCTAAAAATCGGTGGAATTATGTGTCTTTAGGCTAGCCTAAAACCGATGCGGTCACGCAGACACGACCGACCGACGTCCCGCACGGGGGCGCTGGGCGGCCCCGCCGGCACTCGAGCCCCGCTTCTGGGGGCGTTCGACCATGCAGCCGGGGGGGTATCTGAACGCTCGCCGGTCGCGGACAGGGCCACGGGCGAAGCAGCGTCGCGTGAGGGCGGTGGGTCGGTGACGCGTGATTCGCATCCGGAGGGGGGTGTCCGGCCGTGGTCGGCGTGACGCTGGCGCAGCTCAGAGCGCGCGTCGAAGAACTCGCCAGTGACGGCGGGACGTACTCCATCGTCTGCGGACGGACGGGTGACCGTCCCGTGCCGGCAGTGCGAAAGCGCTTCGACGAACGCGAGGTGGCGGGAGAGGCGCTCCGGGCGACCGAACAGTATCGGGCGGCGCTCAGGCGGTACGACCCACAGCTGCCCTACTACGACCTGATCGTCTGCCAAGAGATGGTACCCAGCTCAGCCAGCGTTGCGACGCAGTGGGCGAGTCGAGAGTCGGTGCTCGGGTCTCCGAGCGACGCGGGCTCGCCGCCGGAGCGACGAACGCTCGCCGAGTTCTGTCACCGCGTCGCGGCCAGCGTCTTCGAGACGCTCTCCGACTCGGGGGCGCGGGGGGTCGAGACGGCCGTCATGGACGCGTACCTCGACCTCGCCGAGACCGTCGACGACCCGGACGAGCTCTGTCTGTGCCTGCTGGAGAGCATGGCGACGGAGCTCGACAGGCAGCTGACGCCCGGGGAGCAGGGCGACCTCCTCGCTGGGGCGGCGGCGCGGTTACGGCCGCTCGACCCGACGGGGAGCCCGCTCCCGGCGACCCTCTCCGCGCTCCGAACGTGGGGGCTGCTCGGTGAGTACACCCAGTCGCCGGCGGCGGTCGATCTTCGCGGCGGAACGCGGTCGACCGTCGTCCGACTGTCGGGGTACGCGCTCTCCCCGCGGGAGGGACGTCTCCCCGTCCTCCCGCTCGTCCTCGACCTCTACCGTCGCCGTCCCGACTGGCTCCCGTCGTCGATCCGGGCCGTCGACGTCGACGGCGGGTGGCAGCTCACGATCGCCTTCACGGACGGAGGCGAACCGACCGGGCTCACTTGCGTTCCGATCTACTCCGAGGTGACATAGACCGTGAACACACACATCGACCACGCACGGAAACGTGTGGACGCAGAACAGGAGGTGGTGGACGCGAAGGCCGAGGCGTTCGGCGCGTTCGCCGACCGAGTGACGGAGATTCCGACCGACCCGACGCCGGCGTCCCCCGCGGGCGTCACGGCGACCGCGGGCGCACACCTCCGGCCGGACGCGCAGACGGAAAACCGCTGTCGCGCGGTGCGGCGGGCGTTCGCCGAGACCGTCGCACCACACGTCACGGGCGGGGGCGAATCGCTCCTGGCGGCCGTTCGCGGGGAGTTCACCGACGCCATCGCGGTCGCCCTCGCACCGACGACGGAGACGCCGTTTTCGCGGGAACTCAAGCGGGCCACCGTCACGGCGGCTCGCACCCGGCGGACCGAGACCGAACTCCTCCACCGAGTGCTCTCGACCGAGCGGTCGCAGCTGGACGACGCACGCGAGGTCGTCGACGACGTCACGGCGTGGCTCGTCGACGCGAACGAGACGCCGCTGTCGGATCTCGGGTTCGAGGCGCTCCGGGACAGACACGAGACCCTCGACCGGTTTCGCGGCCGGTGTGACGCGCTCGTCGAGCGACGGCAGACGTTCCTCCGGGGAACGACGAGCGAGCGCGCCGACGCCGGGATTCGCCACCGGAGCCTCATCCCCTCGCTGTACGAGGACTTCTCCGTCGACCACCCGGTCCTGGTGACGGCCGTTCGGCTCGACGACGTCTGTGCGGCGTGTCAGCGGGCCGTCCGTCGCCACCTCGTCCGAAGGGCCTAAAGGCCACGGATGAGACGCACATAGCGCGGCCGGATGTGGGCGTGGGTCTATCTCGCCCTCTTCGGTCCGGGCGACGACGAGGACGCTGACGCGGTGACCGCGACCGACCGCCAGCCGAGTGACCGGGACGAACGAAGCGAACGAGACGACATCGATCCCGGCGGGGAGGAGTGACGAAACCGTACCCTTTTTGTTTTAGGTCTCCCTAAACCAGTGTGATGGCTACTGGCACACAGTCGTCCCCCAGCGGGAATTCGGGGACGGAGGACCCACAGCGGCCGGAGATACGCGTCTGTGAGAGTTGTCCGGGCACGTCGGTGTTCCTCGAGTCGGGGAACGCGGACGGGTGGATCGCGAGCGAACTGACGGTCGACGTCGACCGATGACGGAGAGTCCATGGCAGAATCAGAACACAGCACGACGGACGGAGCCGGAGAGGAGACGGAGCGAACGGTTATCAGGAGCGGTCGGGAGTTCGAGAAGGAGTACCGACTCGACGCGAGCGAGGCGGGGGAGTTCCTCGTCCGACTGGGCGAACAGCTGCGAGACGGCGACGAACTGACCATCGTCGACGACGAGTGGGAGCTCCCGTTCGCGTTCGGCGAGCCGGTCGAACTCGAGATCGACTTCGACGGCGTCGGAGAGCCCGAGCTCGAGATAGAGATCGAACTCCCGGGGCGGACCGACGAGAGAGCGCCGGGAATCGAGTGATACTCGTCGGGTTCGCCAGCGACTATCGAACGAAAGCGGCGGAATCGGAGCAGGGAGTGTTACCCGGGTTCACGATACGGTCTCCTGAGAACCCACCCAGTCCACTCTGCGGGACTGGCAGACGGCGTACGAAATCAGGAGGGCCTACAGCCGGACGACGAGCGCGTGTAGGTGTCCCGCCTGAGAGACAGGGGTAAACCACACCCGTTCGGGCGCGGGTGCGAAGCCCGCTTACGGCGGTGCCTCCAGACACTGTTCGTGACGCTGCCGGAAGAACCGCGCGAGCCAGTAGATCTGTCTGAGCGAGTCGACCTCCGAATAGCCCTCGACCAGGTCTTCGGTCCACCTCCCAGCCCGCCGAGTCTCGTCGATGAACGCTTCGAGTCGATTTCCGATGCGGTAGCAATCGGACGCCGAGAGGTTTCGATCAGGAGAGATTCCGGTGACTGATTCGATAAAATCGCGGTAGGAGTCGATATCCAGCCGCCAGACGGACTCCGTGACTTCGAAACCGGGTAGGTCCTCGTCGGGAACTCTCGAAGAGCGGGTGGTCTCGATCGTTCTCATTCGCCACTTATTAGTACATACCTACATTTAGAGCCTTCGTTACTCGTCAGAAACACAATATTCGCTTCTGAACTATCGAGATGAGTAACAAAAAGGGAGTTATCCGCACGTTCGTCGACTTCCGGAGTGCCGTACGGAGCGAACTCGAGACACCGACGAACTCGTCGAGCAGGTACGCGCTTGCTGGACGGCGACACAGCAGTACGAACCGCGAACCGAGTGGTGGAACCCAAGTTAGAGTGTGGGTTTGAGAGGGCGAAATCCGACTCCCAGTGGGCGATGCCGTAGGTGGAACGGTGGAAGGGGTCGGTTCACCGGTTACGGGGACAGCGTCCACGCTGGTACGTCCAACCGACGAGCGCGCCAAGCGGGACGAGTACGAGGCCGACGAGCGGACTCCAACCGATGGCCACCGTTCGTGCGACACCAACGGATGCCCACACGTAGGTGGGGATGACGTGTAGTATGCGACCCCACTCCTCCCCCGTCACGAGACCCAAAACGATGGGAAACGGCATCACGTACAGACCGGCCAATATCGGCACAAGTACGACGGTTCCGACCGACGTCACGGTGCCCGCGAGTGCGCGCCCCGTCCCGGAGGGGACGCCCCTGACATGGCACGTCGCCACACCACCGTTCCGACGACCAGTCCAGCGAGTGTCGCGGACTGCGGAGCGTACCCGAGCTAGTACTGAGCGTCGGCAGACAGCTCCAGCGGGGAGAGTGGCAGCACGGGAAGGGAAACGAGGGACGCAAACGGTGCCGTGACTGCGGCGACGACTCCGGCGCCGAACTCTCGGTGCGATACACCAGCGATACGCTTCCGCCTCGCGGCCATACAGCGCTAGTCGACGCACGACCAGAGAACAGCGTGGCTCCGGCTCGCGTCGAACAGGACCGCGATGTTCCGCGAGGGGGACCTGAACAGCTCCAGAGGTCCCCATCGGCCCGGGAGAACGCTGGCCGCTACTGCATTGTAGAGAGGTACGGATAGCACCTATGAAGGGAGTTCAGTGTTCCGCACCGTACTCTCCGCCATGGCACGGAGAGAAACGCTTCGGGTCGTTTCCTCGTGGGTCGAGAACGCCGGGAGGAGTCAGATGGCGGCTGCGTTCGCCGGACGAGAGGCATCCGAACGCGGACTCGACGACGTGGTCGAGATCGTTCGGCAGGAACCAAACACGCCGACGAGATCCACGATGCTGTCGTCGAAACGATGGTTGAAGTCGACATCGACAGCTCCGACCGTTCACCGAAGTGGGTGGTCGTCGAAGAGCCCGAACGCAGCCACTTCGTGATCACCATGGGCTGTACGATCAACGAGGTCGTTCGTCCGATGGCACTGACGACGGGCGACCGACCGAACTGATTCATACAGGTGTCACGTAGTTGTCCGCTATGAGCCGAACGACGGAAACGAACTCGCTGGAGGTTCGCTGGTTCGGGACGGGACAGCCACCGCAGGAACTCGGTGAGTGGATCACGGGGCTCGGCTCGGTCGACGTGTCGACGCGGACCGACCTGTACTTCCCGCCACCGGACCCATCGTTCAATCTCAAACTGCGCGAGGAGGGCGGGGCGGCCGTCGAACTGAAGCGGCGACTGAGCGGTCCAGAGTCACACACCTTCGGACCCGACGTCGACGGTAGCGTCGAACAGTGGTACAAGTGGAGCTTCTCGCTCGACCACTGTCCCGAACTCTGGACGGCGGACCGGACGGGGCTGTGGCTGCCGGTGACGAAGGCGCGGACGCTCTACGAGTTCGACAGACCCGAACTCCGCTGGTTCGACGAGCAACTGTCAGGAGCCGAAGTGACGGTACACGTCGAGGTGACGGAGGTCGAAGCGCTCTCGGAGACCGTGTGGACCTGCGGTCTCGAAGCCGCAGGAGACCCCGACGAACTCGGAGCGGCGGTGTCTGTCGTCGGGTCGGCGCTGTTCGGGAACGGGTTTCCGGTCGATCTCTCCGCGGAGCAGTCGTTCGGATACGTCAGGTGGCTACGGCGGCTGATGTCCGAGGTACAGCCCTCCGACGAGGTACTCGTCCCCTCGAACCCTCGAACCAGTCGGATGCGCACGACTGAGCGCGCCCTGTAGTCGTCTCCACAGGGCAGGCGACGGATGATGCAGTTCGACGGCAGGCCCTCCCCGACCCGGGGAACGTCGGAACGTGCTCGCGGCCAGCCAGGGGTGAGCGGGTCTCAGAACCAGGATGGTGTGACGAGAACGTGTTACCGTTTTTCGACAATAAAGATTAGATGTCTGTCGTCAGGCCAGTCAGAGAAACGCGGAGAATAGTATAGGCCGATTCGCCCGGAGAAACGATTTTTCTCGCCCCATACCTGTGTTAGTAATACACATGACGTGGGAGGTTCGACGATACGTCGAGTCTAATCGATTACCTCTCATCGATGTCTTCCATCATCCCGCCACCCCACAGCGGCGAGAGGCCCCACCCCCACCCTGCCACCAGCCCGTCATCCCGCCGAGTCCCACTCCATCGTGAGCAAGAGAAGGACCACGAGCACCTCAGGGGGGAGACGAAAGTCGTTGAGTCGGGGTAACTCGAGGACGCCATCGCCACTCAGCCCTCCGACGAGGCGTCGAGTTCGTCAGCGATGCCGACGAGGAGAAGGCGTGAAGGGCCAGAGTCAGCGGCGGTCGTTCGCCGAGTCCGGTCCGTCGGTCAGCGGGTCCGCTCGTTCCCACCGATCAGATCATGCTGCGGCAGTGCTCGGCGCATTCCTGCAGGACCTCGGCGCAGAGCTGGCAATGGTCGGCGTCGTGGCGGCTGCACTCCTCGGCACACTCCTCGCAGACGTCGGCACACGCCTCGGCCAGATGGTCGCTGTAGTTCGAGCCTCGGGCCATGAACCGCGCGTGCAGCGACGCGATGTCGGTGACGTCCCGACAGAGGCGGGCACACTTCTCCATGTCCTCGCTGCCGAGACACTCGTCGGCACACCACTCACAGACCGTGGCAGCCTCGTTGCAGATCTCGATGCACTCGCGCTGTTCGTCGCTCAGGTGGTCGATTTCGGAGACCGTCTCTGCAAGGGACATTGCATTCCTCGAAACGCCGATGACGGCCATCGGAATTGTGCCTGCACTGGCAAGTCCGCCGACCGCCCCGGTGTGACGGACGAGTGGACGCGTGAGACGGCCGTCTCCCCGACGCGACCGCCGTCCACGGCGCTCACGATCGACCACCGCCGGCGACGACGGGGTCCCCAGAGACCGACGGTCGCGTGCCCCGGTCGTCGGGCGACGAGCGACCGCGTTGGGGCCTGGTTCCGGCGGGAACGGGCAAAAGAGTGTCTCAGGACAGACGGGTGGTGACGAGACGCGACGGAGGCGCGACGAACGAGAGCCGACCCGTGCGGTCAGAGAGTGAAGAAGGCCTTTTGTCGGCCGGTCGCGAACCTGTTCCCGACCTGTCTTATGAGCGGCTCCTCCGTATACCTGGACCCCTACGCCGACCGACTCGAACGTCTCACCGCCTGGCCGACAGCGCTGGTGGAGAGACGAGGATGAGCGTACTCCACCTCACCGTCGGCGTGCTCGTCCTCCTGACAACCGTGGTCGACCTCCTCTGGACGACACTCTGGGTCGAGGGGGGTGCGGGACCGTTGACGCGGCGAGTGATGCGGTGGACGTGGAGAGCCCTCCGAAACGTCGGCGTCCGGACGCTCGCCGGCCCCGTGATCCTGCTGATCGGTATCCTGATGTGGATCACGTTACTCTGGGCGGGATGGACGCTCGTCTTCGCGGGCGCCGAGAACGCTCTGCGGGACACGATCGACGGCGGCCCCATATCGTGGGTCGAACGCGTCTACTTCGTCGGCTACACCATGTTCACCATGGGGAACGGTGACTTCGCGCCGAGAGACGGCGTCTGGCAACTCGCGACCGCGGCCACGACCGCGAGCGGGATGCTCTTCGTCACCCTGATCATCACGTACGTCCTCTCGGTCCTCGATGCAGTCACACAGAAGCGCTCGTTCGCGACCGACGTGAGCGGGCTCGGACTCCGGGGCGAGACGGTCGTCCGGACGAGTTGGGATGGCGAGGCGTTCACGGGACTCGACCTCCTGCTCGATACGTTCAGTTCCGAACTGAACGAACTCACGGCGAACCACAAGGCGTACCCGATCCTGCACTACTTCTACCCCGAACGGCGTGAGGCCGCTGCCGTCATCAGTGTCGCCCTCCTCAGCGACGCGGTGACGCTTTGGCGGTTCGGAGTACCCGCGGAGAACCGACCCAGTAGCGCGCTCCTCGAAAACACGCGCTCGGCTCTTCGGACCTATCTCGAGACGATCGGCGAGTCGTTCGTGACCAGCTCCGAGGCGACGCCCCCGTCACCCGACCTCGCCCGGCTCCGCGACGCGGGGGTACCGACGGTGTCCGATGAGGCGTTCGAGAACTCTCTCGACGAGTGGACTGCCCAGCGGCGAACGCTACTTGGGATCGTGGAAGCCAGCGCACGTCGATGGCCGGGACAGCAGGAGGACGAGTAGGGACGAACGACTACCGGACCGGACGGGACACGGGCAAAGAGCGACGTGACGAGTCGTCTCGATTCGGCCTCGTAGGCACTCTTCCGCGTAGAAGGCTCGACGCGGGTCGTGAACAACCGATAGTGGCGATGTCTCGGGAGGAGTCATTTATGCCCTTTGTTGCTTCGAGATTACGAGAATATGCGTGTAACACGTTGATTTCCGTGTCCACAGCCCGCTCTTTTCTTTCGTATCAAAGGTTGTGGAGAGAGCGCCCGGCGGAGCGGAACGATTCTCGCCCGATATCTCCTATCGGCTCCGATGACAGTGGTTTTCTGGTCCGAAGGTCGGAGTGGTATAAACCTCGAACGACGGGGCGGTCTGCCCCCGCGGGGGTCCGCCTGTCGTGACTCCTTCGAACCGAGAACGGTCCTGTTCGAGAGGGAAGCCGAGAGACGATGGGATGCACGGGAGGCGGCGTTCAGACGCCCCCATCCCGGTCGACAGCGCGGTTCCCGCTTCTCGGTGCGGAGACGTTCGAGACGCCGATTGGACTCGACCCGCCATCCGAGGGAGGCGGGCGGACCGTAGTGACGACGAATCCCCCGGGCGGCGAGCGCAGCGGGGAACCGTTAAACGTCGGGTGGGCGTACCGGAAGACATGGACGAATCCGACACGATCGACGCCGTCCGGGAGTTCGAGTTCGAGGGGGACTCCTACCGGATGGCGGACCTCACCGTGCTCGAAGAGCGGGGCATCTGCGAACTCGACGAGTTACCGGTCAGTATCCGCGTCCTCCTCGAATCCGTGCTCCGGAACGTCGACGGCGACACGATTACGGACGAAGACGTGCGGAACGTGGCGTCGTGGCAGCCTGACGTCCCGGACGTCCAGCTCCCTTTCACGCCCTCGCGGGTCGTCCTTCAGGACCTCACCGGCGTCCCCGCAGTGGTCGACCTCGCTGCGCTCCGCTCGGCCGTCGATCGGAAGGGCAGAGACCCGTCTCTCGTCGAGCCCGAGGTCCCGTGTGACCTCGTCATCGACCACAGCGTGCAGGTCGACTTCTTCGGCTCCGACGACGCCTACGAACGAAACGTCGAACTGGAGTACGAGCGCAACGGCGAGCGGTACCGCGCGCTCAAGTGGGCCCAGCAGGCCTTCGACGACTTTCGCGTCGTCCCGCCCGGGACCGGCATCGTCCACCAGGTGAACCTCGAGTATCTGGGACAGGTCGTTCACGCGCGCGAACAGAGCGGCGACCCGTGGCTGCTCCCCGACACGCTCGTCGGTACGGACAGTCACACGCCGATGATCGGCGGCATCGGCGTCGTCGGATGGGGCGTCGGAGGGATCGAGGCCGAGGCTGCGATGCTCGGCCAGCCCATCACGATGAAACTCCCGGAGGTCGTCGGCGTCCGACTCACGGGTGAACTCCCCGAGGGAGCCACGGCGACCGACCTCGTCCTCCACATCACCGAGCAGCTTCGGGAGGTGGGCGTCGTCGACCGGTTCGTCGAGTTCTTCGGGCCGGGCGTGTCGAACCTCACTGTCCCGGACCGAGCGACCATCGCAAACATGGCACCCGAACAGGGCTCGACCATCAGTATGTTCCCCGTCGACGAGGCGACGCTCGACTACCTCGAACTCACGGGGCGCGACGAGGAGCACATCGAACTCGTCCGCGCGTACCTCGACGCACAGGGGCTGTTCGGCGAGCAGAACCCCCAGTACACCCAGACGGTCGAACTCGACCTCTCGACGATCACGCCCAGCCTCGCCGGACCGAAGCGGCCGCAGGATCGGGTCCCGATGGGCGACATGAAGACGCACTTCCGGGGACTGGTCCACGGCGAGTTCGAAGACGAACTCGACCTCGTCGACGAAGACGCGCTCACCCGGTGGCTCAGCGAGAGCAGCGCTCCCGACGACGACCGCCCCGATCCCGACCTCCCGGAGCCGGACGTCGGCGACCTCGGCAAGCGGGTCGAGGTCGACGTGAACGGCGAGCGAACCGAAATCGGTCACGGGAGCGTCGTCGTCAGCGCCATCACCAGCTGTACGAACACGTCGAACCCGTCGGTGATGCTCGCGGCTGGCCTCCTCGCTCGCAACGCGGTCGAGCGCGGCCTCGACGTCCCCGCGTACGTCAAGACGAGTCTCGCTCCGGGGAGTCGCGTCGTCACCGAGTATCTCGAAGCGTCCGGTCTTCTTCCGTCCCTCGAAGCACTCGGCTACAACGTCGTCGGCTACGGCTGTACGACCTGCATCGGCAACGCGGGGCCGCTTCCGGAGCCGATCGAACGCGCCATCGACGCCCACGACCTCTGGACGACGAGCGTCCTCTCGGGGAACCGCAACTTCGAGGCGCGCATCCACCCGAAGGTCCGGGCGAACTACCTCGCCAGTCCGCCGCTCGTCGTCGCCTACGGACTCGCCGGACGCATGGACATCGACCTCGAACACGACCCGCTCGGGACCGACGACGACGGGAACCCGGTCTATCTGGCGGACGTCTGGCCGGACGGCGACGAGATCCGTTCGGCAGTCCACGACAGCGTCGACTCCTCGATGTTCGAAGAGAAGTACGCCGAGGTGTTCGAGGGCGACGAACGCTGGGAGGCACTCGATGCGCCGACCGGTGCGGTCTACGAGTGGGACGACGACTCGACCTACATTCGAGAGCCCCCGTTCTTCATGGACTTCTCCCCCGAAGAGCCCGGCGTGTCGGACGTCGAGGGCGCTCGGACGATGATGCTACTCGGCGACACCGTCACGACCGACCACATCAGCCCCGCCGGCCCGTTCACCCGTGAGCAACCGGCCGGCGAGTGGCTCGTCGACCACGGCGTCGAGCCCCACGAGTTCAACACGTACGGTGCACGCCGGGGGAACCACGAGGTAATGATGCGCGGAACCTTCGCGAACGTCCGCATCGAGAACGAGATGCTCGACGACGTCGAGGGGGGCTACACGATTCACCATCCGACCGGCGAACGGACGACGGTCTTCGAGGCCAGCCGTCGCTACCGCGAGGACGGCACGCCGCTGGTCGTCTTCGCCGGCGAGGAACTCGGCACCGGATCGAGTCGCGACTGGGCCGCGAAGGGGACGGACCTGCTGGGAGTGGGTGCGACGATCGCCGAGAGCTACGAGCGCATCTTCCGGGACAACCTGGTCGGGATGGGCGTTCTCCCGCTCCAGTTCGCCGAAGGCGACTCCTGGGAGTCGCTCGGGCTAGACGGCTCGGAGGAGGTCGCGATTCGCGGCCTCGACGACGGCCTGGACGTGAACGACGAGCTCACCGTCGTGGCAGAACGGGGCGACGGAACGACCGTCGAGTTCCCGGTCACCGCCCAGGTCAGTACACCGGCGGCGGTGCGGTACGTCGAGAACGGGGGCATCCTGCATCTCGTCCTCCGTCGGCTACTCACCCAGGCGTAGGCTCACCCAACCGGCGATCTTCAGACGAAAACCGCTCCGGGGTCCGCCCTCGATTCGAAAGTGGATGGACGCTCCGAGGCACCAAATCACAGGGGAAACGTCGATGCGAGAGGCGTACCTACGTTTGGTCTGTACGACGACGACCATCGGAGTGGAGGGTGAGAGAAGGCGCGTCGCGGTCTCGGCGAGGTGCGGTCGAACCACGAATCACCCTCGTGACTCGATAGCTGACGGTCGTTCCGCGGGCGTCACTCCGCGGCGAGTCGAACCGTCGCGTTCGCGAACACCTCGGCACCGCGAACGACATCCTCCCAGGGGGTGAACTCCGCTTCGGTGTGGGTCTTGCCGTCGGCGCTCGGGACGAAGACCATCGCTGTCTCCGTCAGGTCGTTCAGGTACTTCGCGTCATGGCCGGCACCGCTGACGATGCGTTCCGCGGACGCGCCGACCTCGGCGGCCGCGGCTTCGATGGTCGCACAGACCGACTCGGAGAACGCCGTGTGCGGGATGCGCCAGATCTCCCGAATCTCGTACGAGGCACCGACGCGTTCGCAGGCGGCGTCGACCTCGAACTCGATTTCTTCGACGCCGCGGTCCACCACCGCGTCGTCGTAGCTCCGCACGTCGGCGGTGAAGCGGGCACGACTCGGGATGACGTTGATGGAGTCGGGCTCGACGCTGATGCGGCCGACCGTCGTGACGGCGTCCGCGGAGAGTCGCATCGGGAGCGCCTGAATCTTCCCGATGGCCTCCGTGGCGGCGGCGAGTGCGTCCGTCCGGGTGTGCATCGGGGTCGGCCCGGCGTGGTCGGCCTCGCCGTCGACGGTCACGTCGAGCCAGCACATCCCGTAGACGCCTTCGACGACGCCGACGCTCGTCCCGCGTTCTTCGAGTTTCGGCCCCTGCTCGACGTGGAGCTCCAGGTGGGCGTGGACGTCGTGTGACTCACAGGGGTGGTCGCCGGCGTAGCCGATGCGTTCGAGCTCCTCGCCGACGCTCCGCCCGTCGTCGTCGGTGATCGTCAGCGCCTCCTCGACGGAGGTGACGCCCGTGAAGACGCCGCTGCCGAGCATCGCGTGCTCGAACCGCGACCCCTCCTCGTTGGTCCAGTTGACGATCTCGACCGGACGCAGCGTGTCGAGGCCGGCGTCGTCGAGCGCGCGGAGCGTCTCCAGCGCGCAGAGGACGCCCAGTTGCCCGTCGTAGCGGCCCCCGAAAGGCTGGGAGTCGAGGTGCGACCCTATCAGAACCGGGTCGGCGTCGGGGTCGGTTCCCTCCCGTCGGGCGAACATGTTTCCCAGTTCGTCGACGCGGACGTCGAGGCCGAGCGCGTCGAGGTCGCGACGGAAGCGCTCGCGTACCTCCCGGTCCTCGTCCGAGAGAGCGAGTCGATGCAGGCCGCCGTTCTCTGTCGCACCGATCGCCGAGTAGTCGTCGAACGCCTCGCGGAGTCGGTCGGGGTCGATTTCGAGCATGGTCACTACTCCCGAGGTGAGTCGGTTAACTGTTCGGAGTGGCCTCGGTCGTCCGTTCCGTTTCTCTCCCGACGGAACACGCCGCCGCAGTCACCACACCGGTAGGACTCGACCTCCCTGACGAGCTTCGACCGTTTGTACCGCGCCAGCCGCGCCCCGCAGGATTGACAGACGATCCACCACCGGGGCTCGGCGAACCGCTCGCAGCGAACCCCCGTCCGGAGTTCCGCCGCGAGCGTCCGGAACCGCTCGCCGTGAGAGCCGTCGTCGTGCTCGTTCAGCAGGTGGACGTGGACGAGCTCGTGACGAATCGTCTCTGCCATCGCGTCCCAGCCCTTCGTTTCGAAGTACGCCCACGTGAGCGAGACCACCTCCGGGCGACCGTCGCGATGTTTCACGGCACCGGCCCGTCGCGTCGCCCGCGTGCTGACCTCCCAGTCGAGGTCGTCCACGGTTACCGTCAACTGGTGGCGGTCGACGACGTCCCTGGCGTACAGTTTCGCGACCGCGAGGAACTCCTCGACCGTCGCGTCCGAGGCGATGTGGTAGGACGAAACGCGGGACTCGTCGGTCATCCGTTCGGGGCACTCGGGCGAGTCGAGGTCGCCGGTTCGGCGCGGGATGGGTAGTGCGAGAGGATGTCGTACCGCTCGTGGGATGGGGATATCGACCTGTCGGTACGCGGGTACCGTTCGACCCGAGATGACGATTCGAACAAAACTAATCATATTCTATTCCAGACTCCTCGGCACGTCCGTGAAACAGGGCCGCTCGGATGAAACGCGGCGGGAACGCGGTTTACCACCGTCTCTGAGCCATCTCGACCCGAATGTCTCTTCAGGACGTGTGCCAACCGAGCATGCGTCTTCTTCGGCGACTTGCTCGTCGAGAAGAGACGTTTCGAGGACCTATACGTCGGAGAGCGTAGTGACCTGGCGAGAGATCGAGTCGACGGGAGTGATCCGAGAACAGCGGCTTACAGGGACGGACTGTTCTAAAGAATAAGATCTACTCCTCTGTGACAGACCGAAAAGACGGTAGATAGGGTTCACTTCGGTGGGTAACCGATCACGTTACAAACGTATGGCCGTCAGCGGGCGCGAGGCCTATCCCGTTACAGAAATATGATTGTGATATCTGGGACAGCGAGCAGCATCCACACCGTCGATCGCTCGACAACGAGGGGTTCTTCACCGGTATCCGGTGATGACGGAAAGGCACCACACGGGGAGCGGCGACGTGGAAGCTCCGCCACCACTCTGAGCGGCCGGGGTGCGGGATCGGGCCGCTTACCACGGCGATGCGGTGCACGACCCCGTTGAGGCTCCAGCATCATTCGTACGCAGGAGATGAGCCGATCGATCGGGTTCCGCTATCATCGGAAACAGGTGCGAGAGTAGTCCAGCTTCGAGCGAATCGAGGGTTTGCACCGACTCGCGACACTGGATCGACTCGCACACCCCTAACCAACTCGATTTATCGCCGGGCAACGAGCGCTGCGGAGGGGTCGAACCCGACTCGGAGTGAGCCCCAGAGGAGGGGGATTCCGGCCATACCGGACGGTGTGTGAACATACGTGACAAACGGACAGGGGCGAACGGAGTGCGCGAGTCGAGGGCCGTCGCGAAGAGAGAGACCCGCACAGGCATACTGGGGAGGTCCGAACAGTCGGGTATGCCTTCCGAGCGAGACACGGTCGAAGCGACAGCGTCGGACACGCGCCTCGCAGACTATCAGGTCGTCGTCACCGGCAGAGCGCAGGGAATCGGTCGCGGTATCACCGTCCGCCGTGCCCGCGCCGGCGCTGACGTCCCGACCTTCGATTCGACTCGCAAGACGACCGATACCGCTACACGAGTTCGCAAGAAAGTGGGCGACCGTCCTCGAAGTCGCCGTCGACGGCGGCTATCTGAAGGAGTGAGTCGGGGGACGAGCCGGGCGTCAGACCATCCGGTACACCTCGTCCATCCAGGGGTCGTCCTCGTCGACGAGGATGGGGTCCATCACCGCCTCCCAGTCGGCTTGCGCCTCGCTCTCCGCCATCACCTCCTTGATGACGTCGGGGTCGTCGACTTCCATGAACCCGAAGACGTGGCCGTCCTTCTCGAAGACGCTGTAGGTTTCGAGACCAGCCTCCGAGTCGAGGTACGCCTCCTCGAGCGCCTCCGGGACGTTTTCGTGTTCCTCGCGATACGCCGTCCGTTGTCCCTCCTCGATGCGGAGGTGAAACGCGATACGCGCCATGCGTCCGACGCTCCACCGCGCGCGGCTTAGTTCTTGCCCGGGCAAGTTTTAGTAGCCCACCGGCGAGTGTGAGCGTATGCTCGATACTCACACGCACGCGTGGGGCGCCGCGAGCCGCGACCACCCCTGGGTCAACGGCCCGCTCCTGGACCTCGTCGACGGGTTCGGCGTCCACACCGTCTACACGACCGACCGTCTGCTCGCCGACATGGATCGCAACGGCGTCGACGAGGCCGTCGTCGTCGGCTACCCCATCTGCGAGTGGACAGACAACTACTACACGCTGGAGGCGGCGGCCCACGACAGGCTCTACGGAATCGTCATGCTCGACCCGTTCGCCGACGACGCCGCCGCCCACCTTCGACAGTGCATGGACCACGAGGGCGTCCTCGGCTTTCGCCTCGGGGCGGCCTGCCCCTACGACGCCATGTGGGAGCAGTTCGACCCGAGCGTGACGTGGCTGCGCGACGCCGTGGCCGAGACCGAATTCTGGGAGGCCGCCGTCGAGAAAAGCGCGACCGTCCAGATCCTCTGTGACCATGGCCAGCTCGACCAGGCGCTCGAACTCGTCGACGCGTACCCCGACCTGACGTACCTCTTCGACCACTTTGCGCACGCGGGCCCGGAGACACCCACGGACGAGGGGACGTTCGCCCGGTTCACCGACCTCGCCGAGCACGACTCGGTCGCGGTCAAGGTGTCGGAAGTACAACACCGGTCCGAGGAGGCGTTCCCATACGAGGACATGCACGACAAGGTCCGATGGTTCCTCGACGCCTTCGGTCGCGATCGCGTGATCTGGGGCTCCGACTACCCGAACGTCAGCGACGTCGCCAGCTACGCCGAGTCGTACAACTGGCTCCGGGAGGTGGAGGGGCTCTCCGCGGGGGACCGCGAGTGGCTCACTGGGCGGAGCTTCCGTCGTCACGTTCTCGAGTGAGCCGCCCTCCCCTGGCTCGACTCGGGCATCGTGCGGGGATGGAAGCCGGGCCGACGAGTCTGCGGCCGGGAGAGTGGACCAGCGGTCGAGAGCGAGGAACGATAATCAACATCATCGATACATTTATTCCTGATGACCCGACACGTGTGTAGTAGCGTCCCATGAGAGACAATAGTACGGCGAGTGGACTCAACAGGCGACGGTATCTGACTGGACTCGGGACCGCACTGGCTGCCGGGCTCGCGGGCTGCAGCGGCGGTGGCGGCAACGGCGGTTCCAGCGGTGGCGGCTCCGGTAACGGCGGTGGAGGCGGGTCCGGTGGCAACGGCGGTGGGGGCGGCGGCGGTTCCGGCTCGCAGAGCCTCGACTTCTGGCTGTTCGGCGGGATTCCGGCCGAGCGCGAGTACATCAGCGGGCACTACGACGCCTACACCGAGCACGACGTCAGCTACCAGCACCAAGAGTGGGGACAGAAGTACCAGATCATCGCCTCCGCGGCGGCGAACGACAACCTCCCGGACCTGATGGCCGGTCAGTGTCAGCAGATTCCGGACTACGTGGGGGCCGGCGCCATCCAGCCGCTCAATCAAGAGCAGTTCGCCGACCAGCTAGAGGAGGTCAACAGCAACTTCATCCAGGCGAACATCGACGCGGTGACGTACGAGGGCCTCGGCGACACCAGCGGCGCACGCCAGTGGGGACTCCCCGGCGGCTACGCCGACCTCGGGCCGTTCATCGACATCCGGACGGACTACCTCGAACAGACGAGCTTCGACGCGCCGCCACGGTCGTGGCCCGAACTCATCCAGCTGGGCCAGGAGATGCAGGAACTCGACGAGGTGTCGGCGGCCATCACCGCCCCCGGGACGGACTTCGGCCTCACGACCGGGTACTTCATCGGCTTCGTCTACGCGAACGGCGGTCGGTACTTCGACCCCGAGTCAATGGAGGCGACCGTCGACCAGCCCGGCTTCGTCGACGCCGTCAAACTCTATCAGGACATCACGGAGGCGGGGCTGTTCCCCGATTCGATGGCCGAGAACGACCACATCGCCGCGGGTCGGCTCCTCCGCGAGGGCGAGTCGGGCATCTTCATCACCTACTCGCACGCGAACGCCGTCTACCAGACGACTGGCGCGCCGCAGTCGTTCCTCGACGGCGAGGGCCACACCGTCACCCGCGCGCCGCTCCCGGAGAAACCCTCCGGCCAGTTCCAGCCGCAGGACCTCCTCCTGCAGAACGCGCAGGGGTTCATGCTCGGCGGCGGCACGGAGAGCGACGCGGAACGACAGGCGGCGTTCGACTACGCGAGCTGGTGGAACCAGCCCGAGCAGCTGGCGCCGTGGACGTACACGTCCGACGCCGACGTCGGCATCCGGGGACGGGTCCCCACCCTCAAGAGTGCGTTCGAGGAGCCCTCCGAGCTGTTCCGCAGCCAGTTCGGCGACCTGATCACCCTGTACGACAACGACGACCTGTTCAACCGCACCTCGCGGTTCCCCTCGTTCTCGGGCATCGCCTCGATGCAGAGCATCATCAACACGCAGGTCATCCAGCCGGTCGTGCTGGGCGAGGCCACTGCCGAGGAGGCCTGTTCGAACGCCAACTCGCGGATCCAGGAAGTCGTCGACGAGGAACTCGCCTGACCCCGACCACTCGACCCGCTCCCGACGCACGGGAGTTCGCCCCGGCCGGTCTCTCGCGCGGTCAGCGTCGCTCTGACGGCCCCGCGTCGGTGACGACAGTACGTCGAGGGCGGCCTCACACCCGAGGAGATAGCCGTCTCGACCGCCGACCGGAGCGGGCAAACACGGAAAACTACTTCTATCCGGACGTGATGGGTTCCAGTATCCGACACCATCAACAATGAGTTACGTAGACAACGCACAATCGTCAGTCGAGCGTGTCACCGGTCGGATCCCGGAGGGTGTCCGGGTGTACCTCCCGATACTGCCCGTCATGGCGCTTGTCGGCCTCTTCATCCTCTACCCGATCGCGCAGGCGATCTACTCGAGCTTCTTCGAGAAGGACCTGCTCGCACCCGAGGAGGCCGAGTTCGTCGGCATCGGCAACTACGTGGAGATCTGGACCAACCCGGACATCCACCAGGTGCTGTGGAACACCTTCGTCTGGGTGACGGTCGGGAGTCTCGCGGCCATCGTCCTCGGCTTTCTCATGGGCTGGCTGCTCCACGAGAAACTGCCGTACACGAGCGTCGCGAGCGCGATCGTCCTCATCCCGTGGGTGCTGCCGCGCGTGGTCGGCGCGTCCATCTGGCAGTTCATGTTCGGTGGCTCGCAGGGTATCATCAACGAACTGCTCGTCCAGCTGGGCGTCATCGACGAGTACATCGTCATGCTCGGGTCGACGGAGCTGTCGCTGTGGCCGCCTATCATCGGGATGATCTGGCGGCTGGCACCGCTCTTCGCGCTCCTCACGCTGACCTCGCTGCAGGGAATCGACGAACACCTCTACGAGGCCGCGCGGATGGACGGAGCGACCCCGTGGGAGCAGTTCCGCCACGTTACGATACCGATGATGAAGTACAACCTCGCCATCGGCTTCCTCCTGATGCTCATCTACAACGTCCGCAACTTCTCGATGGTGTGGGTGATGACGAAGGGCGGCCCCGGCGTCTCCAGCAGCACCCTCCCCGTGATGATCTACCGCGCGGCGTTCGTCGACTTCGAGGTGGGCTTCGCGTCGGCCCTCTCGGTGCTGCTGTTCGTCGTGCTGCTCGTGTTCTCGTATTACTACATCCAGTTCTACGACAAGGTCCGAGGTGACATCTGATGGCGACCGAATCGAAATCCACGTCCGACCGGTCGGACGGAGAGGCGTTCGGGACGAACCGCTCGTGGCTGTTCGACACGACAGCCGGGAACTACCTCCGACAGGCCGTCGTGGGGCTGCTCACGCTGGCCATCGCCGTCTACGTCCTCTTCCCGCTGTACTGGATGGTGGTGACGGCGTTCAAGACGACGGCCGAGATCCAGCAGATTCCCCCGACGGTGTTCCCCGAGAACCCCTCCCTGGAGGGGTTCCGGCTGGTCGTCGAGTCGTCGATCCAGTCGGGGGGGTACACCTCACTGGTCCAGCGGCTGTTCGGCGTCACCGTCTCCTCGGCGATCGACATCGACGTGCTGGGGATGGTCGCGAACAGCCTGAAGATTGCCGGCGGCGCGGGCCTCATCGCCGTCGTCCTCGGGACGGGGGCGTCGTACGTCCTCTCGCGGCGGGAGTTCCGCGGGAAGAACGTCCTGATGAGCCTCCTCCTGGCCTCGTTGATGTTCCCCGGGACGGCCATCATGGTGCCCGAGTGGGAGCTCATCTCGACGCTCGGCCTGTTCAACACGCACCTCGCGCTCATCCTCATCTACGGGGCGATGACCGCACCGTTCGTCGTCTGGCTGATGAAGGGCTTCTTCGACGACTTCCCGGACTCCATCATCGAGGCCTCCCGCATCGACCAGTGCTCCGCGTTCGAGACGTTCTGGTACGTCCTCATCCCGATGGCGCGCAACTCGCTCATCGCCTCGTTCATCTTCGCGTTCCTGCTCGCGTGGAACGAGCTGGTGTTCGCGCTCACGCTGCTCAACAACGAGAAGTTCACCGTCCCGCCGGGGCTGTTGACGTTCGTACAGGGCTTCAACACCCAGTGGAACGTCGTCGCCGCGGCCTCGATCATCGTCTCGATTCCCGTGTTACTGGGCCTGGCGTACATCCAGCGCTACTTCGTCCAGGGGCTGACGGGCGGGGCGATCAAGGGCTGACCGCCCCGCCTCGACGGGAGGTCACCACTTTTATTATGTGGTAGATGGTACCGGTTTTCAATGACACACCTGGAACTCGACAGTGTAACCAAAGTGTTCGGCGACCCGGAGAAGAACGGCGTCGTCGCCGTCAACGACCTCTCGCTCGACGTCGCGGACGGGGAATTCCTCGTGTTGCTCGGGCCGAGCGGCTGTGGGAAGACGACGACCCTGCGCATGATCGGCGGGCTGGAGGACCCGACCGACGGGGAGGTCCGCTTCGACGGGACCGTCGTCAACGACATCAAGGCTCGGAACCGCGACGTCGCGATGGTGTTCCAGGACTTCGCGCTCTACCCCCATATGACCGTCCGGCAGAACCTCGGGTTTGGCCTCCGCCGCGAGGACAACGACCTGACCGACGACGAGATCGAAGCACGGGTGACCGAGACGGCGGAGATGCTCGAGATTGACCAGCTTCTCGACAACAAGCCCGCGCAGCTGTCGGGCGGGCAGAAACAGCGCGTCGCGCTCGGACGGGCCATCATCCGCGAACCCCGGCTCTTCCTCTTCGACGAGCCGCTTGCGAACCTCGACGCCAAGCTCCGCAAGACGATGCGGACCGAGATCGACGAGCTCCAGTCGGAGGTCGGCATCACCTCCGCGTACGTCACCCACAACCAGGAGGAGGCGATGACGATGGCTGACAAGATCGCGGTCCTCGACGGCGGTGAGCTCCAGCAGTTCGGCACGCCCGGCGAGGTGTTCAACGAGCCGGCGAACCTCTTCGTCGCGCAGTTCGTCGGCAGCCCCAATATGAACCTCTTCGACGCGACGCTCCGCGACGCGGGAGACACCTACACCGTCGAGATGGGCGACGCCTCGTTCAGCGTGGACAAAGCCCTCGTGAGCGGCGACATCGACGCCGACGAGGTGATCGTCGGGTTCCGCCCGCAGGACCTCTACCGGACGTCGAGCCGGACCCACGACGGCCCGGCGTTCGACGCGGCGGTACGCGTCGTCGAACCGATCGGCACCGAGGCGATCGTCCACAGCGACTCCGACCTCGGGGACGTGACGGCGACGGTCACCGCGTTCGACAGCCTCGACTCGGGCGACACGCTCTCGTTGACCATCGCCCCCGAACACGTCTACCTGTTCGACGCGACAACCGAGCGGCTCCTCAAGGGACGGCTCGTCACCGAGCACGGAGCGGCGTCGGACGGGTCGGTCGACAGCGTCGAGGCGTGAGCTGAGGGGGAAGCGATGAACCGACGGGGAAACAGTCAACCGGCGGATGAGAGCGTCAAGCCGGTGCGTCAACCCACCGAGAGAGAGTCGTCGGCTCGCTCGCGTGTTGTCGCATCCAAATCGTTAAGTCATCCCGGCGCCTCGCTTGAGTTAGTCTCACAGACTACCGTCTCCAGCAATCATGAAAGCAATTGTCCAGACAGGGCCACGCGCCGTCGAGACACAGGAACGGGACCGACCCGCGGTCGACTCCGACGAGGTGCTCGTGAAGGTCCACACGGCCGGTTTGTGTGGGAGCGACGCGCACGCGTACAAGCACGACGGCGGATACGAGTGGATTCCCATCCCCCGCATCATGGGGCACGAGTACTCCGGGGAGGTCGTCGCCGTCGGTGCCGGTGTCGACGGGTTCGCCGAGGGTGACAAGATCATCGAAGAGCCGATCCACGACTGCGGTCACTGTTTCCAGTGCAAGAACGGTCAGCCGAACGTCTGTCAGAACTTCTCCATCACGGGGATGCACCGCGACGGCGCCTACGCGGAGTACGTCACGGTCGACCCGCGACACCTGCACGCCGTCCCCGACGGCGTCCCGCTCGACCACGCGGCCATCACCGAGCCGACGAGCATCGCCACGCGGGCGGTCCTCGACCAGTCGGTGACGACGCCCGGCGACAACGTCCTCGTCGAAGGCCCGGGCCCCATCGGCGTCCTCGTGGCAGCGGTCGCCGAATCGCTGGGTGCGAACGTCGTCGTCACCGGGCTCGACCAGGACGCGAGCTACCGGCTTCCCCTCCTGGCGGACCTCGGCGTGGAGACGCTGAACGTCCAGTCGGAGGACCTCGACGCGCGAACCGAGGAGTTCACGGGAGGAGTCGGCTTCGACGTCGTCTTCGACGCGACGGGCCACAACACCGGCATCGGGAACGCCCTCGACGTCGTCCGGAAGGGCGGGCAGGTAGTCATGGTCGGCATCCCGAACGCCGCCTCGGAGGTCACGCTCACCGACGCCGTTCGCGGCGAGGTCGACATCAACACGTCCTACGGGTCGACGTGGACGAACTTCGAGCAGGCGCTCCGGCTGATGGAGCGGGGCGAGATCGCCGTCGACGACATCGTCGATACCTCTTTCAGCACGGACGACCCCGCTACCGCGTTCGAGGCGTTTCTCAGCTCCGAGACGTGCAAGCCGGTGTTCCGGTTCGGCGACGGCGACTGAGGCAGGAGTTCGACGGCCGCAGCGACGACGGACGACGCGAAGACGCTGGACGACGACGGCTCCACCGTCTCTGCGGACGACAACCCGGACATCCGGGAGCGACGGAAAGACTTTAGCCCCGAGCAATGGACGTTGCGGGTGAGGACGATGGAGATAACAGACGTATCCGCGACTAACGTGAGTACCGACTCGTGGGGGGAGTTCGTCGAGTTCCCGCTGGTCACCGTGATGAGCAAATACGACGAGTACAACAACGCCGAGGGTGACAACCCGCAGGCCCGCCGCAAGTGGATGGGGCCGGTCGGCGACGTCGTCGTCGAGGTGGAGACCGACGCGGGCATCACCGGCGTCGGACACGGTAACTGGGCGACGGGAGCTATCTCGACCATCGTCGACGAGACGCTCTCGAAGCTCATCGTCGGTGAGGATCCTCGCCAGCGCGAGAAGCTGTGGGACATCATGTACCGCGCGACCATCCCCTTCGGCCGGAAGGGTGCGGCGATCGAGGCCATCAGCGCCGTCGACTTGGCGCTGTGGGACATCGCCGGGAAGGAGGCGGACAAGCCGGTGTACGAACTGCTCGGTGGTCCCACCAAGGACGAGATTCCCGCCTACGCGAGCAACCTCCACCCCGTCGACCTGGAGACGCTGGAGCGGGAGGCGCTCGACTACGTCGAGCAGGGGTTCGACGCGATGAAGCTCCGGTTCCAGCACGGCCCCGAGGCGGGCCGCCAGGGGATGGAGCGAAACGAGGAGGTCGTCAAGACCGTCCGCGACGCGGTGGGCCACGACATCAAACTCGCCGGCGACGCGTACATGGGCTGGACCGTCCGGTACGCGAAGAAGATGCTCGGTCGACTGGAAAAGTACGACATGGAGTGGGTCGAAGAGCCGGTCATCCCCGACGACCTCGACGGGTACGCCGAGGTCCGCGCGTCTTCGTCCGTCCCCATCTCCGGTGGAGAACACGAGTTCACCCGCTGGGGGTACAAGCAGATGCTGGAGAAGGAGGCGGTCGACATCCTCCAGCCGGACGTCCACCGCATGGGCGGGATGACCGAACTCCTACGCGTCGACGCTATGGCCAGCGCTCACGACGTCCCCGTCATCCCCCACTCCGGGACGAACCCGCACCTGCACTTCATCGCCGCGTCCACCAACTCGCCGATGGCGGAGTACTTCCCCATCCCCGAGTGGTACAAAGAACAACAAGGTGACAAGGAGTCGACGTACGCCGACGCCATCTACCAGCACCCGCCGAACGCCGAGGACGGCGTCATCCCCCTGCCGGAGGGCGTCGGGCTGAGTGCAGAACTCAACCGCGAGGCGCTCGAGCACTTCGCCGTCGACTGAGTGGAGAAGAGAGACGAGAACGAGAGCAAGAGCAAGAGCAAGAACCATGTCAGACATCAAATTCGAGTACAACGTGCCGGTGTTCGCCGGCGCGCCCGAGGAGGGAAGCGAGCCGGTCCACCGCGACACCCCACAGTACGAGACGCTCGACTGGGAGGTGACGAAGCGGGGCATCGAGAAGGCAGAGGAGCTGGGCTTCGACGCCGCGTGGGCACCGGACCACCTGATGCTCGGCCGCGACCACGCGGAGTACGAGTGCTGGACGCTGCTGTCGGCGATGGCCGGCTTCACCGACGACATCAACATCGGGTCGCTCGTCCTCTGTAACGACTACCGCAACCCCGCGCTCGTCGCCAAAATGGCGGCGACGCTGGACGTCATCTCGGGCGGCCGCCTCGAACTCGGCCTCGGTGCCGGCTGGCACGAGCCGGAGTACGACGCGTACGGCTGGGAGTTTCGGGACGGGTTCGAGCGGCTGATGCGCCTCGACGAGTCCATCCGACTGATGAAGCGCATGTGGGACGCCGGCGGCGGCGGCGGGGCGAGCTTCGACGGCGACCACTATCAGATCGAGGAGGCGACGTGCTCGCCACCGCCCGTGCAGGACCCGCACCCGCCCATCCTCGTCGGCGGGCAGGGCGAAGAGGTGACGCTCAAGCTCGTCGCCAAGCACGCCGACGTGTGGAACACAGACGTGTTCAACGGCGACGTCGAGACGCTCGAACACAAGATCGGCGTCATCGAAGAGCACTGCGACACCGTCGGCCGCGACCCCGAGGAGGTCGCGTACTCGTGGGACGGCCACGTCGTCTGCACCCGCGACGAGGAGAAGCGCGAGCGCCTGCTCGACCTGATGACGCCCATCCAGTTCGAGGAGGAGTACGTCGACCAGCCGGACATCACCCGGGAGAACGCCGACGACTACTTCATGATCGGGACGCCCGAGGAGTGCACCGAGGCCATCGAGCGGCGCGTCGAGGTCGGCGTGACCAAGTTCCAGTTCTGGTTCGTTGACTTCCCCGACACGGGCGGGATGGAACTGTTCGCCGACGAGGTCATCCCCCAGTTCCGCTGAGTCGGTACGGGTGGCCAACCCGACCGCGATCCGTTCCCCATACACGCTTCCGGCGATAGCGGAAAAGCTTTTGACGGAGACTCCCGCAAGAGCGGACATGAGCAAGACGGTCCCGATCAAGGCGGCGAAGAACACGCTGGCGATCGTGGAAGTGCTCCGCGAGCTCGACGGTGCCGGCGTCTCGGAGGTGGCGACGCGACTGGACATGCCGACCAGCACGGTCCACGACCACCTGCGCACGCTCGAACAGGAGGAGTACCTCATCAAGGAGGGGACCGAGTACCACGTCGGCACGCGCTTTCTCGAACTGGGCGATCAGGCGCGCTCGCGCAAGAAGGTGTTCACCGTCGCCCGGCCGGAGATCGATGAGCTCGCCGAGATGACCGGCGAGCACGCCAACCTGATGATCGAAGAACACGGCCTCGGCGTGTTCCTCTACCGCGCCCGCGGCACCGACGCCGTCCAGCTCGACACGCACGACGGGATGCGCGTGCCGCTGCAGACGACGGCGCTCGGCAAGTCGATCATGGCGCACCGACCCCGAGCGGAGGTCGAGGCCATCCTCGACCGCCACGGGATGCCGGAGGTCACGGAGAGCACCATCACCGACCGCGAAGAGCTGTTCGCGGCCCTCGAAGAGATCCGAGAACGGGGTTACGCCATCGACGACGAGGAGCGGGTGATGGGGATGCGGTGCGTCGCCGCGCCCATCGTCGACGAGGAGGGGCGGGCCATCGCGGCCGTCAGCGTCTCCGCGCCGAAGAGCCGGATGCAGAACGAGCAGTTCACCGACGAGGTCCCCGAGCGCATCCTGCGGAGCGCGAACGTCATCGAGGTCAACCTCACCTACTCCTGAACCGGGAGACCGAGGACTGTGTCCTGCCGCGGAACACAACAGTTAGGTGCCCCGCACGAGTGCTCCGACACGATGCAGTTCGTCCGATACATCACCGCCGGGGCTCCGCAGTGGGGCGTCCGCCAGGATGGAGGAATCGTCCCGCTCAACGGACTCCGCGAGGAAGTTTCGTATCAGCAGCTCACCGACGAGGGCTTCCTCCGGGTCGTCGAAGACGGTGTCGACGCCGCCGCCGACCGGGCCATCCCCGAGTCCGAGACGACGCTGCTCGCGCCGGTCCCGCGCCCCGGAAAGATCATCTGTGTGGGGCTGAACTACCACGACCACGCCGAGGAACAGGACGAGGAGGTCCCCGAACGGCCCCTCCTGTTCGGGAAGGCCGACACGGCGGTCACCAACCCCGGTGACCCCATCGTCCACCCCGCAGCCATCGACGAGGTCGACTACGAGGTTGAACTTGGCGTCGTCGTCGGTCGGACCGCAAAGCGCGTCGACGTGAGCGACGCCCGCGACTACGTCGCCGGCTACACCGCCGTCAACGACGTCAGCGGACGTGACGCGCAGTTCGCCGACGAGCAGTTCTACCGCGGGAAGAGCTACGACACGTTCGCCCCGATGGGGCCGACGCTCGTCCCCGACTCCCGGCTCGACCCCTCGGCGCTCGACGTGGCCTGCCGGGTCAACGGCGAGACGAAACAGTCCTCCAACACCGAGGAGTTCATCTTCGGCGTCTCGGAACTCGTCGAGTACATCAGCCACATCACGACGCTGCGTCCCGGCGACGTCATCTCGACCGGGACGCCCGGCGGCGTCGGCATCTTCCGGGACCCTCCGGAGTTGCTCGAACCCGGTGACTCCGTCGAGGTGGAGATCGAAGGCATCGGGACGCTTCGGAATCCCGTCGTCGCCGAGCGGGAGTCGTAGTCGACCGGGGCCACGGTTTTACGAGAGCCGCCGTCACGGGCGAGGGCACGCTCCGACTACGGAGAGGCGAGAGCCCGAGGGGGAACCGTTCGGGCAGGACTATATCGGATGTCTTGAAAGATAAATTATCTGATTATTTCCTTATTATACCATACTTTTGATATTGAGAGAGGCAGGGTTCGTCGTGCCGCTCCGAGACCGGCCGACGAACCACAGGGACCGGCGGGGCGGGGTGAGTCGACGGGAAGTCACGGCCGCGGGAGGGAACGGGCGTCGAAGAATCACGCGAATGCTCGCGATTGACGGACGAGACCACACGCGCGAGCGGCGAGTCGGACTCGGTTGCGCAGCGAACAGTGACCTCGCCCCTGCCGGAGACGAAGGTCGAGTTTCCGTCCACCGATCAGGACCGTATCTCCCGGTCTTGGCCACTCTGCAGGACGATCGTGGCCGTCGAAGCCTCGAACCGTCCGGCGGGTCCCGCTCCCACCGGCGAGTGAGCATCGTCGACCGAGTCGGAGTAAGTATCGTATTTCGTTGTATGAAATATATAATATTATTCTCGAGTGTGAATTCTCTTCAGGCGTACCGAAAGCGATAGGGGCCGGCAGTCGCACACGAAGGTATGAGCCGACAGCAGAACGGGACGGGCGACCGAAGACCGCGTCTGAGGGGAGCCAGCGCCTCGAGCGCGTCGCCGGCCACCGGCGGTGAGAACGCGAGGGCGGAGGCGTGACCGGGGATGATCTGCCCCGAGAGCCGCTGTCGCCGCTCGCCGCGCGGACCGAGTGCGTCCTCGCGAGAGACGGCTACGAGGGCGCGCCGGCGATCGGAGCGAGAAACGACGCGGTCCCGGGGTTCGGCGGGCTGTTCGACCCCGGGACGACGTCGACCGAACTCGGGGACGCCCTCGATCGATTCCTCGAAGCCGACGACGCCCCCAGCCCACGGTGGCGGCCGCTACGCGGGGAGGAGGTGGTCCTCTACGTCGACGGGAGTTCCCGAGGGAACCCAGGGCCGGCAGGGGCCGGTGCGGTCGTCGTCGAAGGAGAGGAGACAGTAGCGCGTCTCGGCCGGCCGGTCGGATCGAACGCGGGGAACAACACGGCCGAGTTCGCCGCGCTCCACCTGGGGCTCCACCAGCTGCTGGAGCGGTACGGACCGACGAGGCTCGACGTTCGGATCGATTCGATGACCGTCGTCCGCGAGGTGTGGGCCGAAGGCGCGACAGGAAACGACGAGTTCGAGCCGTACCGCCGAGGGATCCGCGAGCTGCTGGCGGCGTTCCCCGACCACGAGTGGACGCATCTGGCGGACAGCGACCCGAACCCGGCCGACGCGCTGGCGACCATCGCCGCCGACATCGCCGCTCTCGGGCCCTGAGAGGGTTACTCTCGTCCCGTTCCGGCCGGTTCGCCCGACGCGGTCGCGACGCGCGCCGTCGCCGTCGACTCGTTCCCTTCGGACAGCCACTCGCGGTACTCCTCGTCGGAGAGGACGACGATTTCCCCGCGCATCCGGGAGTGACCGGATCCACAGAACTCCGCGCAGTACAGCGAGTAGTTGCCCGGTTCGGTCAGTCGCGTCCGGACCGTGTTGTACGCCCCCGGCATCACGTCCTGTTTCAGTCCGAGCGACGGAGCGTAAAACGAGTGAATGACGTCGGCGGAGGTGACGTGGAGGTACACCTCGCGGTCCGCCGGGAGGACGAGCGTGCCGTGAGTGGTCACGTTCGACTCGGCGTAGTGGAACTCCCACCCCCACTGGTACGCGAGGACCTCGACCTCGACGGCGCTCTCGTCGTCCGGCTGGACGGCCCCCTGCAGTTGCGGGTTCGGCTCGCCGTCCACGGTGGCGTCCGCCGCGACCACCGGCGAGATGTAGGGGTTGACGAAGACGACCATCGACGCCACGCCGACGAACGTGAGGATGATCGCCGTGACGACCGTCCACGTGATCTCCAGCCGCCGGTTCTCCTCCGTCGGCGTCGGGTCGTCGTTGTTTCGGTAGCGATACAGCGTGTAGACGAGGACGAACTCCACGGCCATCAGCAACGGCAGGGCGACGTACAGCAGTTTCCGGTTCAGATTGTCGATGAGCGCCCTGTTGACCGACTGCGCAGCGACCGGCGTCGTCACGACGGAGAGGAGCGCGACGAGGAGGGGAAGCGCGGAGACGGCGCACGCGAGTGACCGCTTCATTACGGCCGCGTTCGACCGAGACGAACAAAACTCTGGTGGAGGGTCGAGGTCGACGGTCTCCCGTCGAGGCCAGTTCCCCAGTCATGGTGCCGTTCCCGAGCCCCGTTGCCAGGTCAGGGAGTAGACTTAATCATCCCCACGAACGTGACTCGTACATCATATGAGTGATGAGAGGGGAGACCGGACCGCCCCGCGGGGGGACCTGTGAGCGTCGTCCCGTACCTCCTCGGGGCGTGCGTCGTCGCGGTGGTCGGACTCCACGCGCGGTACGGTTCGTTCCGGACGCTGCTCTCGAACACGGTCCTCGCGGACGGCGGGCACACACACGGACACGAGTCCGACGAGGCGGAGAAGAAGTCAAACCTCCTCCGGTGGGTCACCACCGTCGACCACAAGGACATCGGAATCCTCTACATCTGCTTCGGAACGGTGGCGGCGCTGTGGGGCGGCGTCGACGCGATGATGATCCGGACCGAACTGCTGACGCCCGCGATCGACGTCTGGTCCGAGGAGACGTACAACGCGCTCTTCACCACCCACGGCCTGACGATGCTGTTCCTGTTCGTCACGCCGGTGTTCTTCGGCATCGCCAACTACGTCCTCCCGCTTCTGATCGAGGCCGACGACCTGGCGTTCCCGCGCGTGAACGCCATCGGCTTCTGGCTGCTCCCACCCTCGCTGTTACTCATTCGCGGCGGCCTCATCACGGAGCTCGTCGGGAAGATCCTGGACCTCGCCCTCCCGCGGTCGATGCTGGAGGTGTTCTTCGTGCTGGCCCCGCCGGCGACCGGCTGGACGCTCTACACCCCGCTGTCGACACAGCTCGCCAACCCACAGATCGACTTCATGCTGCTCGGCCTCCACCTGAGCGGGCTCTCCACCACGATGGCGGCGATCAACTTCGTCGTCACTATCTTCTTAGAGCGGGGCGACGACGTCGAACTCGGGAACCTCGACGTCTTCTCGTGGTCGATGCTCACCACGAGCGGCATCGTCCTGTTCGCGTTCCCGCTGCTCGGCAGCGCCATCCTCATGCTGCTTCTCGACCGCAACTTCGGGACGACGTTCTTCGCCGTCGAGGGGGGCGGACCCCTGCTGTGGCAGAACCTCTTCTGGTTCTTCGGTCACCCGGAGGTGTACATCATCTTCCTGCCGGCGACGGGGCTGATGAGCACCATCCTCCCGAAGTTCTCCGGACGGAAGCTGTTCGGGTTCCAGTTCATCGTCTACTCCACGCTCGCCATCGGCGTGCTCTCGTTCGGGGTGTGGGCACACCACATGTTCACGACGGGGATGGACCCGCGCATCCTCGCGTCGTTCATGATCGTCTCCATCGCCATCGCCGTACCGAGCGCCATCAAGGTGTTCAACTGGCTGACGACGATGTGGAAGGGAAACATCAGGCTCACCGCACCGATGCTCTTTTCGGCCGGCGGGCTCGGGCTGTTCGTCATCGGCGGCATCACGGGCGTCTTCCTCGCCTCGATCCCTATCGACGTGCTGTACCAGGACACGTACTACGTCGTCGGGCACTTCCACATGATCCTGATGGCGATCATCCCCTTCCAGATGTTCGCCGCCTCCTACTACTGGTTCCCGCTCATCACCGAACGGATGTACGACCAGCGGCTGGCGCGGATGCAGGCCATCCTCGCCATCGTCGGCGTGTTCGTCACGTTCAACGCGTTCCTCGTCATGGGCGCGCTCGGGATGCCCCGCCGCTACGCCGCCTACCCCGAGCAGTTCCAGCTGCTGCACGTCCTCGCGTCCGTTGGCGCGTTCGTCATCGGGTTCACCGTCCTCATGTGGGTGTACAACATGCTCCACTCGCTGTGGTACGGCGACCCAGTTCGCGACGCGGACGTGTGGGACCTGAAGCGGACGTACCAGTTCACGCGCGAGTGGCAGGCGTTCGAGGAGCGGCTGGCCGAGAAGTACGGCGTCGAGAGTCCACCGCCTGCCGAAGAGGAGATGCAGCCGTCCTCGGAGGGGCACCTGCCCGACGACGAGACCGACGAGGGGAGCCCGGTCGCGTTCGAGGACCTCTCCGGCGTCGGCCGTGACGTGGTCGTCGGGGCGGTCTCGGGGCTCGTCGGTGTGATACTGATGACGGCCGTCCTCGCCATCGGGGACGTGTTCGGCGTGTTTCGGCTGACCGCGTTCGCGGAACTAGCAGAACTCGTGGGGATCAGGGGGAGCCCGCTCGTCGGCTACCTCCTCTTCGTCGGTGGCGGGATGACGACGTGGGCACTGCTGTTCGTCACGTTCGCGGACTTCCTGCCCGGCGAGCCTCTGGTTCGGACCGGTCTCGTCTTCGCGGTCGTGATGTTGCCGGGATTCTTCGTCGCCTTCTACCGGGGACAGACGGGCGCGGCTCTCCTCGGCTACGTGCTCGTCTCGTTCGTCGCCCACCTCGCGTACGGCGCGGGGCTCGGGCTCACGTTCAAGACGCTCGGTGGACGGCTCGAGACGTCGCTCGTCCACAACGACGACTCGGGCCCGGATTCGAACACATGAACCGCGCGCTCGGACGCCGATACGTCGCGCCGCTGCTCGGGGCGTTGCTGTTCTCGGCGAGCATCGGTGGCGTCGTCATCGGCGGCTACGCCGCCGTCCAGGAGGACTTCGGCCTCTGCGGAACGCCGACCATCCTCGTCACGTCGTCGGAGGTGGACCGGCCGACGGTGGGCGGTCGGCACACGCCGTCGGTCCCGAGGCTGGAGTACGAGGAGCTGACGCGGGCCGAACGCCGCGCGTTCGACGAGGCGGTCGACAGCCCGTTGAACGAGGGGAAAGTCCGCGGGGAACTCGCCCACGAGACAGCGTTCAGCCGTGGCGCCGTCGTCTCACACGAGGGGGAGGCACACTACGTCACCATCGGGTCGATGGACGAGTGCGTCGCGCTGCATCCGCTCGTCCTCCCGGCGAGTGTGGCGGGCCTCCTCGCCAGCCTCCTCCTGCTGGTCGGGCCGGCCCTCGTCCGTCGGTGGCTCGGTTAGGGATCGACGACGCATGCGGCGCACGGTCGCTTGCCCGCGACCGATAGCCACCAGCGACTCTGCTGTCGACTCAGACGAACGGGGGGAGGAACGCACCGCCGCCGTCCAGTCGGTCGATCGGCGGAACGACGCCGAGGGACGATGCGATGAGCAGGACGCCCAGGAGCGCCGCGAACAGGAGCGTCAACAGCAGGAGCCAGTCGTACGCGCCCTGTATCGACGTCGGTTTCGAGAGCGCACCCATACCCTCGTGTGCGGTCGTCTCGGACCTAAAGCTACCGGGAGTCGGCGTCGGGAGGTGGTGAGGTCGGCCGAAGAACACGACTCAGAGTGGAAAGAATGGCTGGCTTCCGAGGCGTTCTCTCTCTCAGCTCCGTCGAGCCCCTCGTCCCGAGTGGTGCGGCTGCGGTTACACACCGTGCCCGTGTGTCGCGCGGCCTGCGGCCGTGTGCTCGCGGACTGCACGCGCGTTCGTCCGCGACGCCGAGTTCCCGGTGCCGACCGAGGCGGCCCCCGTCGCAGCCGCCTCGGCGCGACCGGGAGGCGTACCGGCAGCACTGGCGGCTCTCGCTCGCTCGCACTCACCCGTACGCCGCGCCGAGGTACAGCGAGACGACGATGACGACCCAGATGGCGTCGACGAAGTGCCAGTACATCGACACCGTTCGAACCGCTGTATCGCGCTTTGCCGAGAACTGCCCGGCGAGCGACCGGACGAAGACGATGCCGATGAGTATCGTCCCGGTGACGACGTGGAGGCCGTGCAGGCCCGTCAGTCCGTAGAAAGCCGACCCGAAGATCCCCGCCGAGAGCGTGAATCCCTCGACGACGATGTCCTCGTGGTACTCGTAGATCTGACCGCCGACGAACGCTAGTCCGAGGAGGAGCGTCGCGCCGAGCCACGCGAGGTAGCTCGACCGCTCGCCCCCGGTGAGCCGTCTATGCGCCACCTCGAACGTGACGCTGGAGGTGACGAGGAGCGCGGTGTTCACCAGGAGGACGGGCGTGAGGAGCTTCGGGAGGTGTTCGGGCGGCCACGACCCGACGCGGATGAAGTAGTAGTAGGTGAACCCGGCGGCGAACGTCGAGATGTCCGTCGTGACGAACAGTAACATGCCGAGCCGGTGGACGTCGTCTCCTACCCCGTCGTGGGTCCAGTACGGCTCGACGAACGCGTGGTAGAGCCAGCCGAACAGGCCGACGAGCGCCGTGAACACGCCGCCGCCGAAGACGAGAGGGCCGAGGAACTTCGGGACCAGTTGGAGGTCGCCCCAACCGATGAGGAACAGTCCGGCACCGACGTAGATGCCCGCCGCCCCGAGGGCGCAGACGAACGGCCACCACGTCGCTTCGTCGAGGCCGCGCGGGAAGTCCGGTCCGGCGGGTAAGCCGTACGGCTCTTGCTCGCCGGAGTCGGTCCCAGTACCCATACCGAAACCGTGGAGGGGCATCCGTCTTTAGCTAATCCAGAAACCACATGACAGCAGCGGCTTATCGAGACTACTTTTCGAGAGGAATGAGGAGGCAACCGCTGTGCACACAGAAGCCTCCTCATCGAGAGTC